>JAOZVH010000107.1:0-4968 GCA_029938235.1 Bacteroidales bacterium
AAAATCGGCAATTTCTTAATGATTTTCAAAATTAAAAAAAATTTTTTTCAAAAAAACAGCAATTTTTTAATGATTTTTATAATTTATAAAAAAAAAAATTTTTCAAGAAAACGACAATTTTTTAATGTTTTTTGTAATTTAAAAATTTTTTCAAAAAATCGGCAATTTTTTTTATGATTTTTAAATAAAAAAAATGATAAAAATTTTGTATTTTTTTATGAATTTAAAAAGGCAAGTTACTTGCTTCGCACCGCTCAACCACCTACCCTTGCTACCATCAAGTCCTGGGGGAATTTAGCAGGAGCTGGTCGTACAAGACTTGCCCTGTTTGTATAAAAAAGAAATATCTTCTTTAATATTCGGTGCAAATATAATCACAAATTTTATATTTGCAAATTTTTTGCAAGAAATTTTTAATTTTTTTTTATTTATTTAAAATTGAGAATTTAACTTACATTTTTAATTATCATTTTCTTTGAAATTTATATTAAAAATCTTATTGATTATCACCTATTATTGAATTAAATTGAAAAAATGAAATGTAATTTCTGCATTCATATTTTTTTAATAAAATATATTTTTTTTACAAAAAGGTTCTATAAAAAATTTTTCAAAAAACGTCTAAATTTTAAAATAAAAAAATTCAAATTTTTTATTCAATCAATTTCTTTTTCCATCAATGAAAACAACAATAAAGGCATTTTTAAAGTCAGATTTTCTAAGTTTCCTCATAAATTTTCTTGCTTTTTCTAAATTAGAAAATTCTCCTACTGTATATTTATACAAGTTTTTATGAAAATAACGAAACACTTTCCAATAGCCAAATAAGTTATCATTTTCAGGAATTTTTTTTTTAGATGTTAGAATTTGTACTTTATAAACGATTTTTTTTTTTCTAAAAAATTCTTCGAGACTTTCATTTTCTAGCGAATCTTTTATAAAATGATTTTCTATTCTTGTATATTTTTTTTTTGCTTCATCTATCCAGCAAGAATTAAAATGCCACCATTCTTTTCTAATACTGTAAAAACCAGCTTTTTGCATAGTTTTTCTTAATAAAAGCCTGTTATCAATTTGTTTTTGACTTAGTTTTCCTTCCTTTAAAAATCGTTTTTCTTTACAAGGCTGAGATAATTCACCAAAAAAATCAAATTCTGTTCCCATATCTAATTTTTTACCGTTTTTATCTGCTATGGTTAAATCCACTGCAGCACCGTAATTATGAACAGAAAAAGAATTTGGATGTGCCAAATATTTTTTTTTCTCTTCTATGGGTAATTGACACATATCCCACATAAAACGTTGAATACTTACCGGACGAACAGCATCATAAACAAGTAAACTATATTCAGGAAATTTTTTTTTCAAAAGTTTTTGAGCATTTTTTAACTTCTCTGCAACATCTTTTTGTAAATAACATTTTATAAAATCTCCATACATATCAGCACCAAGAAAATTATCGTCTGTAGAATATCTCAAAAAAACTTTAATTGTGCTGTCTACATTCCATAAATCCACCATTCCACTTCTAATTAAAATTTTTTCATATCCAGATAATTTTTCATTCTGAGAATAAATTTTGAAAACTTGAAAAAATAAGCAAAAAATTAAAAAAAATTTCATAAATTGAATTTTTTAAAATTGTTTTAAAAAGCGAATATCATTTTCAAAAAGCAAACGAATATCTTTAATTTGATATTTTAACATCGCAATTCTTTCTATTCCCATACCAAAAGCAAAACCTGTATATTTCTCGCTGTCTATTTTACAATTTTCCAAAACATTTGGATCAACCATTCCGCAACCAAGAATCTCTAACCAACCTGTATATTTACAAACATTACAACCTTTTCCTTCACAAATGGAACAAGTTACATCTACTTCTGCAGAAGGTTCGGTAAAAGGAAAATAAGAAGGACGAAGACGAATTTCTGTTTTTTCGCCAAAAAACTCTTTTGCAAAATAAAGAAGAGTCTGTTTTAAATCAGCAAAAGAAACGTCCTCAGCAATATAAAGACCTTCAAGCTGATGAAAAATGCAATGTGAACGTGCGGAAATTGCTTCATTTCTAAAAACACGTCCGGGCGAAACAGTACGTATCGGAGGTTTATTATTTTCCATCATACGAGATTGAACAGAAGAAGTATGTGTACGAAGCAAAATATCTGGATTTTTTTCTATAAAAAAAGTATCTTGCATATCGCGTGCAGGATGTTCTTTTGGAAAATTTAAAGAAGAAAAAACATGCCAATCATCCTCAATTTCTGGACCATCAGAAACAGTAAAACCAAGCCTATTAAAAATATTCAAAATTTCATTTTGAATGATAGAAACAGGATGTCGGGAACCAATAAAATTTGTAGATTCTAAACTTAAATCAAATTCTTTTTTTTCCTTAGAAGACTTATCTTTTAAATTCTTTTTTAAAAATTTTATTTTTGCAGATGCTTGATTTTTTAATTCATTAAGAATTTTACCAACTTCTCTTTTTTCTTCTGAAGGAATTTTTTTAAATTCATCAAAAAGTTCTGTTATATGTCCTTTCTTACTGAGAAATTTAATCCTAAAATTCTCAATTTCTTCTTTATGATTACTTTTAAACTTATCAATTTTACCTAATAAATTAAATATTTTTTTTTTCATTTTTTATTTATTTTATGCAAATTTAAAAAAAATTTAAATTAAAAAAAAATGAAAATATTTTTAACAATATTATTTATAATTTTTTTCTTCATTTCGTCCTTTTCACAAGAACAACATGAAATAGATTCTTTAAAAAACCTTTTAGAAAAAGAAAATAATGATTCTGTAAAATTTGACATTACAATTAAATTATTCAATAAATTTAATGAAAAAAAAGACACTTCCATATCTTATGAATATTTAAAAAAAGCAAAAAAATATCTTAATATTAAAGATAAAAATATTTTAATTTATAGATATTCCAACATTTCAAATATATATAGAAAATTAAACAACTTTGATTCTATAATATTTTATTATAAAAAAATTGCAGATATTTTTAAAGGACAAAAAAAATATGAGAATTATATTAATTATATGAACTGGGCTGGATATTATTATACATATCTTGGAGAGGACGATAAATCTGTTGAAATTTTACTTGATAATTTAAGGTTTTCAGAAAAAAATAAAATTACAAAACAAATTTCGAGAATTTACATGTTTCTTGCTTTTGGAATGAGAAGAACAAATCAAGAAAAAGCGAAAGAATATTTTGAATTATCTTTAAAGAATGAGAAAGATACTATGTCATCAACTTATTTTACAAGTTTAAATGAATTAGGAAATATTTATAATTCAAAAAATAATTTTCAAAAGGCAATTTATTATTATGAACGCTCTTTGAAAATTAAAGAAATTTTAAAAGACGGTTCCATAGTATATTCATATAATGACTTAGCAACATTATATCACAGATTTGGAGATTTAGAAAAAGCGGCTTTTTATATGGAAAAAACTATTCCACTAAGAGAAAAAACATCAAATAAATATGAAATATGTTTTGGATATATTAATCTCAGTAGTGTGTATATAGAAATGGGTAAATTTAATGAAGCTAAAATTTTTCTTGACAGAAGCCTCAAACTTGCAGAAGAATTAAAAATGAATACTTTATATAAAAATCTTTATAATGCTTTTTATAGTTTTTATAAAAAAAAGAAAGATTTTAAAAATGCAATGGAAAGTTTTGAAAAAGTAATATTTTATAAGGATTCTATAAATGAAGAAGAATCAGTAAGTAAAATTGCTGAATTAGATAAGAAATATAAAACAGAAAAAAAAGAAGCAGAAATAAAATTGCTTCAAAAAGATAAGGAAAAAGATAACGCAATAATTCAAAAACAGAAAATACTTGTGTTTTCTATTATTATTTTTTTAATTTTAATGATAATACTTGCATTTATTTTTTTCAAAAGCAAGGAAAAACAAAAAAAAGCAAATGAAATTCTTTTCGAAAGAAATGTAGAAATTAATCAACAAAAAGAGGAAATACAAGTTCAAGCAGAACATCTTAAAGACGCAAATAATTCAATAACAAAACAAAAGAATAAAATAGAAGAAAGTCATAAACAAATACGAGACAGTATAAATTATGCCAGCCGAATACAAAATGCAATTATGCCTAATATGAATTTATTCGAAGATAATTTTTCCGAATATTTTATAATGTTTAAACCAAAAGATATAGTTAGCGGAGATTTTTATTGGGCAAAAAAAATTAATGAATATTTGATATTTGTTGCGGCAGATTGCACCGGACACGGAATTCCCGGAGCATTTGTAAGTATGCTTGGAGTTTCTTTACTAAATGAAATTGTTAGAAAAAAAGAAATAAAAAAATCTAATCAGATTTTGAACGAGCTAAGAAAAGAAATTAAAATTTCTCTAAGACAAGATGAAAACGAAATAAAAGATGGTATGGATTTAGCGCTTTGTATAATTAATACAAAAAAAAATGAATTGCAATTTTCTGGTGCAAATAATCCACTTTATCTTTTTAGAAATAATGAACTCATTGAATTTAAGGCAGATAGACAACCAATTGGTATTTACCGTAAAGAAAAAGATTTTACAAATCACGTTTTTCAATTGGAAAAAAATGATTTACTTTATATGTTTTCTGACGGTTATTTAGACCAATTTGGTGGTGAAAAAGGGAGAAAATTTATGAGGAAACAATTTAAAGAAGTTTTGCATAAAAATCAAAATAGAACTATGATAGAACAAAAAAATATTTTAAATGAAACTTTCGAAAATTGGAAAAAAAATACAGAGCAAATTGATGATGTTCTTGTGCTTGGTGTAAAAATATAAAAATTTTGACGGTTTTTGGAAAAAAATTTTTTTTATTTTAAATAAATCATTAAAATTTCATCGTTTTTTGAAAAAAAATTTTTTTTTTAATTATAAAAAATCATAAAAAAATTGACGGTTTTTGGAAAA
>JAOZVH010000107.1:5068-10412 GCA_029938235.1 Bacteroidales bacterium
AAATTTTTTTTTTAATTTTAAAAACCATAAAAAATTGCCGTTTTTTTGAAAAAAAATTTTTTTTTTAATTATAAAAAATCATAAAAAAATTGACTGTTTTTGGAAAAAAATTTTTTTTTTAATTTTAAAAACCATAAAAAATTGCCGTTTTTTTGAAAAAAATTTTTTTTTAATTTTAAAAAACCATAAAAAATTGCCGTTTTTTGAAAAAAAATTTTTTTTTAATTATAAAAAATCATTAAAATTTCATCGTTTTTTTGAAAAAAAAATTTTTTTTTTAATTTTAAAAAATTGACGTTTTTTGAAAAAATTTATTTATATTTAAATTGAATATTTTAAAAAAATTAGCTGGACAAACAGCAATTTATGGTTTGAGTTCTATAGTTGGAAGATTATTAAATTATCTTTTAGTACCGCTTTATACTCGGATTTTTTTAACAGAAGAATATGGAATAGTTGTAGAATTATATACTTATACAGCTTTTTTTCTTGTGATTTTGACTTATGGAATGGAAACAAGTTTTTTTCGTTTTGCAACAAAAAAAAATCTAAATAAAGTTTATCAAACGTCCAATTTTGTTATTTTAACAACAACTTCTATTTTTTTATTTTTATCAATTTTTTTTTCAAGAAAAATAGCAAATTTTTTAAATTATAATGAAAATCATGAATATATAATTTTTTTTATTTGTATAATTTCCATAGATGTTTTTACTTCAATAACTTTTGCAAAATTGCGTTATGAAAATAAAGCAATAAAATTTGCCCTCATAAAATCTACAAATATTGCAATGTCAATATTTTTAAATATATTTTTTTTGATTTTGTGTCCAAAAATTTTAGAAAACAATAATGATTCTTTTATAAAATATTTTTATTTCGGAAATCTTGGAGTTGCTTATATTTTTATTTCTAATTTAATAGCGAGTATTTTCACTTTGCTTTTGCTTGCTCCGGAAATTTTTAAAAATTTTATTTTTAAAGTTTTCAATAAAAAAAATGAAATAGATTTTAAATTATTAAAAAAAATTTTAATCTATTCTTCTCCTTTATTAATCGCCGGAACAGCGGGAACAATAAATGAAATGATGGACAGAATTTTATTGAAAAATTTATTAGAAGAAAATATTATGTCCGCAATTGGAATTTACGGTGCAAATTATAAATTGGCAATTTTAATGACTTTATTCATACAAACATTTCGTTTTGCCGCCGAACCTTTCTTTTTTTCAGAAGCAAAAAATAAAAATTCAAAAAAATTATATAGCGAAGTGATGACTTATTTTATAATTTTTGGTTTATTTATTTTTTTGCTAATAAATTTATATATAGATTTTTTCCAAAATTTTATTGGCGAAGAATTTCGCGAAGGGATAAAAATTGTTCCAATTTTATTAATGGCAAATTTATTCTTAGGAATTTATTTTAATTTATCAATTTGGTACAAATTAAATGATTTAACAAAATTCGGTGCTTATTTATCTATTTTTGGAGCAATAATTACAATTATTTTTAATTTTATTTTAATTCCTAAAATTTCTTATCTTGGTTCTGCTTATGCTACTTTAATTTGTTATTTTTTAATGATGATTTCTTCTTATTTTCTTGGACAAAAATATTTTCCAATTAAATATGATTTAAAAAAAATATTTGTGCTTTTCACAATAACTTTAATCCTATTCTTTTTAAATCAAATTTTCATTTCAGATATAAAAAATGAAATTTTAAAATTATTTTTTAATTCCTCATTATTAATGATTTATATATCTATAATTTATTTTTTTATCTTTAAAAAATTAATAGCTAAATTTTGAATTATTTAAAAATTTTCAAGATTACAAATATAATTTTATATCTATTTTCTATTGTTGAAATTAAAAAAAAACATTAAAATTTTGGTCGTTTTTTCATTTTTTTTTTTTATAATTTATAAAAAACTATCTTTGTAAAAAAATAAAAAAAACAAATATGGTAGATAAATTTAATGATTATATCCAAAAAAAGATAGAAATTTTAAAAATAGAAACTGCAGAAAAAATTTCTGAAATTTTAGGCAAAATTGTTTTCGGTATAATTATTTTTGCATTTTTATTATTTTTTACATTTTTATTATCTATAAGTTTCGCTTTATTAATAGGCGGTGCTAAGGGTTTTTTTATAGTTACAGCTTTTTATTTTTTAATTATTTTAATTTTATTAATATTCAAAAAAAGATTAATATTTAATCCAATTGCAAATAAAATAGTTAAATATATTTTTCAAAAAAAATAAAAATGAAATCAATAAAAAATCTTAAAACACTTTTGCAAGAAAAAAAGAAATTACAAAAAGAAATAGAAAGTACAGAATTTTTTGTAAATTCTGCTGTTGATTTTGTTAAAAGTGCTTTTAATTTGGTTAAAAAAGATAAAAAAACAGGAAAAAATACTTCTTCTTTCTCTTACGAAGAATTTATCAATGAAATTTTTATCATAATAATAGCAAAATTATTTTCAAAATCAAAAAAAGAGAGTAAATTGTCATTAATTTTATTCGGTTTAACCAATGGAATTTCTGCCGTTTTAATTCAAAAAATAATTAAAAAATTAAATTTAAAATAAAATTTATGAAAAAAAAAACAATTTTTATTTCAATATTTTTTTTAATACTTATGTCTAATTTCGTTTTCGGACAAGGGGATATTTCTAAGGAAAATTTGGAAAAGATAAAAAAATCTTATTCAAAAAACGACCCTTATATCAAAGCTGTAACAAATGCTGTTTGCAAAAACAGTATTAAAAAATTGTCAAAAAATCATTTTTCTGTTGGAAAATATGACCATAACTTTAAATATAAGGTTAATGTAAAAGGAATTACAAACCAAGAAAGCTCCGGAAGATGCTGGATGTTTACAAGTATGAATACTTTGAGACCGAAAGTTATAGAAAAATACAATCTTTCTGAATTTGAATTTTCTACAAATTATTTGTATTTCTACGACCAATTGGAAAAGTCAAATTTATTCCTACAAGGAATTATTGACAATAAAGACAAAGATTTAGATGATAAGATGGTTAATTGGCTTTTAAAAAGTCCAATTGGAGATGGTGGCGTTTGGAATTTATTTACAAATCTTGTAAAAAAATATGGTATTGTTCCAAAATCTGCAATGCCAGAAACATACACAAGTGAAAATACTTCCGGAATGCAAAAAATTATCAAGAAAAAACTGAGAGAATCTGCTTTGACTTTGCGACGTATGAAATCTGCTAAGAAAGAAGATTTAGAAATGAAAAAGTTGGAAATTCTTGGTGATATTTATAAAATACTTGCCATTAATTTAGGTGAGCCGCCGACAGAATTTTCTTGGAATTATAAAGATAAAACAGGAAAAATAAGCGAATTAAAGAATTATACTCCGGAAAGTTTTTTCAAAGAAGTTGTTAATTTTAATGAAAATGATTATGTTCTTTTGATGGATGACCCTTCGAGAGAATATTATAAATTGTATGAAATAGAATATGACAGAAATGTTTATGAAGGTCAAAACTGGATTTATATTAATTTGCCTGTAAAAGAAATAAAAGAATTTGCAAAAAAATCTATTATTGATAATGAAGCGATGTATTTTTCTTGTGATGTTGGAAAACAACTTGACAGCAAAGAAGGTTTACTTTCTTTAGATAATTATGATTATGAGTCTCTTTTTGGTGTTAAATTTGAGATGGATAAAAAAGATAGAATAATTACTTTTCAAAGTGGTTCCTCTCATGGTATGGCTCTTGTGGGTGTAGATACTGATAAAAATGGAAAAATTACAAAATGGTTATTAGAAAATAGTTGGGGAAGCAACAGCGGACACAACGGTTATTTAACTATGACTGATGAGTGGTTTGACCAATATATGTTTCGTGTTGTTCTTTTGAAAAAATTTATAAACGAAAAAACATTGAAAATTTTAAAGCAAAAAGCAATAAAATTACCACCTTGGGATCCTATGTTTTCTTTTGATAAATAAAGAAATTATGAAAGAATTAGATAATGAATTTGCAAGGATTTTTTATAATAAAGAAATCATAGCATTAGATGCTGTACTGCATACTTATATTCCGTATGATGAATTTGTAAAAATTTTAAAATACGAATTTGAATTAATAAAATTTTTTTCAATAAAAAAATGTATAATTGATTTAAGATATATGAAAGTTTATGCGATTGGAAATAAAGAATTTATTAATAAGATTTGGTTTCCAAAAATCATAAAATTGGGCATAAAATGTATGGCTTTTATTATTCCGGAAAATTTATTTGCAAAAGTATCTATGGAAGTAAGTCACAGTAATGTAAATAAAACGGGCACTGCAGATGTAAAATATTTTGATAATGAAAAAGATGCGAAAAAATGGATTAAAAATTATAGAATTCATTATTAGGATAATTTTTTATTTTGAAAAAAAATTTTAAATAAAAAACGATAAAATATAAATTATTTTATCGTTTTTTATTTTTTATCCTAAAAAATTTTTCATTAAAAATGAAATGACTTTTCAAATAAAACCTTTCTCTTAATTTTAAACTTTTTTTTATAAAAATCTCCAGTTCTAATTTAGATTTATTTTTTATTAAAGGTCTTTTACTTTGTTCTTTTTGTAAACGTTTTATTAAAATTTTTATGTCTGTTTTTATGTAAAAACTTATTCCATTTTTATTTATAATGGAAATATTATCAAAAAAACAAACTGTACCACCGCCAGTTGCAAGCACAATATTTTTAAAATTTTTTATCGTTTTTTGTAAAAAAAATTTTTCTAATTTTCTAAAAAACATTTCTCCTTTTTTTTCAAAAATTTCATTAATGTATAAATTTTGTTCTTTTTCTATTAATTCGTCTAAATCTATGAATTTGTAATTTAACTTTTTTGCAATAATTTTTCCAAGATAAGTTTTTCCACATCCCATAAAACCAGTAAGAAAAATTCGCATAAAAAAAATGTGAAATAATAAATAATTGTGTCCAGAACAGGACTCGAACCTGCACATCCTTTCGAATATCAGCCCCTCAAGCTGACGTGTCTACCAATTTCACCACATGGACAAATAAATATTTTGCAAAATTAAAAATAATTTTTCAATTAAAAAAAATTTTTTCAAAAAAATGCCAACATTTTTATGTTTTTGAAATTTAAGATTAATTAAAAAATTATTTTTTAAAAAAACGACAATTTTTAATGATTTTTTATAATTAAAAAATTTTTGAGAAAACAGCAATTTTTTAATGATTTTTTAATTATAAGAAAATAATTTTTTCATAATTCGTCCAAAATTTTAATGTTTTTTAATTTCAAAATAAAAAAAAATTTTTTTT
>JAOZVH010000311.1 GCA_029938235.1 Bacteroidales bacterium
TTATAAAATTCATTAAAATTTTGGTGTTTTTTGGAAAAATTTTTTTTTTAAATTATAAAATTCATTAAAATTTTGGTGTTTTTTGGAAAAATTTTTTTTTAATTATAAAAAATCTTAAAATTTTGGTGTTTTTTGAAAAATATTTTTTAATAAATTATAAAATTCATTATAAAATTCATTAAAAAATTGACGTTTTTTGGAAAAATTTTTTTTAATAAATTAAAAATCATTAAAATTTTCAGCATTTTTTGGAAAAAAATTTTTTTTAATAATTTAAAAATCATTAAAATTTTCAGCATTTTTTGAAAAAAATATTTTTTTTTAATAAATTAAAAATCATTAAAATTTTGACGTTTTTTGAAAAAAATTTTTTAATAATTTAAAAATCATTAAAATTTTGGCGTTTTTTGGAAAAAAATTTTTTTTTTAATTATAAAATTCATTAAAATTTTGGCGTTTTTTGGAAAAATTTTTTTTTAATTATAAAATTCATTAAAATTTTGGCATTTTTTGAAAAAATTTTTTTTTATAATAAAATAAAAAAAAATTGACGTTTTTTAAAAAAAATTTTTTTTAATCAAAAAATTATGAGATTTGAAATTACACGTGAATATATAGATGAATTACGTATAAAAATAGAAGAAAAAAATCAAAAAGATGCTTTGTCTTTAATTTTAAATTTACATCCGGCTGATATAGCAGAAATTTATAATGAATTAAATATTGATGAGGCAAAATTTTTATATCTATTATTAGATAAAGAAAAAGCCTCTGATGTTTTAATAGAATTGGAAGAAGATGATAGAGAGCGTTTTTTAAAAGTTTTACCCAGTGATGTTATTGCAAAGCAATTTATTAATGAGATGGATTCTGATGATGCCGCTGATGTCATTGGAGAATTACCTGAAAAAAAACAAGAGGAAGTTCTTTCACATATAGAAGATTTTTCCCTTGCCGGAGATATAGTAGATCTATTAAATTATGACGAAGACAGTGCCGGAGGTTTAATGGCAAAAGAATTAATTGCTGTTAATGAAAATTGGAGTTTGTTATATTCTTTGAAAGAAATGAGAAAACAAGCAGAAGAAATCGATGAACTTTTTTATGTTTATGTTGTAAATAATGATAATATCTTAAATGGTACACTTTCTTTAAAAAGGCTATTGCTGGCACAAAGTGCAAAATTGATTTCCGAAATTGTTAATGATAAAGTTATTTCTGTCAAAACTGACACAAGTTCTGAAGAAGTTGCAAATATAATGAAAAAATATGACCTTGTTGCTTTGCCTGTTGTAGATGGAATTGGTCGTCTTGTTGGTAGAATTACCATAGATGATGTTATAGATGTTATAAAAGAAGAAGCAGAAAAAGATTATCAAATGATTTCTGGTATTTCGGAAGATGTTGAACCAAACGATAGTATTTTTTTACTTACAAGAGCAAGACTTCCATGGCTGTTGATAGGTATGATCGGAGGAATATTCGGTGCGGAAGCAATGAGTAATTATGAAAATGACCTTGCTGAAAATGCGTCTCTGGCATTATTTATTCCATTAATTGCTGCCATGGCAGGAAATGTTGGAGTGCAATCGTCGTCTATAGTTGTGCAGGGACTTGCAAATCAAACTATTTATTTAGAAAGCACATTTAAAAAAGTTATGAAAGAAATCGCTGTTGCATTAAGTAATGGTTTGATTTGTTCCTCTCTTATATTTATATACAATTTAATTTTTAGTGATTCTTTTGCTTTAACATTAACTGTTAGTCTATCACTTTTTATAGTAATTCTTTTTGCCTCTACTTTTGGAACTTTTGTTCCTATGGCTTTAAATCGTCTTAAAATAGACCCTGCTGTTGCAACAGGACCTTTTATCACAACAGTAAATGATATAATTGGATTAATAATTTATCTAACAATAGGGAGAATTTTATTTGGTATTTTTTAAATAAAAATTATTGGAAATTTTTCATTTTTTTTAATTATAAAAATTAAAAATTTAATATTTTTCAAAAACAATTTGTAAATTTTAAAATAGCTTGTAGAAATTTATTTAATAATATTTGGAAAATGCCATTATAAAATGCTGGAATTTATGAATATCCATACAGATGTATGGAATTATTTGCAAGATTAACAATTAAAATAATGAAAAAATGATAATGAAAATTGTAATTTTAATTAAAAAAATTTTTTTATATGTAATTATTAAAATTTTTCATGAAAAATTTTAATAATTTAAAATAATAATTTGTTAAATTTCTTGTTATTTTTAATAAATTTTCCAAAAATTAAAAGAAAAACGAATTTTTTAAAGAAAAAAATTTTTTTTGAAAAAAAGTCGTTTTTTTTTTGGTATTTAAAAAAATGAGTTTACATTTGCAACGCAAAACAAAATAGTTTTTTTATTTTCATTTTTGTTTAGTTCTTAATTTTTTGCGAAAATAGCTCAGTTGGTAGAGCACAACCTTGCCAAGGTTGGGGTCGCGGGTCCGAGTCCCGTTTTTCGCTCAAATTTTTTTTGGAATTAATTAGCCCGGGTGGCGGAATTGGTAGACGCGCAGGACTTAAAATCCTGTGATCATTGTGATCGTGCCGGTTCGAAACCGGCCCCGGGTACTTAAAAGCACATTTTTTTATAAAATGTGCTTTTTTGCTTTCAATAATTTTTCTCCAAAAAACGAAAAATTTTTGGGTTTTTATTTCAAAAAAATTTCCAAAAAACGAAAAATTTTTGTATTTTTATTTCAAAAAAAAATTTTTCCAAAAAACGCCAAATCTTTGGATTTTTATTTCAAAAAATAATTTTTTCCAAAAAACGCCAAATTTTTGGGTTTTTATTTCAAAAAAATTTTCCAAAAAATGCCAAATTTTTGTATTTTTATTTCAAAAAAAAATTTTTCCAAAAAACGCCAAATTTTTGTATTTTTATTTGAAAAAACAATTTTTCCAAAAAACGCCAAATTTTTGTATTTTTATTTCAAAAAAAAATTTTTTTCC
>JAOZVH010000312.1 GCA_029938235.1 Bacteroidales bacterium
ATTTTTTTCAAAAATCGTCCAAAATTTTAATATTTTTTATTTTCAAAATAAAAAAAAATTTTTTTCAAAAATCGTCCAAAATTTTAATATTTTTTATTTTCAAAATAAAAAAAAATTTTTTTTTCATAATTTGCCCAAGATTTTAACATTTTAAATTTAATAATGTGCGGTGAAAACACTGCACATTCGCAGAATTTTGCACATGTGCAAAATTGCCGTTTTTTTTTTTTTTTTAATGATTTAAAAATTATAAAAAAATGGCGTTTTTTCAAAAAATTTTTTTTTAATGATTTAAAAATTATAAAAAATTGCCATTTTTTTCAAAAAATTTTTTTTAATTATAAAAAATCATAAAATTTTTCCATATTTTTGAAAAATATTTTTTTTAATCAAAATATTTTTCAAATTCTTTTCTAAATATTGAATTGTCTTTTATAATTTGACGTTTGAAAGCACAAAATTTACTTTTTATGCTCAATCTTTTTTTTATTTTTTTTATTTTTTTGTCTCCCTTAAAAAATTTGTCTATTAATTTATATAATTTTCTTAATTCTCCACTGACTAAATCATTTAAATTTTCTGTATTTTCTTTTTTATTTTTGTTTCCATTGTAAATTTCATTTAAAAATTTGACAGTATTATGAACTATTTTATCATCTTTTAAAGCTGTAATTTTAAAATCAGATTTTGGATAATTTTGTTTTTCATATTTTATCCAGTTTCCTACATCATGTTTTTTATTTGTACAATCTAAAATTTGGTTATTTTCATCTGTATTATATCTATTTCCTTTTTTTTGATTACAATATGAACAAGCCAAAAAAAGATTATTCCAATCAAATTTCCAATCAATATTTTTATTTTGATGAGGTTTAAAATGTTCAGCTTGAAAATCTGTATTTTTTTTTTGTTCACAAATATAACATTTATTCAAAAAATCCTTTTTTAATTTCTCTTTAACTTCTTCACAGTTATAATCTCCATTTTTTTTAAAACCTTTTTTTTCTTTCTCTTTTTCTTTTGCTAAACAAAGAGGCTCTTTTTCTTTACGACTTATATTAATCATCTTCTTTTTCTATTCTTTTATATTTTAATTTTTTAAATTCTAATTTAAGTTCTAAGGCTAAAGAAAATGGTATTTCTTCAAAAAAGTCTTCCAAGTCGTCTAAAATATCTTCATCATCTTCTGTCCAATTCTCTTTTTCCACAAGATTTTTATATTCTGTAAATTTATTTTTTATTATTTCAGAATACTTATCACTTTCAAAATGCGTTTCCACAAGTCCGCTGTAAGAGTAAGAAGAAAAATCTTTTCGTAAAATTTTATTTTGCAAGTCATAAATTACAGTGTTTTCTATAGAATTTAAAATAAATGCCGAATGTGTTGCAATTATAAATTGAACTTTTGGAAAAATTTCTGTTAATAATGGCATTAATCTTTTTTGCATTTTTATATGAAGATGAACCTCTGGCTCGTCTATTAAAACTATTCCTTGTAAATCTTCATAAGATAATGATTTTGCTGAGCATTCTAAAATTAACTCTGTAACAATGTCAAAAACAGCAGCATAACCTCCGGAAAGTTCTGCGAAAGTAAATTTTTCATTTGGTTCTTTCGGAGTAAATTCAAAAGTATAACCATATTCGTCAGAACGCAAATCAATATCTATAATTCTTTCATCTACTTTTTTTATAACTTTCTCAAAATTTTCAAACCATTTTCTAATTTCTTTTTCTACTGTTTTGTCGTCTATGGATCTTTGTCTTCTGAAACTTCGAGCATGAATATAATCTAAATCCACAAGATAATAAATTAATTTTTTATTTAATTTTTTATTTGTTTCCAAAGGAGTTATCAAAGGAAAAACAACTCTTTCTATTCTTTTTATAGGTTCTAAAGAAAATTTTTCTTTGTGCGTTGGGAAATATTTTAAAATAAAATTTCCCATTTCATAATTTAAACGAAAAGTTAATAATTTTTCATTAAAAGTTAAACGCATTACTTCATTTTCTTGATTTAGAAAAAATTTTTTCCCTTCTTCTGAAAAAAGTTTTTCCAATGGCAATTCTAATATTTTTTGTAAATAATTTTTACATTCTTCCAAAACACTTGTTTTCCCGCTTCCATTATCTCCGGTAAAAATCAAATGTTTTAATTTATTTTTATCCATTGGAATTTCAACATTTTCTAAATGTCTAACTTTATTAATTTTAAAATCGGAAATAAAAATATTATTTTCTAATTTTTCAAATTTTTTTCTAAAAACAGAACGACTAAATTTTGTATCTTTTTTTTGTTTTTTAAAAATTTCTATTGCCTTAAGAAAATGAAATTTAGATTTTTCTTCTAAATTAAAATTTTCAAACAAAAGAATTGCTAAATTATGATGTACTTTAGCATAATCTGACTTAATTTCTATTGCTTTCTCATAATATTTTTTTGATCTTTCATAATCTTTAAAATTGTCATTTGTTAAAAGATTTGCAAAATTATTATAAGCTTCAGCAAAATTTGGGTTAATTTTTATTGCTTTTTCATAATATTCTTTTGCTTTTTCATAATCTTTAAAATGGTCATTTTCTAAAAAAATTGCTAAATTATTATAAGCATCAGCATAATTTGGGTCAATTTTTATTGACATTTCATAATATTTTTTTGATCTTTCATAATCTTTAAAATGCTCATTTGATAGAAGATTTGCAAAATTATTATAAGCTTCTGCAAAATTTTGATTAATTTTTATTGCCATTTTATAATATTTTTTTGCTTTTTCATAATCTTTAAAATGCTCATTTGATAGAAGATTTGCAAAATTATTATAAACTACAGCATCATTTTTGTTAATTTTTATTGACTTTTCATAATATTCTTTTGATCTTTCATAATCTTTAAAATGGTCATTTTCTAAAAGAATTGCTAAATTATTATAAGCTTCAGCAAAATTTGGGTTAATTTTTATTGCCATTTCATAATATTCTTTTGATCTTTCATAATCT
>JAOZVH010000108.1 GCA_029938235.1 Bacteroidales bacterium
AATTTTTTTTATTTTGAAATTGAAAAATGTTAAAATTTTGGACGATTTTTGAAAAAAATTTTTTTTATTTTGAAATTGAAAAATGTTAAAATTTTGGACGATTTTTGAAAAGAAAATTCTTTAATTATAAAGAATATTAAAAATTTTACATTTTTTTTGAAAAAAAATTTTGTCATTTTTTTCAAAAATTTTATATTTTATTATTAAATAAAAATTAAATTTGCAATTTTAAAAAAAATTAAACAATAATGAAAAAATTTATTTTTATATTTTTAGTATTGATTTTCAAATTCCATTTTTTTTTACAATCTAAGGATTTTATTAAAGATGATATTATTTTTTGGATAGGTGAAGGTGAAAAAGAAGTTGTCTTTATTATAGATTGGAAAGACAATACAGATGTAAGTTCCTATGCTTGGGGTTATCGTTTTGATGGAGAAAAAAATATGGAAGATTTAATAAATGAAATCGCAGAAGCAGATGGAAATTTAATTGCAAATATTCAAAATTCTGAATATGGTTCATTTTTAAATGATTTAATTTATGATGCTGATAATGACGAAATTAACGAACATAATGGAATAGCTGGCGATCCAGATTATTGGAGTACATGGAGTGGGAATTCTTTTTCTGAATTATCTTTAAATTCTGTTGGAATTTCTGAGACAATTTTGGAAAATAATATGTGGTTTGCTTGTTCTTATGGATTTACGCCAGAAGCAATTGCTCCGAATTTACCTGTTTCAGCAATAAATTATTTTTCTTCTAATGAAAGAATTTTAAAAAATGAATTTAAAATTAATATTTTTCCAAATCCATTCTGCGAAAATATAAGTATTTCTATAAAGAATTATAAAAATATAGAAGAAATTTTTATTACAGATATTTATGGAAAACTTGTTTTCAAAAAACAAAAGGAAAATTCTAATGAAGAAATTAATTTAAATTTCCTAAAAAAAGGGAGTTATTTTGTAAAAATAAAATTTAAAAATAAAATTTTCACAAAAAAGATTATAAAAATCTAAAAAAAAGGTTTCCAAATTTGGAAACCTTTTTTTTAATTAAGATTTACTCTAAAAAGAGGTTTATAAAGATTATGATTCAAGCGTCCACGCTTGATTTCGTTGGATCGTCCTATAAAGCATTGATTTTTAATGTTTTAATGGCGATTTGGAATGAAAATTTTTAAAAAATATTTTGAAAAAAAACACAAATTTTTCACAATTTTTTTATGAAAAAAAACTCGCATCACAAAAAGGTTCGAAGAACCAAAAAGGTTTCCAAATTTGGAAACCTTTTTTTTAATTAAGATTTACTCTAAAAAGAGGTTTATAACCTCTTATCTCACCTTCTAAATTATAAATTTCATAAGCAAGCATAACAGATTTTACATTTTTTCCAATTTTTAAATTTTTATAATCGAAATACCAATTTTCAACAAATTGCAATTTAGAAAGTCTATCTCTTGAAAATTCTTCATTATTTTTTTCTAAATTTTTTATTTCTTCTATACTCATCGGCAAATTTGTAAAATAATTGTATGCTTGTAATCTTCCATTATAAACAGCCTTAAAAAGAGTATCAAATAAACTTCGTTCGGAAACGTTTTTCAAACATTCTTGTTCCCATTCGTCTGTTGAATTTGTTTTTACGACTAAATCAAAAATTATAGGATTAGCAATTAACATAGAAGAAGTATCACCTAAATTTCCAGAATGAAATTTAGTTATTTCTGCTTTGTAATCTTCCTTTATTTTTTTGAGATCTTCAATTGATTTTTTGTAATCTTCTTTGGCTTTTTTGTAATCTTCAATTACTTTATCATTTTTGCCAGAGCAAGAAAAAATAAAAACCAAAATAAATATATATGTATATTTCATAATATTAAAAAAAATAACGATTTTATTAAAAAAAATTTTTGGTTCTTCGAACCTTTTTGTGATGCAAGTTTTTTTCATAAAAAAATTGTGAAAAATTTATGTTTTTTTTCAAAATATTTTTTAAAAATTTTCATTCCAAATCGCCATTAAAACATTAAAAATCAATGCTTTATAGGACGATGCAACGAAATCAAGCGTGGACGCTTGAATCATAATCTTTTTATTTTTAATAAATAAAAAATTTATATTTCACAAAAATGTTCCAAGAACCAATTTTTTTTTTTAATTATTTCCTAATAACCAAATTCTTGCTTCTTCATTTGTATTAAAATAAGCAACTTTTTTATAGCCCAAAGCATTTGCTTCTTCCATTGTCTGTTCTATGGATATTTGTGAAACAATATCTGTGGGAACAACAAAAGCTATTTTTTCTACAATATTTTTAGTTATTGTAAAAATATTTTCATCAACCCATGCTTGTACTTCCGGGGTAATAAAATATCCAAAAAACTTAGTATTTATTAAATTTAATTTAAAATTATAAGCAGTAACCAGATTCAAATAATTTTTCATATCATTTTTATAATCTTCTGTTGTCATATTTTCCTCTTCATTTTCCCAAATTTGTTCCAATAAAGATACATCTAAATCTCCATAATATGTAACATATTCTGTCTTTTTTAATTTTCGTCTCATATATATAATTTTTATTATAAATAAATTTTTTTTAAAATTATAATTTTTTTTATAAAAAAAAATTATTAAATAATTTTTTGAGCAATAAATAAAATTTTATTAACTTCATCATTTCGTATAACCGGACTAAAAGCTCTTGTAATTATTACAGAATTTTTTTTCCTTGTTTTTATTTCAATATTTCCTTTTATAACTCTTCCTTCGGTAACTTTTTTCCAATCTAATTTAAACTGTGGCAAATTTTTATTTGGAACAAAATTTTTAATATTATAAATTTTTTTATCTTTTTTTTCAATTTCTAATATAAACATCATTTCGTCATTTAAAGAAACAATTTTTCCATCTAAGGAAATATCTGCTCTTGCAACAACCAAATCTACAGCAGATAAAATTCCTATTGTTTCATTTTCTCTTCTTGCCGATTCTTCTTGTGTTGCTTTTAGTTCTTCTATATTTTGTCTCATTTCTTCTTCCTGCGAAACTAATATCTCTGATGTTTGTTTAGATTTTTCTAATAAATATTTTGTCTTGGAATTAATTTTTGCTATGACAAGTGTGGAAGCAATATTTTCAGCTATCTTTTCTACAAATTCTATATTATGCTTTTTAATTTTATTGAAAGATGCTATTTCAATAACTCCCATTATTTTATTTTCAGTTTTTAATGGGACAAGAAGCAAATTTCTTGGCGTTGCTTCTCCAAGTCCAGAAGTGATTTCTATATATTCTTCCGGAATATTAGTTATATAAATACTTTCTTTTTCTATGGCACAAGTTCCAATAAGTCCTTCTCCAATTTCAAATTTTTTTGAATTATATTTTTTTCTATCATAAGCATAAGATGAAAGAAGCTCTATAAATAATTTTTTACTTTCTTCATTTTCTTTGAAAACAAACAAACCTCCTTGATTTGCATCAAGATATTTTATTAAATTATAAACAATATCATCACCAAGTAATTTTAAATTATCTGTATTATGACGTAAAATCTCAGAAAATTTTGCTTGACCTGTAGTTATCCAATTTCTTACTTTATCTTCTTCTGTTCTCTTTTTATCTTCTTGTTTTGATATTTTTAAACTATTTCTCATCTCTAAAAGCGAATTTCCAAGTTCATCTTCTTTACTAAGAGTTTCAAATTTTGCATTAAAATTTTCTTTTCCAATGGATTTTGCAAAAGATGTGTAATTTTTAAACCCATAAATTAGTTTATCAACAGATTTTTTTATCTCACCTATTTCATCTTTTCTAATTAAATCTAAATTTTCAGGAAATTTCCCCATAGAAATTTCTTGTAATTGTTTATTTATTTTTGATATTGCATTTGTCATAGAATTACTTACTCTAAAAAGTACAATTATCGCAATTGTAATCAAAATAAAACTGACAAATGAAGTCATAAAAACCATTTTGCTAATTTTATTATTTAAATCTTTTGATTTAATTTCTACTTTTTTATCTATGTTATCTACATAAACTCCAGTACCTATCACCCAGTTTTTTTCCTTAAACAATTTTAAATAGCTAATTTTTAAAATCTTTCTATTAGTTCCGGGTTTTTCATAAAAATATTCTATAAAACCTCCTCCTTCTTCTCTACATAATTTTGCAAAAGCTTCATAAATATTTCCTCCGGTGGAAGATATATTGTATTTTTTATCACTAAGCGATTTTCCTTCTAACTCTGGATTTGTTGGATGCATAATAACTTTATAAGGTTTATTGAATGTATTTATCCAAATATACCCTTCACCGTTATTATATCTTAAAACCCTCAGATCTTTTAAAGTAACACGCATAATGTCATTACGTATATTTTTTAATAAAACATCTTTATCTAAAGTTGCTGACTGTTCTATAATTGATTCGCCATAAATTTGTTCTATTAGTTCTATGTCTTCTGGACTTCTATATGATAAAGCTATCATTTCATAAGAAAGTTCAACAATATCTTTTATGTGTTGTTTAACTTTTATTATCTCTTCATTTCTAAAATTGTCTATATTTTCTAATGTTTCTTTTTTAAATTTATAAATTAAAAAAGAGGAGACAAGAACAATAGATAAAAAAACTATAATACTTGTTATTAATGGTAATTTTATTCTTAATTTCATTTTTTAATTTTTTTATTATTATCAACAATAACACCGAGAATTCCAAAAATAGAACCATCTTTTGAAAAAACAGGTGTTTTATGCAAAATCACGTCTTTCAAAGAACCATCAGAATACCCTATTTGGGATTCATAAATTTGTTTCTTTTTTGATTTCATTAATTCCATATCTTTTTTATGAAATTTATTTGCTAATTTTTTAGGATAAATATCAAAAATATTTTTATTAATGATTTGCTCTTTACTTACCCCAATATAATCATAAAAAGCTTTATTACAATTAATATAGATTCCTTTTCCATTTCGATAAAAAACAGGATAAGGAATAGAATCTATAACAAGAGAAATAAAATTCGTACTATTTTTTAAAGTTGCAAGTGTTGCTGCGATGATTTCTCCAGAATTTTCTACAAATTCTATTTCAAAATCTTTAAAATTTTCAAAAGAAGCTATTTCTATAATACCAAAAATTTTATTATTCCTCATAACAGGAACTATCAAAATACTCTTGGGCGATTTTCCGCCTGTACCAGATTTTATTGTCAAATAGTTTTTAGGAATTTCTGTAAGATAAATAGTTTCACTTTCTTGATAAACTCTTCCTATCAAACCTTCATTTTTGTTGATTATTTTTTGAACAAATTTTTTTCTATTATAAGCATAAGATGCAATTTGCTCTAAAAAAATATTTTCTTTATTATTATCATTTACAATAAAAAATCCTCCTTGATTACATTTCAAATATTCTATTAAAAATTTCAAAGAATTATAAGCAATATTTTCAATATTTTCACTATCTTCTCTTAAAATTCTTCCTAAATCGCTGTAACCTTTAATACTCCAGTTTCTTTTTTTATCTTCTTCTATTCTTAAAATTTCATCTTTTTTTGCTTTTTCTAATACTGATTGAATAGAAACCATAGATTTATCTAGAATATTTTTTTCATTAAAATTTCTTAGTTTTGCTTTAAAATCTCCATCTTTGATTTTTTTTGTAAAAACTTCAAGATCTTTTGTTTTTTTTATTATGAAATTTAAATCATTTAAAATTATTCCAAATTGGTCTTCATTAGAAGAATAACTTTTATTTATATTCCTATCTTTATTAACAATTTTTTCTAATGTTTTTTGTATCAAAAGAATTTTTTTTGAAAAAAATAGTATTATAATATAAATTAAAATAATTATAATTACAAAAGCAAAAAAAGTCATAAAAAGTATTCTATATTTATAAGAAATAAATTTTTTTTCTATATTATGAGTATTTAATTGATAAATGCAAATTGCAATGGCTTTATTTTCAAAATCTTTTATTTTAAATAAAGAATAAAAATAATTATTTTTATTTAATGAAATCTCGTTTTCTTCTCCAAAAAAACTTTTTAAAAGACTAATAGAATCTATATTATTTGTTTGAAAATTTGCAGAAGAATAATTAACCATATAAAAATCTGAAATGGGTAAATATCTATTTTCATAACTTTTCGTATATGTTTCGCTATTTTCAAATTCTTTACTGTAAACTAAAATAGCAAATTCTTCATTTTCATCTAAGTTTAATAATTCTATTACTTTACCAAGAGAAGTATATGCTTCTATTGCTCCGGCATAATTTTTTTTTTTCTCGTCTACAAAAACAGGTAATATTCCTCTTACACGAAGTCCACGTTTAGAAATTTCTAAACCAGAAAGTTTTGTCTGACTAACTCCAAGATAATCTAAACTTTTTCTAATTTTTACAGTTTCATTTGGTCGTGAATTTTTTAATTCATGAAGCGAAGCACCATCTTTATTAAAAAAATTAAAATCATAATTAAATTTTCCTGTCTGATTAATTTCTTTTCGTAAAAAATTTAATTTGTCATTTAAAATTTTGTAAATATTTTTTATTGGAATGGTATCATTCATTATTAATTTGTATGCTTCGGTTGTTTCGGGAAAAGTCAAAAAGAATGTTACAATTTCTAATAGTTCTTTTTTTATGTGTTCTAAATTTTTTTCAAAATGTTTTTTTTGTTTTTCTTTTTTAAATAAAAATTGCTCTTCTAAATTTTCTGAATAAAAAAGCATACTATTTCTTACAGAAAAAACAGAATAAACAAAAATTATTAGAACCATAGGAAGAAGAATTTTTATTTTTATATCTAAACTTTTCAAAAAATTCATAATAAATTTTTATTTTTTTTACAAATTTAAAAAAATTAAATTAATAATAAAAATCAAAAAAAATGCTATTTTTTTCAAAAAATTTTTTTTCCAAAAACGCCATTTTTTTTATAACTTTGTGTAAATTAAATTTTTGGAAAAAAAAATTTTTTTCCAAAAACGTCATTTTTTTTATAATTTTGTGTAAATTAATTTTTTATAAAAAAAAATTTTTTTCCAAAAACGCCATTTTTTTTATAATTTTGTGTAAATTAATTTTTTATAAAAAAAAATTTTTTTCCAAAAACGCCATTTTTTTTATAATTTTATGTAAATTAAATTTTTTATAAAAAAAAATTTTTTTCCAAAAACGCCATTTTTTTATAATTTTATGTAAATTAAATTTTTTTCCAAAAACGTCATTTTTTTTATAACTTTGTCTAAGTTAATTTTTTTTATTAAAAAATTTTTTTTCTAAAAATGCCATTTTTTTTATAATTTTGTGTAAGTTAAATTTAGTTTAATATTATTATCTCCTTCCAAAACAACTCTTTGTGGTAAAATTGCACTTCCAATTGTCATTAAACGAAGTCCATAAGTTTTATAATTTCCATCTATTAAATCTTGTATGTATTTGGAAATGTTAAACTTATAAGTTTTATCTTCTTCATTATAATAACCTCCAAAATAACTATAAGTTTGAGTTATCTCTAAATCTGTTATAATTTTTGAAATTCCGTCCTCATTAACCATTTCTAAATATAATTGATCCGGAAGAGAATAATTTTCATGTAAAAAAGATGATTCATCTATTGTAAAAATTAATTCTGCTTTATTAACACAAATTTTTCCTGTATCTGTCCAATTTTCAAATAATTCAGGAAAATCTATTTTGGAACGTAAACCGCCAATTCCTTGCAAATAAATTTTTTCAGCAATATTTAAAGTATCGTCTATTTGCGAAAAAAAATCTGTATTTTCATAATATCGTTCATAAGAATTCAAACGAATACAATCTTCATTTATATTAAAAATATGTGAAGTTGTATCTTCGGAGTTTTTATAAAATAAAGTCATGCAAGAAAAAGAATTTAATAAATTAACCGAAGCAATAACTCCAGTTTTTGTAGATTTAAGATAAAAACCTTTTATTTTTTCTAAAAAACTTTCATTATTTTCTAAATTTGTGTTGTCGGAAAATAAAATTTGCATTTTTTCTTTAAACTCTGGATTTTCATCAGTCATATTAATGCCAATGGAATCATTAAAATTTTCATTTTCAAAAAATACAATATTTTTAGAAACTATTAAATTATCATTATTATAAAATTCAGAAACATTAAAATCTTCTTCTTTATAATCTATATCTTCCAAATCTTTATTTATTTCATAAATTTCTAATTCTTGTTCTGCTATACTGTCTCCAAAAATTCTATCTATGTTTAGATAAAAAACTATGGAATCTATTTCAAAATCTTCTCCAAAATCTACATCTTCCTTAGAAAGATTTATCTGAGTAATAAAACCAGCCTTATTTGTTCCGAAAATTGGGTCTTCATATTCTCCAATTAAACTTTTAGAAAGATTTTTAATTTTAAAAGTATCAGTTGCGACTATAAAAGATTGTACCTCTGTTTTATCATAAAATTGAGATTTTATAATTTCTGATTGGGGCAAAACTTCTAAGCCCATTTTTTCTTCTTTTTTACAAGATGTAAAAAGATAAAACAATGCAAAAAATAAAATAAATATTTTTGTATTTTTCATTAAAAAAATTTTTTTTTAATAATTAATTTAATATTTTGCAAAAAAAAACATATTTTCGTAAAAAATTTATTTTTAATAAAAAAAATGTTTCAAAAAAATACAAAAATAGTTGCTACAATATCTGACAAAAAATGTAGCGTAGAATTTTTGAAAAAATTATATGAAGCAGGTATGAATGTCGTTAGAATAAATACTGCTCATCAAACTACGAAAGACGCTTTGCGAGTAATAACAAATGTTAAAAAAGTATCGGAAAAAATTCCAATTATTATAGATACAAAAGGGCCAGAGATAAGAACAAAAAAACTTGAAAAAGAAATTTTTGTTAAAAAAGGAGAAATAGTTAATGTTTATTCTTGTGATGATTTTTTAGACGATGGAAAAAAATCTTTTGGAGTTTCTTATAAAAATTTCGTAAAAGATCTTAATGTTGGTAATCATATTTTAATTGACGACGGTGAAATGGACATATTAGTTACGGATAAAAATGAAAAATATTTATCTTGTAGAGTAGAAAATGATGGAATTATCAAAAGTAAAAAAAGTATAAATGTGCCAAATGTTAGCATTGATTTACCTTCTTTATCTCCGAAAGATATGGATTTTTTAAAATTTGCCATTGAAAATGATATTAATTTTATTGCACATTCCTTTGTAAGGAATAAAAATGATATTTTAAATATTCAAAAAATATTAGATATTAATAACAGTAAAATAAAAATTATTGCAAAAATAGAAAATCAAGAGGGAGTTGATAATATAGACGAAATTCTCGAGTATGCTTATGGAATTATGGTTGCAAGGGGAGATTTAGGAATAGAAATTCCTGCGGAAAAAATTCCTTCCATTCAAAAGTTTCTAGAAGAAAAATGTTTTAATAAGAGAAAACCTGTAATTATTGCAACTCAAATGTTGCATACGATGATAAATAATCCAAGAGCAACTCGTGCCGAAGTAAGCGATGTTGCAAATGCAATTTATGATAGGGTAGATGCAATTATGTTGAGTGGCGAAACTGCTTATGGAAAATATCCTATAGAAAGTGTAGAAACTATGTCAAAAATTGCAATGGAAATAGAAAAGAAAAGACGAGATTTTAAGAAACCATTAGAAATGATTATTTTAAATAAAACGTCTTCTTTTTTAGCAGAATACGCTGTAGATGCTTCTATAAAATTAGATACTAAGGCAATAGTTGCTGATAGTATTTCCGGAACTACAATAAGAAACCTTGTTGCATACAGAAGTACAAAACCAATTTATGCTATGTGTTATACTAAAAGTTTAATGAGAGAGGTCGCAATATTTTATGGAGTTATTGGAAACTATATGACAGAAAGAGAACGAACGGAGGAATTTCTTAGTGAATCTCATAAGATTTTAATGGAAAACAAAAAATTTAATGAAAAAGATTTAATAGTTGTTTTGGCAGGTAATTTTGGAAAAAAACAAGGAGCGTCATTTATAGAAATTTGTTTTGTAGAAGATCTTATTTAATTTTTTTATCAAAATAAAAACATTGAAATTTTGGGCAATTTTTGAAAAAAATTTTTTTATCAAAATAAAAACATTAAAATTTTTACAATTTTTTGAAAAAATTTTTTTTATCAAAATAAAAACATTAAAATTTTTGCAATTTTTTGAAAAAATTTTTTGGCTATCGAACTTTTTTGTGTGAGAATTTTTTTCATAATAAAATTGTGAAAAATTTGTGTTTTTTTCAAAATAT
>JAOZVH010000313.1 GCA_029938235.1 Bacteroidales bacterium
ATGCTTTATTAGAGAAAAGAAAATACATAAAAGCTTTTAGAAATATTGGTAACTTATTCATTTACAAGTAATTAATATGCTTAGACTGACGGCTATTGCGTCCACGCTTGACGCATAATGTTATCAATAATTTTAATTTTTCTTATTCAATAAGTTCCAAAAAATTAATTATTTTTTTCCTTTTCTTTTATATTTCATATTTTTTTTAATATTTTTAATTTTTTTTATAAAAAAAAACTTAATTTTGAATTTATTAAAAAATAAATAATATGTTTAAAAATTTTTTTTTCTTTGTTTTATTATATTTTATCTTAAACATTTCTTTTTCTCAAAAACGTATATTAAATAAGGAAGAGCTAAAAAATGCTAAGGAATTTACTTCTTTAAAAATTGCATTGAAAAATTCAGATAAAGTAAATAAGCTTAATTTAAAAAATAAAGCATTTTTAAATTTTCCTATGGAAATATTTGAACTTCCGTATTTACAAGAATTAAATTTGAACAACAATAGAATAAAAAAAATTCCTGAAAATATTTACGAATTAAAAAATTTGAAAAATTTTTTTATAAGAAATAACAGATTAAAAACTTTGCCAGAAGAAATTTCCCAATTAAAATCTTTAATTGAATTGGATATTTCTAAAAATAATTTTGAAATTATTCCGGAAGCAATTTTTAATTGTAAAAAATTACAAATTTTAGATATAAGTAAAAATAAAATAAATTCTGTTTCTGAAAAAATAAGTAAATTACAAAATCTTGAAATTTTAAATATTTATGATAATAAAATTAGCTCTGTACATTCTAATTTTTCAAATTTAAAGTCTTTAAAAAAAATTAATATTTCTAATAATTTATTGGAAAATTTAGAATTTGGAGAAAATTTAGTTTCTTTGGAAGAAATTAATTTGGGAAACAATAAATTAACTTCTTTTTCTGAAAAAATTGGTGAATTAAAAAAATTAGAATTTTTGTATTGCGAAAAAAATCAAATTTCAAAATTGCCCATTTCAATTAAAAATTTGAAAAATTTAAAACATTTTAAACTAAGTAATAATAAAATATTTGAAATTCCAAAAGAAATTGGACATTTGAAGAATTTACAATATTTATATATTAACAAAAATAAATTGGAAAATTTGCCACAAGAAATTACAAATATAATATCTTTAAAATACCTTGACGCAAGTTCAAATAAATTATCATCTTTACCTTTGAATATGCAAAACATGCAAAATTTGCAATTTTTAAATATTCAAAAAAACAATTTTTCTGAGTTTCCTATAAGTGTTTGCGATATTGAAAATTTAAAAAGTCTTAATTTGGGAAATAATAAAATTAAGATTTTGCCACAAGAAATTGGAAAGATGAAAAATTTAGAAGAATTGAATCTAAAATCTAACGAAATTGTAAAAATTCCTGCTGATATTATTCTTCTAAAAAAAATGCAAAAATTTTCTTTGCATGAAAATAAAATAAAAGAATTACCTTATGAAATTGTTCTTTTGAAAAATTTAAAACGTTTAAATTTACGTGATAATTTCATAAAAAAAATGCCTTTTGATGTGAAAATGCTGACAAAATTAAAACAACTTGTTTTAACAAAAAATCCAATTTCACAAAAAAAAATAAATGAATTAAAATTAGAATTACCAAAAACTAAAATTTTTTATTAAAAAAATGCAGAAATTTACAGAAACCGAAAATGAATTTTTTGAGCATCACAAGATAGAAGTTGAAAAAGGTCAAAATCCTATGCGAATAGACAGTTTTCTTGCTGGTCGTATAGAAAATATTTCACGTAGTAAAATAAAAGCTGCCACAAAAAGAGGCAATATTTTAGTTAATAATAAGATAATAAAATCTAATTATAAAATTAAACCAAATGACATAATTAGCATAATTATGTCTTATCCGAAGAAAGAATTTGAATTAATTCCTGAAAATATTGCTTTAAATATAATTTATGAAGATGAAGATTTATTAATTGTAAATAAAGAAGCAGGTATGGTTGTGCATCCTGCTTCTGGAAATTTTTCCGGAACTCTTGTAAATGCTTTGGCTTTTTATTTAAAAGGTTCGCCTTTATTTGACGGAAATAATATTCGTGCTGGAATAGTTCACCGGATAGATAAAAATACAAGTGGGTTACTTCTTGTGGCAAAAACAGAAAAATCAGCAAGTCATCTGAGCCAACAATTTTTGAATAGAACCATAGATAGAAAATATTTTGCTTTAGTTTGGGGAAATTTGAAAGAAAAAGAAGGTAGGATAGAAGGAAATATTGGAAGAAGTTTGAAAAATAGAAAAATAATGAATGTTTTTCCAAATGGAGATTTTGGAAAAAATGCTGTTACACATTATAAAATTGTTGAAAGTTTTTCTTATGTAAATCTAATAGAATGTAAATTGGAAACCGGACGTACACATCAAATTCGTGTTCATTTAAAATATATTGGACATCCGCTTTTTAATGATAAGGAATATGGAGGAGATAGAATTTTAAAAGGAGTGAACTTTACGAAATATAAGCAATTTGTAGAAAATACTTTTAAATTATTGCCAAGACAAGCTTTACATGCAAAATCTCTCGGATTTATTCATCCAAGAACAAATAAATATATGTTTTTTGATTCTGAAGTTCCTGAAGATATGAGAATGGCATTAGATAAATGGAGAAAATATATTTTGAATAGAAATACCATTTAAAAGAATGAAATATAAAAAAAACGTCCAAATTATTTTTAATAAAATATTAAAATTTTGGCGTTTTTTGGAAGAAATTTTTTTTAAATAAAATATTAAAATTTTGGCGTTTTTTGGAAGAAAGTTTTTTTTAATAAAATATTAAAATTTCGGTGTTTTTTGGAAAAAATTTTTTTTTAATATTTTTTATTTTGAAATTATAAAAAATTTTTTTCCAAAATTGGTATCCGCTCAATTTAGTATGGTAAAATGGGATTTTTCTTATGATGTA
>JAOZVH010000314.1 GCA_029938235.1 Bacteroidales bacterium
ATATGCTTTATTTAGAAAAGAAAATACATAAAAGCTTTTAGAAATATTGGTAAATATTCATTTACAAGTAATTAATATGCTTAGAAGACGGCTATTGCGTCCACGCTTGACACGGTAGAAATCAAGCGTGGACGCTTGATGCATAGGATTTTTTCAAAAATCGTGAAAATTTTAACGTTTTTTAATTTTGAAATTCTCTGCGCAGTGTGGTGTTTTCACTGCACATTATTAAATTTAAAATATTAAAATTTTCACGAATTTTGAAAAAAAAATTTTTTTAACATTTTTGATGTAGAAACATTGGTGTTAAAAAAAAACTCCAATGTTGTTTTTTTAAAAATCTTAAAATTTTGGACGAATTTTGAAAAAAAAATTTTTTTATTTTGAAATTAAAAAATCTTAAAATTTTCACGTTTTTTTTGAAAATTTTTTTTGAAATAAATAATTAAAAATTTGATTTTTTTTAATTATATTATTTTTTTAATTATATTTTTGTTTAAAAAAAATAAATTATGGAAGTAGAACAGAAAAAAATACGTTAAAATTTTTGCTTTAAAAATAGGTTTAACACATGAAGAATTAATCAGACAAAGCCTTATTTCTTTTATTTTCGATAAGTTAAAAGAATTAAAAAAAGAAATCTTTTTATTATAAATAAAATACAATGTAAGTACTATATTTGATTTTGAAAAATTTATTGAAGAATGCGAAATTGACGATAAGACTATTTCTAAGATTTAAAACATTTTGATAAACTTTCATTCCAGCAAGATATTTATGAAGATTATTTAAAAAAAATAATAATATGAAAATAAAAAATCTAAATATTTTGATAAAAATTGTAAAATTTTGTCATTTTTTTTGAAAAAAAATTTTTTTTTTATAAATAAATCATTAAAAAATTGTCATTTTTTCAAAAAAATTTTTGGCTCTTCTAACCTTTTTGTGGTTGGGATTTTTTTCATAATAAAATTGTGAAAAATTTGTTTTTTTTTTTAATATTTTTTAAAAATTTTTATTCCAAATCGTCACTAAAACATTAAAAATCAATACTTTGTAAAAAAATGCAACGAAATCATCGTGGACGCTTGAATCATTTTGTTTTTATTTTTAATAAAAAAAATTTATATTTCACAAAAAGGTTATAAGAACCAATTTTTTTTTTAAATTTTAAAAAATCATAAAATTTTGGCGTTTTTTTGAAAAAAAAATTTATTTTAATATAAAATTCGTAAAAAAATGTCATTTTTATGAAAAAAATTTTTTAATTACAAAATAAAACTCGTAAAAAATTGTCGTTTTTTGAAAAAAAAATTTTTTTTTAATTATAAAAATTCGTAAAAAAAAGTCGTTTTTTCAAAAAAATTTTTTTTTTGATTGTAAACATTGGTGTTAAAAAAAACCTCAAATGTTGTTTTAAGGTTTTTATTATTATAATTCCTCATTATTTTTAATCAATATTTCTTTTTCAATTATTTTATAATTGTTTAAAATATTTGCTTTTAAAAAAATGTTGAAGATTTTGGCATTTTTTTTAGATATTCTTCACATATCTACGATATTCAGTAGGAGAAAATTTTGTTTTTCTTTTAAATAATCGAGAAAAATAATTAGGGTATTCAAAACCAAGAGAATATGAAATTTCTGATATAGATTTATTTGTTTTCGTAAGTAATATTTTCGCTTCCTTAATAATAAATTCTTGTATTATATTTAAAGCAGATTTTCCCGTATGATGTCTTATTGTATCACTTAAATAATTTGGTGTTATATTTAGTTTTTCAGATAAAAAAGATAAAGTAGGTTGTTTTTTTTCTATATATTTTGAATCCGAATAATAAGTTTTTAATATTTTAAAAAAACCACTTGAAATTTGATTACAAGATTTTTTACGAGATTTAAACTGACGATAATAAAACCTTTCAGAAAGTTTTAATAAACTTGTGATGTATGATAAAATTATAGAAATTGAAAAATCATCTTTTTTTAAATTAAACTCGTTCCAAGCTTGATACATTAAATAATTTACATTATTTTCTTCTTCTTTGCTTAGAATCAACAGTTCATTTATATCGTAGGAAAAAAAATTATATTTACTTATATTTTTTTCTGTTAAATATTTTTTAAAAATATCTGTATGTAAAAGTATCTGATAACCTTCAAAAGATTTATCAGAAAAACAAGAATATCTTTGTCCGGGTTCAACAAAACTCAAAAAACATTTTTTATTTTTAAATTCTTTACCACTATATTTTATATAACCATTAAAATTTTCTATAAATGAAATTCTATAAAAACCAAATATAAAAGATTCTTTTTTCAAAGATATTCTATTAATAATATCTGAATATCTACGAATATCAACCAAAGGATGTTTTAAATCAATTTTATAATATTCGTTTAAGCTGTGTATTTCTTCGAAATATTTCATTTTTATTATTTTTTAAATTCAATTTTTTTGAAATAAAATCAAAATTAAAAAAATTATTTAAAAAAACTACTCCCCAATTAAAATAAATGGACTCCAGAAATATGGATGCGAATATTTTCCATCTTGAATTAATTGTAATTTTGCCTTTTGCAAATGTTTAGAAAATTTATTTTCTTCGTTTTCCAATAAATTTCCATAAAAATTTATCATTAATTTTGATGTACTTGCGTCATTTACAGACCAAAGCGAAACAATAATATTTTTACTTCCGGCATAAAGCAAAGCACGAGTTAAACCAATAACACCTTCACCTTTTGTAATTTTTCCCAGACCAGTTTCACAAGCTGATAAAACTGTTAAATCTGCATTTAATTTTAAGTTGTAAATTTCCGATTGATACAAAATCCCTTCATTTTCTGAAGCGGTTTTTGTTGTATCCTGAGCAAATAAAATTCCAGAAAATTGAGGATTTTCTTCATTTACAAAACCATGAGTAGCAAAATGTATGATTTTATAATTTTCTAAATCTCCTGATTTTAAAAAA
>JAOZVH010000109.1 GCA_029938235.1 Bacteroidales bacterium
TACCATAATCATATTGAAATTCATTAGAACCTTTATAGTAATTTAAGTATCCATTAGTGAATGCCACCTGTGATGAAAAATTTTTTATTTTAGATGTCAAATTAATATAATTAGTTTCTATTTCACGCTGAGAAACAGAAATATAACTGTCATCTAATACAGAACTTAGAACCTTAGAACTTTGTGAACCAGCAGAAAAGTCAAAATTTATTGAATTGCTTATACTATAATTTGCAAAAAAATTTATTCCTTTTTTGTCCATTCCTAAATTTATATCGTCAAAATATGCATCTTTTCCATTATTTTTCACATTGTTAGTTGGATTTTTCGGGTTCAAACTATCTATAAAACTATAATCTAAATATTCATCATGAGACCAAAAATAAATTTCTTCTTGTGTTCTTTCGAAATATTTATAATTTCCTGATATTCTAAAATTTAGTTTTTCATTTAAGCCTTTAGAAATTGAAAATTCTGCTATTTTTGAATTAAAATTTCCTGCTTGTAAATTTGCGTTTACATTTAATTTTTTATTTTTTATTTTTTTTGTAATAATATTTATAACTCCGGAAACAGCATTAGAACCATATAAAGCTCCGGAAGAACCTTTTATTAATTCTATTCTTTCTATATCAATTATTTCTATTGCCAAACTTTCCCAAAATGTGCCGCCAAAAGCATAACTATAAACTTTCCTATTATCTATCATTACAAGAGTTGTTATATTTTCAGAATATAACATCATATTATTTGGCGGTACGTTATCCCCTCCTCTGATATGAAAATCATAATTTCCAGAAGTTTTTTCTCTAACTATAGTACCTGATACCAAGCGTAATAATTCAACTATAGAAGTTGCTCCAGATTGACGTATTTCATCCGCAGAAATTATTTCTGTAGATAATGGACTGTCAAAACTTTCTTCTTTTTCCTTAGAAGCAATGACAATATTTTTATTTAAAATCATTTCATATAATTCATCTAATGAAACACCAACAATTTGAGATAGTTTTATTAAAATTGAAAGTTCCATATCCATTAGATCTTCATAAGAAATATTTAAAACATCTTCACGTGTCATTTTTGAAAAATAAATTTTTTCTTGTGCTTGTAAAGAATTTACAAAAAAAATCAAGAAAATCAAGAAAAAAAAATTTTTTATTAAAAAAGATTTCATTTTGTGAAATTTTAAATTCTATAAAAACATAAATTAATTTGAATGAGAAAATGAGGAATAATAATTTTTAATTATTCCTCATTAAAAATTATTATTCCTCATTAAAAAATTCCTAATTATTCATTCCTCATTAAAGCATTAAACTATTATATAAACTCTACCCAGTTGTGTTCGTCTTTTATATCACCTGTTTGAATTGCAAGTAATTTATTATATAAAATAGTAGAAATTTCTCCGGCTTTTTCTTTTGTCCCAAAAATATAATTTTTATTATTTTCGTCATCTCTAATTTTCCAAATGGGACTAATTACAGCAGCAGTTCCGCAAGCTCCGGCTTCGTCGAAATTATCTAACTCTTCTAGTTCTAACTCTCTTCTTATAACTTCATATCCGAGATTTTCAGCTATTTTCATTAAAGATTTATTAGTTATCGAAGCTAAAATTGTTTTGTCAGCTTTTGGAGTAACATAAATTATCTTATTTTCTTCTTTTTTTATTGCAAAAAAGTTTGCTGGACCACATTCGTCAATATATTTTTTATGTAAAGCATCAAGATAAAGAACATTAGAAAAACCTTTATTTTTTGCTTCTTTCATCGCAATGAAACTTGCAGCATAATTTCCACCTACTTTATATCTTCCAGTTCCAAGTGGAGCAGTTCTGTCATGATTTCTTGCCAATAAAAGCGAAACAGGTTTGAAACCTTCTTTAAAATAAGGTCCAACTGGACTGACAAAAATAGCAAACATAAATTCATCTGATGGTCCAATACCAAGTTTTCCTCCGGAACCTATCAAAAGAGGACGCGCATAAAGCGATGCTCCACTTCCATAAGGAGGAATGAATTTCCTATTTAATTCTACAACTTTATAAACCGCTTTTTTAAAAAGATCAGTTGGAATTTTTGCCATTAAAATTCCTTCGGAAGATAATTGCATACGTTTTGCATTTTCTTCTAAACGAAAAACTCTTGCTTTTCCATCTTTACCTTCAAAAATTTTCAAACCTTCGAAAGCTTGTTGCCCATAGTGCAAAGAAACTGACGCAATATGTAAATTTATATTTTCTGAAGACGAAACTTCTAACTCTCCCCATTTTCCATCTCTATAATAACACCTAACATTATAGTCTGTTTTTGTGTAACCAAAAATCAAATTTCCCCAATCTAATCTAGCTTTTTCCATTATTTTTTATTTAAAAATTATTATAAATAAAATGTTTTTTTTATAAAAAAATTTTTTTATTTTTTTTTAAAAAGCAAAACGCAATTCTATTCTTTCTAAAAAATAATTTTCTTTCAAAGATTCAGATTTCATATAAGAAATCATATTTACAATTTGTAAATGTTTAAATAATTTCATTCCAATGTCAAAATCTATTTCTCTTGTTTTATCTTTTTCAATTTGCTCGACAAGTTTTAATTTTAAATATAATTTAATTTTCGTATTAAAATTATGTTTTACAGAAGCAAATAATAAAGGAACATCTTTTAAATCTAAACGAAAAACTTCGCCTTTATATAAATTACTAAAAGCAGCTTGAAAATACGTATTTTTATCAATATCTAATTTCCCCATATAAGCAATTTGGAAATTTGTACTATTTCCAGATTTCCAAAAAATATCTTTTATCAAATTAGAATAATAAATAATTGTTTTATCATTAGTAATTTGTTGATGTAAAACTTCCATTTTTAAATTAAAACCCATAGGTAAATTTATATTAGAAATTGCACCGAAATAATATTTATAATCATGAAACTCAGAACCAAACTCCTCATAAAAAATTAAACCTGCTTCTTTTAAAAAATTTGTTTTCTCATTTACATCTCCAAATTCATCATCTGTTTCAGAAAATTCATCAAATTCATCAAATTCCTCATCATTATTTTCTTCTTCAATTTTATCTGACGGTCGCCAAAGTAAAGTTGTTGCGAAAAAATTTGTTTCTCCAATTTCACTTCCAACCAAATTAAATTCACTTCTGTGAGCAACATTAAAAATATGACGAACACCACAAACATTTTGCATACGTGCAAAGTCTTTATTTACATTTACTAAACTACTATTCAATTTAATAGCACCAAAATCCATATTATAATTTGCTCCGAGTACTCTTTCATCAACAAGAAAATAATCACCAATTTTTATACTTTGAACTCCAATTTTCAAAGTATTTTTATTTTTTGTAAATTGATAAAATGCTTCTCTAATTCCGAAATTATTTTTCTCTGGACGATTAAAATCTGGTTTGCCTTCTCTTAGTCCTTCATCGCTGGGTCCTTTTTTTGAATTTTTCCAATTCTTTCCACTTCCTTCAAAATAAAATTTATGTTTATTAGATGGACGTGCATATTCTAAACCAAGAATTGCCATTCCATTTCTTATTTTTCTGTCTGTCATAAGTCCAAGAGAAGCAGTTAATTCTGCTGACCAATAAATAGGAATTTTTTTTGAAATTGGCTTAAAATGTGAACCAAGAGTACTTCTACATTCCACCTGAGAAAAAATTTTTTTTTGCGAAAAAGCACAAAAAATTAAAAGAATTTGAAATAATATTTTTTTCATTTTATAAATATTTTACAAAAAAAAATTTTTACAGAATTCATTTTTTTATTTTAAATTTATTTGATGAACGAAATTTCTAATTTGCTGCTCTTCTTCTTTTTTACAAATCAGTAAAGTATTATTTTTTTCTACAACTATATAATTATCAAGACCTTGTAAAACTGCAGTTTTGCCTTTTGGTAAATTTATAATACAATTTTTTGTATCATAAGTACAGACATTTTTAGAATTTATAGAGTTTTTGAATTGATCTTTTTCGCTATGCTCATAAAGTGAACTCCAAGTACCTAAATCAGACCACCCAAAATCAGAACAAATTACAAAAACATCTTTTGTTTTTTCCATAATTCCATAATCTATGGAAATGTTTTTACATCTTGCATAAACAGATTCTATAAAATCTTTTTCTTTTTTTGTGTTATATGCAGAAAGATCTTTTGTAAATAACTCATTTACTTCTGGCAAATGTTCTTCAAAAGCTTTGGTTATACTTTCTAAAGACCATAAAAACATTCCGGAATTCCAATAAAATTCACCGCTTTTTAAGAAAAGCTTTGCTAATTCTAAATTAGGTTTTTCTGTAAAAGTTTTTACTTTAACAAGAGAACAATCTTCAATTTCTTTTTTATTATCTTCTATTTGAATATATCCATAACCTGTTTCCGGACGGTTTGGTTTTATTCCAAGAGTTAAAAGAGAATTATTTTCAAGAACAAATTTTAAACCTTTTTCAATAACATTTAAAAATTTATTTTCATTTAAAATAATATGGTCAGAAGGAGCAACAATTATATTGGCTTTTGGATTTATCATTTTAATTTTATTATTTGCATAAGAAATGCAAGGAGCAGTATTTCGTCTAAAAGGCTCTAATAAAATTTGATTTTCATTAATTTCAGGAATTTGCTCAGTTACTAAATTTTTATAAATTGAACTCGTAACAATAAAAATGTTTTCCGTATGAATAATTTTTTTAAACCTATCAAAAGTTTGTTGTAAAAGTGTTCTTCCAGTTCCTAAAATATCTAAAAATTGTTTAGGCTTTTTTTCACTACTTAGAGGCCAGAAACGACTTCCTATTCCGCCAGCCATAATTACACAAAAATTGTCTTTTTTCATAAAATTATATTAAAAAAATTTTTTATATTAAAATTATTTATGATTTAGGGGTTTTCATTATAGCATAAATTTCAAAAATAAAACCAAATAAAACAACCATAGGAGCTAAAGTAATTCGTTGGAAATCAAAAATTTCCGGACTAAAATCTGTAGAATTTTCTGCTCCTCCTCCTATCATTAAAATAAAACCTAAAATTATTATCACAAAACCTATGCCTAAGAGTTTATAGTTTTCCTTATTGAAAGCAAAACCTAAATCTTCATTTTCCTCAATTTTTAATTTTTTATTTTTCTGTACCATTTTTTTATTTTTAAATACAAAAATAGAAACATTTTTTTTAAAAAAGTTTTTAATTGAAATAATATTTTAAATCAAAATTTGAAAAAAAAATTTTTGAAAAAATGGCATTTTTTTTTAATTTTTGAAAATAAAAAAAATTTTTTCAAAAAACGACCAAAATTTTAATATTTCAAAAATTAGAAATAAAAAAAATTTTTTTTCAAAAAAACGACCAAAATTTTAATATTTTCAAATTCGAAAATTAAAAAAATTTTTTCCAAAAAACGCCAATTTTTTAAATTTTTAATTTGAATAAAAAAAAACATTTTTTTTTTCATTTTTTAAATGAAAAAAAAATTTTTTTATAAAATTTTTAATTTTAAATTACGTTTTTTTATATAAAAAATAATTATGGATATTTTACCTTTAACTTACGATAAATATTTTAAAAAAGCCTTTTCAAATCTTACAATAGCGAAAAAATTTCTTGAAGATTTTCTTGACATTGAAATAGCAGAAATTTCTCATTTGGAAACAGATTTTAATCTGACCAATAAGTCCAGAGAATTACGTTTTGATTTTCGCTGCAAAGGTGACGACAAACATTTTATTGTGGAAATGCAGCAGTGGTATAAACCAGATGTTGTTAAGCGTTTTTATCTTTACCATTGCACAAATACGGCACTGCAGCTGGAAAATTTGCCAAAAACCAAAAGACATATTTATGATAAAGAAACAAAGTCTTATGTTCTGAAGGAGATAAAAGATTATTCGAAATTAACACCAAGCATAACAATAATTTGGTTTGTGGATGACTCATTTCGTTATAAAGAAGATTATTTAGTTTTTACAATTCTGCCGGAAAAAACCAAAGATTTTATTCTGGATGAGAGTTGGGAAAAGCTTACAAATTTTGATAAGGGTCAATTGCAGAAACTTTATAAAAAACGTAATGTTTTGAAAAAATTAATTAATAAAAAGAATAGGGATCTGGATTTTTTGCAAAAAAACAAAATGATATATATTTTTCAGAAGCAGGTTCTTAGGAATAAGAAAAATAAAAAGTATTTTGATTGGTTTGATTTTGCAAATAAATCTAAAAACAAGGAAAATAAAAATTCCGATTTTTCAAATTATCAAAAAAAGGGAGTTTTCAAAGAATTAATGAGAATTCTAAGCTCAAAATTTGTTTCTGAGGAAGAGTTAAATGAAGCAAAAAATTACTGTGATAATTATGAAGCATACGTGGAACAAACAAATAATTTTATCAAGAAAAATTACAATGAAATTAGAAGTGAATTTCTGGAGGAAGCAAAAGAAAGAGAAACGATTATTGCAATAAAAGAGGAAATTATAAAGGAAAATAAAGAGAAATTGAAAGAAAATAAAGAGAAATTGAAAGAAAATAAAGAGAAATTAAAAGAAAAAGATTTAAAATTAGAAAATTTAAAAAAAGAAAAATATAATGAAATGTTAAGCATTGCAAAATTTATGAAAAAATCTGGAATTGACATTGAAGAAATTTCAAAATCAACAAAAATATCCATAGAAGAAATTAAAAAAATTTAAAAAATTGGCGTTTTTTGAAAAAAATTTCCCCAAAAAACGCCAAAATTTTAATATTTATTAAAAAAAATTTTTTCCAAAAATGCCAAAATTTTAATATTTTATTAAAAAAAATTTTCCCCAAAAAACGCCCAAAATTTTAATTTTTATATCAAAATTTTTTTTTCAAAAAAATGGCGTTTTTTTTAATATTATAAACTACTGTTTTTTTCAAACTCTCTAATTAATTTTACGTTATTTAAATTATTCTTAGTAGATTTTTCATTTTTAATATCAAAACTCACAAGTGTAACTTTACTTTTTGCTGCGATTTTATTGTCATTTTTTACAATGATCGTCTCTAAATCAAGACTTTTTGAACCAATTTTACAACAACGAATGTATGCAATAACTTTGTCTTCTATTTTTATTGGATAATGATAAGAAATTTCAATTCTGGCAACAACAGTTTCAAAATCAAGTTTTTTAAGGTCGAAGTTAATAACTTTTTCAAAATAATAAATTCTTGCATCTTCCAAAAAACTTAAATAACTTTTGTTATTTACGTGTTTAAAAGTGTCTAAATCTCCATATCTTATGTGTAGATTTTTTTTTATTTTAAATTTAGAAATAATTTTTTCTATATTTTTCATTATAATTATTTTTTATTAATTTTCAAAATTATAATTTTTATTAAATTTTAAAAAAATGAAAAAAAAATTTTTATTACTTATTATTTCATTTGCAGTAATTTTTATTTCCAACTCTCAGGAAAAATTTATTGTAAATTGGTTAAAAACAGAGGAAATAAAATTACAATATCCTTGTTTTGCAGACAAAAAAAATGTTAAAGAAGAAAAATTTAGCGAAAAAGATATGTTTAAGTTTTCTTATTTTGATATTTCCAAAATATCTCCTAAGGAAAAAGATATTTTTAAATGGAATAAAGAAAAATCTTTCGAATGGAAAAAAGTAAAAACAGATAAAAAAAATTTCATAAAAATAAATAGAGAGGAAGAAAATGGAATTTTGTATCTTGTAAGTTATTTGAATGCTGAGCGTTGGTTAAGTTTTAATTTGAAAATAGAAACTTCACAAATGTGTGAAATTTTTATTGATGGAAAAAAAGTTGCTTCCAAATATACAGAAGAAAAAGATGAAAAAAAAATTGGTAATCTTTCTAAAAAATTAAAACTTGAAAAGGGAAACCATATTTTAATAGTTAAAACTTTGAATGGCATAGATAAAAAGTTAGATTGGAAGTTAAAAACTTCAATAACTTTGGATAAAGATTTCAAAGAAGAAGATTTAAATTTTTCTTTATCTCCAAAAAATATTATGAATATTCATAATATTCTTGACGGCAAGAAAATAAGTTATGCAAAAACTTCTTCAGATGGAAAATTTCTTGCAATTTCTTATAAAACAACTTGTCCAAAATCTAAAAAAACTACATACAGTGTTTGTATAAAAAACACAGAAACAAAAAAAAATTACAATTTTTTTGAAAATATTTCTCATTTAAAATGGTCTCCACAAGGACATAAAATTTCTTATGTTCGTTATTTTGATAAAAAAGCAAATATTTATTTGTTTGATTTAGATGCTGGTAAAAAAGAAATTTTATTAGAAGATCTTGAAAATTTTATTAATTATCACTGGTCAGAAAATGGTATTTTCATTATTTATGAAATTTCAGAAAAAGCAGATAAGAATAAAAGCGGTTTAAAAAAGCTTATTAATTTAAAAGATAGGCAAAGTTGGTGGCGAAATCGTTCATTTTTATATAAGTTAGATGTAGAAACGAAAGTCAAACAAAGATTAACTTATGGGAATTTAAGTAGTAATTTTCAAGATATTAGCCATAATGGAAAATACATTTTATTTTCTCAAAATTCTATAAATTATTCTGATATTCCTTATTCTCAGCAAAATTTATATTTATTAGATTTGGAAAATCTAAAATTAGATACAATATGGAAAAATAAAAATTTTTCTGCAGAAGTTTCTTTTTCTCCGGACGATAAAAAATTATTAGTTATGGGAAGTCCCAGTGTTTTTGGAAAAATTGGCGAAAACATTAAAGAAAATCAAGTTCCTAATTCTTATGATAAGCAAGCATATATTTATGATTTAAAAACAAAAAAAGTTGATGCAATAACTTATGATTTTAATCCAAGTATAAAAAAAGGAGTTTGGGTAAAAGATAATTTTATTTATTTTCTTGCTTCAGATGAAACTTATGTAAAACTCTTTGAATATGATATAGTTGCGAAAGTTTTTAATGATGTTCAAACGGGTGTAGATGTTATTTCTAATGTTGATTTTGCAAAAAATTCGCCATTTATTGTTTATACTGGAACAAGCATTTCTACATATAAAAAAGCATATACTTTGAATCTTTATAATAAAAAATATAAACTTTTTGAAGACACAGAATTTGAAAATTATAAAAATGTTGTTTTTGGAAAAACAGAAAACTGGAACTTTGAAAATAAAGAAAAAATAACAATCAAAGGACGAATTTATTATCCAGCAAATTTCGATAAAAGCAAAAAATATCCTTTGATAGTTTATTATTATGGTGGAACTTCTCCGGTAGATAGAAGTTTTGGTGGTCGCTATCCAAAAAATTTATTTGCCGGACAGGGTTATATTGTTTACGTTTTACAACCAAGCGGTGCCACTGGTTTTGGACAAGAATTTTCTGCAAAACATGTAAATAACTGGGGAATTACTGTTGCTGATGAAATTATTGACGGTGTAAAAAAATTTACCAAGGAGCATAAATTTATAGATTCTAAAAAAATTGGTTGTATGGGTGCTTCTTATGGTGGTTTTATGACTATGTTATTGCAAACTCGCACAGATATTTTTGCGGCAGCTATTTCTCACGCTGGAATTAGTTCAATTTCGAGTTATTGGGGTGAAGGTTATTGGGGATATGCTTATAGCACCGTTGCGAGTGCGAATAGTTTTCCTTGGAATAATAAAGATTTATACATTGGACAAAGTCCTTTGTTTAGTGCAGATAAAATAAAAACGCCATTATTATTATTACACGGAAAAGCGGATACAAATGTTCCTGTGGGAGAAAGTATCCAAATTTACACTGCTTTGAAAATATTAGGAAAAGATGTAGAATTAATAGAAATTGAAGCAGAAAATCATCATATAACAGATTATAAAAAACGAATTTATTGGAATAATACAATTATAGCATATTTTGATAAATATTTGAAAAATCAAGATAACTGGTGGAAAGAATTGTACAAAGATGATAATTTTTAAATAAAAAAAAATTTGAAAAATTGCCATTTTTTTTATGGTTTTTTCAAAAAAACAAGATTGGTGTAAAAACATTGGTGTTTTAAAAAAAACTCCAATGTTAAAAAAAATTTTTTTCAAAAAACGTCCAAAATTTTAAGATTTTTTAATTTTAAAATAAAAAAATTTTTTTTCAAAAATTGCCCAAAATTTTAAGATTTTTTAATTTCAAAATAAAAAAAATTTTTTTCAAAAAACGTCCAAAATTTTAAGATTTTTAAAAAACAAATTGGTGTTTTTTTTTAACACCAATGTTTGATGTCGAAACATTGGTGTTAAAAAAAGAAAC
>JAOZVH010000110.1 GCA_029938235.1 Bacteroidales bacterium
TTAAAATTTTGGCGTTTTTTGGAAAAAATTTTTTTTAATAAAATATTAAAATTTTTTGTTTTTGGAGAAAATTTTTTTTTAATAAATTATTAAAATTTTGGCGATTTTTAGAAAAATTTTTTTTAATAAATTATTAAAATTTTGGCGTTTTTGGAAAAAAATTTTTTTTAATTCAAATAAAAAATCGCAAAATTTTGGGCGATTTTGAAAAAATTTTTTTTATTTTGAAATATAAAAAACATTAAATTTTTGGGCGTTTTTTGAAAAAAAAATTTTAATTATTGATTATTTTTTTATTAAAAAAAACCAAAGCAACAGCTCCTAAAATAGCAGCTTCATTATTTTTTAATCTGGAAAAACTTAATTTTAATGAATTTTTAAAAATATTTAATAAATTTTTTTCGAGATGTTTTTTTGTTGGTTTTAAAATTAAATCTCCAGATTTTGAAATTCCTCCAGATAAAAATATTTCTTCTGGATGTAAAATTGCAACTAAATTAGCAAGATTTTTACCAAGATATTTTCCTGTAATTTCAAAAGTTTTTATGGCAATTTTATCTCCGTCTAAAGCTGATTTAGCAATAATTTCAGCATTCAATTTTTCAGATGGAATTTTTCTTAAAATAGATATTTCATTATTTTTTTGCATTAATTCTAAGGCAGTTTTTTTTATTCCAACATTAGAAACGTAAGTTTCCAAGCAATCTTTTCTGCCGCAATTACAAATACGATTTTTATTATCAACAATAATATGTCCAAATTCTCCAGCAAAACCGCCTTTTCCGTGAATTAATTTTCCATTTGAAACTATGCCACTGCCAAGACCTGTTCCAATTGTGATGGAAGTAAAATCTTTCATATTTTTTGCACCACCATAAAACATTTCTCCTAATGCACTTGCTTTTGCATCATTTATAACATAAATCGGCAAATGTGGAAAATATTTTTTAAAAATATTTTTTATATTAACTTTTGCTTTCCATTTCAAATTTGCTGAAAAAGAAACTTCGCCGTTGTAAAAACTTACAAACGGAACACCAAAAGACAAAGCAATAATTTCAAAATCAAAATTTATTTTTTTTAAATTTTCATTAATTTTTTTATAAAGATTTTCAAAATAAATTTTTTCATTTTCATATTTGTAAGTAAGAATTTTATCTGGAAAATAAATTTTTCCAGAGGCTTCAACAAAAGCAAAATTTGTGTTTGTTCCACCGATGTCAATTCCTATGGCTAATTTTTTCATTTTTCAATAATATCATAAATTTTTTTTACAAAATTTTTCCAGCTGTGTTCTCTTGAATAAGATTTTCGTTTTTCTTCTAAGGATTTTGAATTTTCTTTTATTGCTTTTTCTATGAAAAAAACATATTCTTCTTTATTTTTTGGCAAATATGTATGCTCTTTAAAATATTCCATAAATTCCGTTTTTGTTGCAACAGTTGGTTTTCCCATCGAAAGATATTCGTCTATTTTTAATGGATAATTCCAGTTTGTCATTTCGTTAATTATTTGTGGATTTATGGCAATGTCAAAAGATTTTATATAAGACGGTAATTCTTCTGGTTTTTTCAAACCCAAAAAATAAACATTTTTTAAATTGTGCAATTCACTATTTTTAAAATCTTCATCTTCGGGACCAACCAGAACTAAATTCCAATCAGAACGATTTTTCGCAACATAAATTAAAACTTCTATGTCAAGACGTACAGAAGTCAAATAACCAGTATAACCAACTTTTATGCTGGGAATATTTTTAATATCCTCAGGAATTTTAATTTGATTTTCGTCATCATTAAAAAGTTCTAAATTGCAACCCTGACCTATCATAAAAACATTTTTATTATATTTTTTTCCATAATCCCTAAAATAATAGGAATTTACAAGCATAAAATCAACTTTTTTAATTAATTCAATTTGGGCTTTTACGCCGTGTTTTTTGTGGTAAGGACGAGAAATAACATTATCTCGCAAAAGATAAATATACAAATTTGGTTTTAAATATTCTTTCAAATAAAGACAATCTATCATAGAATTGTCATTAAAAATAATAAAATTTTTGAAATTTAAACGTTTTATTGCATCTTTTATGCATTCAGAAAAACGCTTATTATTAATTTTATTGAAATATGAAAAAATACAAGAGGGCAAAAAATTTATAGATTCAACAATTTTTTTTGGATAAAGAGTCCAGAGATTTTCATTAATTTTTTCAATGTCGTCTTTTTTATTATTGATAATTCCCAGTCTTTTTTTAACCTCAATTTTATTTTTTTCTTTGAAGAATGTCTTTCTTTTCAAAGCAGGATTTACATATAAAACACGATTATTTTTTGAAAATTCCATAGCAATATTTTTACAAGTACTGCCAATACTTATGTCCCAAGCTTGAAGTCCGACAACAATAATATCTCTATTTTTCATTTTTTTTTTTTGAAAAAAATTTTTTCAAAAAAAATGGCATTTTTTTGAAAAAATTTTTTTGAATTATTTTAAAATTCCATCAAATAAGATTTTATAAAAGCATCTATATTTCCATCTAAAACGCCCTGAACATTAGATGTTTCATAAGATGTTCTTAGATCTTTCACCATTTTATATGGGTGCATCACATAACTTCTAATCTGTGAACCCCATTCAATTTTTTTCTTTTTTCCTTCTATTTGAGTTTGTTTTTCTTGTTTTTTCCTCAATTCTATCTCGTATAAATGAGATTTTAAAATGCGTAAAGCATTTTCTTTATTTTTAAATTGAGAACGTCCTTCGGTATTTTCTACAACAAGTTTACTTGGATGATGTTTTAAACGAACTCCGGTTTCTAATTTATTAACACTCTGACCACCAGCACCTCCACATCTAAAAGTATCCCAAGTAATATCAGAAGGATTGATAATAATTTCAATATTATCATCTATGGAGGGCGAAACAAATACTGATGCAAAAGTAGTATGTCTTTTATTGTTTGAATCAAAAGGGGAAATTCTAACAAGCCTATGAACACCATTTTCACATTTCAAAAAACCATAAGCATAATCACCTATAAATTCCAGAGTTACAGATTTTACACCAACTTCATCACCAGATTGGAAATTAATTTCTTTTACTTTATAATTATTTCTCTCCCCCCAACGTATGTACATACGCATTAACATTTCTGCCCAATCGAGACTTTCTGTTCCGCCAGCACCAGAATTAATTTTTAAAATTGCTCCTAAATTATCCTCCTTTTCTGATAGCATATTTTTAAATTCTAATTCCTCTATGATTTTTAAAGTAGTTTTATATTGTTTAAAAACTTCCTCTTCGCTTGCTTCTTGCATTTCAAAAAATTCAAAAATTACTTCTAAATCCTCTAAATTAGATTTTACATTCTCGAAATCTGAAATCCATTTTTTTAAAGAATTAATTTTTTTTAATTCTTCTTCTGCATTTTTTGGATTATCCCAAAAACCAATAATTTGAGTTTTTGCTTCTTCTTCTTTAATTTTGATAATTTTCTTATCAATGTCAAAGAAACCTCCTTAACGCTTTCTTGCGTCCAACTAATTTTTTTATCTCTTCCTTAGTTACCATTTTTATATAAATAATTTTTTTCAAAAAAACATTTTTTTTTCAAAAAATCGTAAAATATTTTAAATATTATCATAAAAAATAAATCATAAAAAAAATGCCATTTTTTGAAAAAAAATTTTTTTAATTTCAAATTAAAAAACATTAAAATTTTGGGCGTTTTTTTGAAAAAAAATTTTTTTTTACATTGTTTAATTTTTTTTAAAAATCATAATAAAAATTATTTAAAGAGGTTCGCATAGCGAAATAATAAAATAAACTCTTTTGATTTTCAAATTTATTATTTTCTTTTCTTTCTGAAATTCCAAAAGAAATATTTAAGTTTGTTTTTGGGTTTAATAAATATGAAATACAAAATTCTTTATAAATAAGAAAAGTTTTTATTCCCTGAGAATTTTTATTTCCTTTAAAATTTTCATATAAATATGGTAAAAAAATATTTTTTCCGAAATTAGTATTTGTACTATCTTTTCCATAAACAACATAATTAAATTTAAATTCTAATAAAATATTCTTAAATCTGTAATTTAAAAAAGAAACTGATTCTTTGAAATTTGCACCTATAGGATGTGCAAGTGCTTCTTGATAATGAGTGTAATTTTTCAAAACTTCTTCTGAAGAATAAACATAAGGTTGAACTTGATTATATTCGCTTTGAAAAATTAAATTTTTTATATTAAATAAATCAAAAAATTTATAACCAATTTGAAAAGCATATTTTTTTAATTCCAAATTGTCAAAAGAAAATTGATTATATAAATAACTTTTTTTTGAAATTTTCAATTTTATATTTGTTCCTAAAATTGTATTATATTTTTTTATAAGGATATTTGATAAAATCAAAGGATTAAAATAATTTACATCAAAATCTCCACCGAAAATTGTTCCTTCGAAAATAGAAACTTCCAAATAATTATCAAATAAAAAACTTAATAAATGAAAATTTGCCCATTTTTTATCAAAACCACCAATTTTTGTAGAATGTTTAGAAAATTCTCCTAAGTCCATCAAAGAAGTAAATAAATTCGTATAACGAAAATTCTTATATTTAGAAGTTATTTTTAAAAATAAATATTTGAACGAATTATCTGAAAGCAAAAGAGAACGATAACCATCTCCAATAAAATTCTTTCCGTGACCAAATTGAAAATTAAATTTAAAATTATTACTTATTGGAAAATAAGTATATGAAATTATACCGCAAGAATAAGCATAATCATAAGCATTTTCTTTGTAAGGTTTCACTCTGCCTTGTCCATTTACAAGATAAATTTCATCAACTTTTTTATGAATATAATCGTTAAAAATACTTTGATTTTCATAAAAAGATGTAAAAAAAGAAAAATTATAAAGAATTTTTCCCCGAACAGAAAAGCCTCTTGTATTTGTAAAAGTATTTTTTTTTGAATTTATATTTCTTCCAATTTCAAAATTAAAAATTGGATCAAAAGTAATTTTAAAATCATTGTCTTTGAAAATAATAAAATTTTCCTTTCGTAATTTTCTTAAAAAATAACTGTCTTTTTTGAAAAAAAAATTTTTTGATTTATTTGTTTGATAAATAAAATCTAAATTTATTAACTCTTCAACTTCATTTTCTAAATATGGTTTAAAAGAAGTCTGAAAATTTATATTTTCTATAATAATTTTTCTTTCTAATGGCAAATTAAAACTTCTATTTAGAGATAAAAAAGAATTCTGAGCATTAATTTTTATAGAAAAAATAAAAAAAATAAAAATTATACAAAATTTTTTTTTCTGAAAAAACAACATTTTTTTTGATTTTTTTAAAAAATTTAAAAATAGTTAAAACTATAATAAATAAATAAAATTTTTATTTGAAAAAAAATTATTGAAAATTTAAAAAATTTTGATTATTTTGAAATGAAAAAATTAAATTTAATAATTGTAAAAAATTTTAACAAATTCATTAAATTTTTTTTTTATAAAATATTTTTTAATTTTAAGATTTTTGAAATTAATTTTTTGTTATGAAAGATGAAAATGCAACTAAATTAAGAAATGTATTTATAATACATTTTGTTTTTGACGCTTTATTTCTTGTCAATTATTTCTTTCTAAGAAATTCAGAAACCATTATTGATGAAATAATTTTAATTATTTTTATAATATTATCTGTTGCTCTTTTGGTATTTATGATTAGACTTAATATGAGAAGAAAAAAACGTTTTTCTTATTTATTAGAATTAAAATTTTTTTTAAAAAATATTTCCGAAGGAAATTTTGATAAAAAATGTAAAAAAAATAACGATATATTAATTACAGAACTTATTTCTTACACAGAAAAAATAAAAAAATTAATTTTTAATGCTACAGATTTTGTTAAAAACATAGAAAATAGAAATTTAGAAACTGCTTACAAAGGAATAAAAAAAGGAGAAAAAAATATACTTGCAGAAAATCTTTTAAGTATGAGAAACCATATGAAACGAATTGAGAAAGAAGAAAATCAAAGAAATTGGACAACAACAGGTTTAGCAAAATTTGCAGATATTCTAAGAGAAAATAATGATAATGAGAAAAAATTACATTATCAAGTTATTTCTAATCTCGTCAAATATACAAAAAGTACACAAGGAGGCTTATTCATTTTAAATGATAAAAATCCAAATGATATTTTTTTAGAACTTGTTTCTTATTATGCTTATGATAGAAAAAAATATGCAGATAAAAAAATTTATATGGGTGAAGGTTTAGTTGGACAATCTTTTGCAGAAAAAAGTATTTTACATCTTAGGAAAGTTCCGGAAAATTATGTAAATGTTACTTCTGGACTTGGAAAATCTAATCCAAAAAGTATTTTAATTATTCCATTAATAGTAAATGAAAAAGTGTATGGAGTAATTGAACTTGCTTCTTTTGGAAATTATCAAGAATATCAAATTAATTTTATTGATAAAGCAGGACAGAATATTGCTTCATCTCTTGCAAATGTTAAAAGTATAGTTAAAACTCAGGCATTATTAGACGAGTTAAAATTACAAGCACAAGAAATGCGTTCTAAAGAAGAAGAAATGTTGCAAAATATGGAAGAATTAAAAGCTACACAAGAAGAAGGTTTCAGAAAAGAACAGGAATCAGAAGAGCTAAGGATCAAACTGGAAAAACGAAACAAAACTTTTAAAAGAAATGAAAATGTTTTAAGAAGGGCATTTGAAGCACAAAGAAAGAAAGAAAAAGTTTTGCAAAATAAAATAAAAAAAATGGAAGAATCAAAAATGGAAAAAAATGAAAAAATGAAAAAACTTGAAGATTATAAAAAAGAACAAGAAAATCAAGAAAATGAATTGCAATTTATATTGGATAATCTCAATGTTGGTGTAATTTGGAAAGATAAAAACTTAAATTATCTCGGTGCAAATAAATATTTTTTAGATAAAACATCATATAATTCTACAAAAGAAATTATTGGTAAAAAAGATTTAGAACTTTTTCCAAAAGAAATTGCTGAAAAATATATGGAAAATGACAAATTAAGAATCGCAACAAATACACCACTTCTCGATTTTACAGAAACTATAGTAGTAAAAAATAATAAAATTTTGAGAACAAGAAAAAGTCATATTCCATTGCGAGACGAAAAGAATGAAGTAAAAGGAATTTTAACTGTTTTTAAGAATCTTACTAAAAAAAGATAAAAAAATCAAAAAAAAAATTATGAACAAAAACTGTTCATAATTTTTTTGTACCCAGGGTCGGGCTCGAACCGACATGAACAAGAGTTCACTGGTGTTTGAGACCAGCGCGTCTACCAATTCCGCCACCGGGGCATTTCTTTAAAGAAACTTTTGCAAAAGTAAACAAATTTTATTAAAAACAAATTTTTTTATAGTTTTTTTAATTTTATTTTTAATATATAAAAATATTAAAATTTTGTATTTTTTGAGAAAAAAAATTATAAAAAAATTCATAAAAATTTTGTATTTTTGAAAAAAAATTTTGTATAAAAAAATTCCAAGTTGTAGGATTTTAAAATTAAAATTATGAAACGTTTATTTGATATTTTTTTTTCTTTTTTTGGATTATTATTTCTCATTCCTTTATTTATAGTAATTTCATTACTAATAATTTTAGACAGTAAAGGAGGAATTTTTTTTCTACAAATTAGAGTTGGAAAAAATAATAAAGATTTTAAAATCTTAAAATTTAGAACAATGAAAACAAATTCAGAAAAAAAAGGATTATTGACTGTTGGAGCAAAAGATAATAGAATTACAAAGATCGGTTATTTTTTAAGAAAATATAAATTAGACGAATTACCACAATTAATAAATGTTTTAATTGGAGATATGAGCATTGTCGGTCCAAGACCAGAAGTAAGAAAATATGTAAATTTATACAATGAAAAACAAATGAAAGTTTTGAGTGTTAGAAGTGGAATTACAGATTATGCTTCAATAAAATATGCAAACGAAAATGAAATATTAGGGAAAGAAAAAGACCCAGAAAAAATATATATAAATGAAATTATGCCAGAAAAATTAGAACTAAATTTAAAATATATTAAGGAAATGTCTTTAATAACAGATATTAAAATTATAATAAAAACAATTTTTTAATTATGGATGGGAGACTTTTAAAAATCCCTCATTCATAATTATTCGTTAAAAATTCCTAATTTATCATTATTTTTAAAATGTTTTTTAAATTTTTGAAATCTAAGAAAACTTTTGTTTCTCCTACAAAATATGGAGCAATTTCATGAGCATTATAAACGAATGTTATTCCGTTTTTCGTTATGAAAAAATTTTCAACTGCTTGTATTTCGTCTTCGAAATAAGATGCTTCTGTCAGAGAATCTACTTTTAATTTTTTTCTTAGCTTTTCTGTAAGCAATTTTGATAAACGATTTTCAAAATTTTTTTTGAAAACATCTTTTAATTTCAAATTTTTATTTGATTTTAAATCATAAACATAATAATTACTAGCATTAGAACCGTGAGCGCCTCCGGAATAATCTAACAAATTATTCCCAATAACAAGAATATTTTGTTCATTAAAAATAACCTCAGAAAAAATAGAATGTTCATAAGTTTTAAATACATTTGAATCTACTCCTTCAAAAGATTTTTTATAGGTTTCAGCATATTTTTTTAAATTTTCTTCTGGTTTATTTTTAATAAAATTATCACCAAAAAATTTTTTCAATAAAATATCACTAATTTTTGAATTCTTAGAATTCAAATAAAAAACATCTAAGTTTAGATTTTTTTCTTTATGAAAAAAAGACTCTAATTCTTCAGAATTTTCATAGTTTTCTTCTGCTTCTAAACTAAATTTTGTTGTTTTATCTTTCCAAAATCCAGTTATTTTTTTCCCAGAAAATTTAAATTTAAAATATGCATTTTTTTCATTCAATAAAAATGTTCCGTTATTTAAAAATTTTCCTTCTAACTCAATACTCACTCCATCTTTTTGATAAAAATAATTTCCAAAGACTTTATCTTTTTTCTTTATCAAATTCATACTGATCTGCATTTTTTTATCTTTATCAAAGATATTTCCAACAAAATGCTTGTAAAAATAATCTATTTCTAATTGTTTTTCTTCCGAACAGCTTAGAAGTATTAAAAATAAACCTATAAATAATAAAAAATTTTTTTTCATTTTTTTTTAAATTATTGTGCAACTAAAAGCACTAAATATTTAGAACTTGCCCAAAATTTATTTGGGTCATCTATTAATAAACTATCAAAAACCTTTTTTGTTTTTGCAAATGAATAAGAGCCTTCTGGATGTTTAGACAAAAATTTCACTTTTTTACAAAAAAGCGGTATAGTTTTCGTTTTTGTAATATCTACTTGTGTAAAATAATCAGTTTTAAATTCTCTTTTCAATTTCGCAAGAACGTAAAAACGACTGTTTACTATTGCTTGTTTTTTCAATTCTTTTGCGGTTCCGTAAGCATAAAAAGCCTTGTTTAATTCTTCTGCCTGCTTAACAATCACTTCTGATTTTTCTTTTTGAATACTATAAAGAGAATCTACATTAGATTCTAAAACTTCAATATTTTCATTAAGATCACTTATATCAGCATCTTTTTGATTTAATATTTTTTTTAAATCATTAATTTCAGTATTTTTTTGAGAAATTTGTCTATTTAAACCAATTACAACTTTTTCAAATTTAGAGAATTTTGCTTTATTATTTCTAATTTGATCTTCTAATTCCGCAATAGTAGCTTTATTATCTTCCATCAGATCAAAAATCAGCTTCATATCATTAGAAACACTTTCGCTTTTTGTGGCATCATTTTCTCCATCATAGTTATTCATTTTTATGATAGATTCTTTCTCCTTTATAATTTCCAAATTTATTTGGACCACTTCTAATGCTTCAATAAATTCATTTAAACTTGCATCTTTTTCGTTTATTATTCTCAATAAACTATCATTTTTTGCTTCTAAATCTGTAACTTTAGAATTATCTTGTGAACAAGACGAAAAATAAAAAATAATTGCAATAATAAAAAATTTGTTTTTCATATAAAAAAATTAAGAAATTTTAATTTTTCAAAAATATTTATTTTTTATAAATAAATAAATATTTTTTCAAAAAAAAGAATTATTTTAATTTGAAAAAAAATTTTTTCAAAAAAAGCAAAATTTTTAACATTTTTTTTTCAAAAAACAATTAAAATTATGATTCAAAAAAATCATTAAAAAAAATCTATATTTTTAAAAATTATAAAAATCA
>JAOZVH010000111.1:0-7067 GCA_029938235.1 Bacteroidales bacterium
TAACTTGTTCATTTACAAGTAATTAATATGCTTAGACTGACGGCTATTGCGTCCATGCTTGAACAGTAGATGTTACGAAATCATCGTGGACGCTTGACGCATAAGGGTTTTTTTGAAAAAAAATTTGGCTATCGAACTTTTTTGTGGTGAGAATTTTTTTCATAATCAAAATTGTGAAAAATTTGTGTTTTTTCAAAATATTTTTTAAAAATTCTCATTCCAAATTTTCATTAAAACGTTAATAATCAATACCTTATAGTGCGATGCAACGAAATCATCGTGGACGATGAATCATTTTATTTTTTTTTTTGATAAAATAAATATTACATTTCACAAAAAGGTTAGAAGAACCAAAAATTTTTTCAAAATTCATTCAAAATTTCAATATTTTTCAACGAAAATCTTTAAACAAACGTTTGTTTAAAATTAAAATCGTCCAAGATTTTATTTATTTTTTATTAAAAAAATTTATTCTTAAATATTTTAATATGATTGCAGCCATATTTTCATCAAAGTAACTAATTGTTCCATATCAACAGGTTTAGAAAGATAATCACTTGCACCAACCTTCATACATTTTTCTTTGTCTTCTTTCATTGCTTTTGCCGTCATCGCAATAATTGGTAGTTTTGTAAAAAAAGAATTTTTACGTATTCTTTTAATTGTCTCATAACCATCCATTACTGGCATCATAATATCCATTAAAATCAAATCTACATCTGTATTTTTATCTATAAAATCTAAAGCTTTTTGACCATTTTCTGCTGTATGTATGTTTATATTATTTTTTTGTTTTAAAACCATCGAAATGGTTGTTAAATTTCTATGATCATCGTCAACAAGTAGAATTTTTTTATCTTTTAAAATATTAACATCAGAGAATTCATTAGAAATTTCTTTTTTAGAATTTTTTATATCACTTAAAAAAATATCCATTTCTTTTACTAATTTATCAACAGATTTCATATCTTTTGTTAGAAGCATAGTATGATGATAATGTTTTAATTTTTGAATTTCTTTTTCAGACAAAGTTAAACCAGTATAAATAATAATAGGTGGAATGTCAATTTTTTCCTTCTTTAATTTATCAAGAACTTCAAAACCAGAAATGTCTGGTAAACCAAGGTCTAAAATAACAAGGTCTAATTTTTCGTTTTTAATTATTTTTATGGCATCATAACCATTATTTATTTCTTTAATGAAAGGTATATTTTTTTTCAAAATCAAATTTAAAGTATCTCTGAGATTTTTATCATCTTCCACAAGAAGTATTTTTCTAATTTTGTAATTTATTAGATGTTCTAATTTTTTAAATGCAGCTTCTAAAACTTCTTTTTCTATAGGTTTATTTAAATAACCTATGGCACCTTTTTTAAAAGTTTTGTTATTTTCTTCCAATGCAGACATCATGTGTACAGGAATTTTTGCAGTTTTTTTGTCATTTTTCAAAGAACTTAAAACTTGCCAACCGTCCATGTCTTTTAATTTTATATCTAAAATAATAGCATTAGGTAAATATTCTTTTGCTAAAAAAATTGCTTTTTTACCGCTTTCAGTCAATAAACATTTAAAATTTTTCTCGTGGCATTTGTCCATTAATATTTTAGCAAAATTAATATCATCTTCAACAACAAGAATTATTTTATCATTTTTTTCTAAATTATTTTTATCATCTTTTAATTTTGGAATATTAAATATTTCCTTGAAAACATATTCTTTTTCTGTATTTTCTGGATAAATAGTATTTGGTATTATTTTTAAATCTTTTTGATTTTTATTAATATCTATTTTTAAAGGTAAATATATGGTAAAAATAGAACCCTCACCAATTTTACTTCTTAAATTTATTTCTCCTTGTAAAAGATGTGATAGCTGTCGTGAAATGGATAAACCAAGACCTGTTCCGCCAAATTTTCTTGATGTACTTCCATCTGCCTGCTTAAATGCTTCGAAAATTGCTTCTCGTTTTTCACTAGGAATTCCAATTCCTGTATCTATGACATCAATAGCAAGGATGTCTTTTCCTTTCAAATAATTAGATTTCAATATAGAATTAATGTCTTTAAATAAATAAAATTTTACAGTAATTTTTCCTCTTTCTGTAAATTTTATTGCATTTGTAATTAAATTTTTCAAAATTTGCAATAATTTTTGCTGGTCTGTTTTTATTGTCAGAGGAGTATTTTTTTCAATTTTCAAACTCAAAATAAGTTTTTTCATATCTGTAATATGTTTAAAATTACTTTTTATATTTTTAACTATGTCTAAAATTGAAATATTTTCTATATTTACATTCATTTTTCCAGACTCTATTTTTGATAAGTCAAGTATGTCATTTATCAAATTTAATAGATCTTTCCCACTATTATAAATAATTTCTGAGGATTTTATTTGCTCCTCAGAAAGATTATTTTCTATATTTTCAGATAAACTTTTAGAAAGTATCAAAAGACTATTTAATGGTGTTCTCAATTCATGAGACATATTTGCAAGAAACTCCGATTTATATTTATCAGAAATTTCCAATTGTTTTGCTTTTTTTTCTATTTCATTTCTTGCGGCTTGTAATTCTGTATTTTTTGCCATAGTTTGTGTTTTTTGTAATTCTAAAGATTGATTTTTTTCGCCGAGTTCCTTATTTGTGTTACTTAATTTTCCCCTTTGTTTTTTTAAATTTTCTTCTGCTTTTTGTAAAATTTTTGAATTTTTTTTTAGTTCATTATTAATTTTTTGTGTTTTTTCCTGCTCTATTCTAATATTTTCATAAGAACTGATTAATTCTTTTTGTTGTTTTTCCATCTTTTTCGATTGCTTTTGTGTTGTTTTTAAAAGTATCTGCATTTCTTTATGAATAATAATAGAATTGAAAACTATCGCAATACTCTCAGAAATATTTTCTAATAATTTCATTTTTAATTGATCGAAAATATCTGTTTTTGCCATCTCAATAACACCAACAACTTTTTTTTGATAAACAAGAGGCAAAACAATAACATATTTTACTTTTGTTTGTCCAATGGCAGAACCGACAACAATGTAATCATCCGGAACATTTGTAAATAAAATTATTTTTTTCTCATAAGCCGCCTGTCCAACAAGACCTTCACCAAATTTGAATACATTTTTATAAATTTTTCTTATGCGAAAAGCATAACTTTCTACCAATTTTAAATTATTTTCTTCATTGATTAGATATAAAGCAGCGATTTGTAAATCTAATAAATCTGCAAGTAAATTTAATAAATGTTTTGATAAAATTTCTTTATTTTGTTCACTTCTTAAAATATCGCCAACGGAAACGATAGAATTTTGTAACCAACTATTTTCTTCACTTTTTTTAGAAAAATTTTTTAAATTGGTTTGCATTTGGAGTAAAGATTTCCCCAATATGTCATTTTTACTTAAAATTTTATATTCTTGGTTCCAGTTTCCTTTGCCGACTTCCAAAGCAAATTTTTCTATGTTTTTTAAACTCATAGAAAACCTATTTAAAGCCATTTTTATTTTTCCTATCTCATCGTTATTTTTCACTTCAAAAAAATTTACTTTTTTTCCAATGGAAAAATCCCTTATAAATTTCACAATTTCATTTACTGGTTTTCCAATTATTAATTTTATTAATAAATAAGTAAAATAAATAAAAATTATTAGAACTAAGAACAAAAACATAAATTGATAAATATGTTTCTCAAAAACATTATCAATAATACTTGAAGTATTTTGTTGATAAATTCCTATGGCAACAGTTCCTTTTGAAATACTTTTTATAGGAAAAACAGCATATTTATAATTGTTTTTTTCAAAAATTGTTAGATATGAAAAACCATCATTTAATTTTTTAAAATCAAGATCTTGCAAACGAAATTTTTCTGAAGATTTATTTAGCATAGTAAAATCTCCAATTTGTGATTTTTCCAAATTATCTTTTAACAAATTTTGATCCGTAGAATAATTTATAATTTTTAAATTATCTGAGCGTAAAAAAATTGCAAACTCTTCCTTTTTATTAGATTTTAAGGATTTTACTATTTTTTTTAAACTAAAAGAAATCTCCAGAGAGCCATAAAACTTTTCATTTTTTTTTGAAAAAATTGGAACAATTCCTCTAACAGCAAGTCCATCTCGTCCTATTTCTAAACCTTTCAAAGCTTCTTTATTTTTACTAATATTTAATATGGAACTTCTAAAATTACTTAAATCATCTCCTCTTTCTTTTACCCAACTCCTATAAAAAGATTTTGCCGGAGGAATATGAAAATGAATTCTTGGCTCATAAGTAGTTAATTTATAAATATTTTCTAAAAGCTCTTCTACTTCTGTTTCCAGATATTTTGATGATAATTCTAAATTTTTATTTTTATAATATTCTTCGTAAGCTTTTTGGATATTTTTTTTATTTGTACAAAAAATAGCACTAAATAAAGCTTTTTCAGAAATATCGTTTATTTTTTCCTGAGTTTCTTTAATTTTTAAATTGATAGAATTATTTAAAATTTTATTTATATCTTTATAAAAAAAATGTCGTGTAAATATAAAACTTGTGAAGCTAAAAATCACAGCAAGTAATAAAATAAAAATAAAAACTTTTTTTGTTAAATTTAAATTTTCAATAATTTTCATATGAAATAAATAATTTTTTAAATATTAAATTTATTCTACAAAAAAAATACCATTAAAAAAAATAAAATTTTATAAAAAATTTTGATGCTCTTTTCTAATTAAATCATTAATTTTTTTAACCGGATTAAAAGTTATCATTGGAACTTCTACAAAAATTGTATTCCAATTTGACATGGCACCGTTCCAAAGACCTGGTAATTCCTGAGCTTTTAAATTTTTACCATTTTTAGATTTTTTTGATATAAAACCAGTATTTTTATCTATAAAATTTTTCAAATTGAATTTTTTTCCTTTGTAATTTTTTACACCGCAGACCAAATCAACCGGATTAAAATGAGTTGATTTTTTTAATAAATTATATTTTTCTTGATTATTCAAATCAATTTGTGAACTCTCAACGATTTGCAAAGAAAATCCATCATTATTTTCAACCCAAAATGGACCGCCGCCAGATTCTCCTTCATTTTTTACCATTCCACAAACACGAATTGGACGATTTAATTTTTTTATATAAAAATTTTTTTTCTCTAATTCGCTGAAATTTTTAATCTTTTCAGAAAAACAGAAACCTATTTCTTTAAAAAAATCTTCTATTTCTGTGAAAATTTTTTTTCCATCTTTTAACTTTTTTATATAATAAAAAATCTTTTTTTGATATTCTATTAAAAGAGCAAGAAGAACTTTTTTATAAATAAAAGTTTCATTTTGAAAATCACTGTGAGCAACATTATCTATATTTTTGATGAAAATTATATCTGCATCAATTTCATTCAAATTTTCTATTAAAGCACCGTGTCCTCCGGGGCGAAATAAAATAGAATTATTTTCCTCTCGAAAAGGACGATTTTCTAAATCAACAGCAATAATATCTGTAGATTTTTTTTGCTCAGAAAGTTCAATATTGTATTTTACAGAAAATTTTTTTTCGTAAAAATGTTTAAATTTTTCAATATTTTTATTGAAAATATTTTTATGCTCCGGAGAAATTGTAAAATGTAAATTTACTTTTTCTCCACAATAATTTGCTCCTTCTAAAAAATGCTCTTCCAAAGATAAAAAATTTTTTTCTTTATTTTTATGAAATTTTAATAAAGCCTTAGGCAAATTTCCATAGTTCAAAAATTCTTTATTTAAAAAACAATCTATAATTTTTGACCATTCTTTTTTTTTCAAAAGCATTTCAAAATTTTCCTCAGTAATATTTTTTAAATCATCATAAAAAGCAAAATTTTTAATGTTTTTAAAAAAATTATAAACAGAATAAAAATTTTTATCTTCAAAGTTTTCTAAGGATATTTTTTTATTATTATACTTTTTTTTGAAGTCAAAAAGCTCTTTAAACATACGACTTGCTGCACCAGAAGCGGGTACAAATTTCACTATTTTTTTATTCTTAATTTTTTCGTCGTAAGAATATTCTAAATTTTTCAAATCTTTTTTTGGGAATTTTAATATTCCATCATTTATTGAAGCAGATTTAAAAATATTTAAAAAAGGAAAACCATTTTCAAAATTTTGTATTTGAGTTTCTACAACTTCTATGGAGATTTTTTGCTTCTCAAACTGAGATAAATCGTTCTTTGTAAACATAAAAAAATTTTTTTCAAAAATAATTTAAATTTTTATAATTTTATTTGTTTTTTACAAAAAAAATAAAAATGAATTTTCATAAAAAAAAATTAATTCTTGTTGGTGCTGCCACAAGGAATCTTGGAAAAACTACTTTTGTTGAAGGATTAATAAAAAAATTTTCCAATAAATTTAGTATTGTAGGATTAAAAATTAAGACAATTTATAAAAATGATAATTTTTTTCACGGAAAAGGTAGAAGTTTATTGAAAAAAAATTTTGAAATTATCGAAGAAACAAATACAAAAAATTCTGAAGATACAAATAGAATGTTAAAAAATGGTGCGTCAAGAGTTTTTATGATAAGATGTTTTTCTGATTTTTTAGGTTTAGCTTTTAAAGAATTTTTGAAAAAAATTGATGCAAATAATTTTATTGTTTGTGAATCTAACAGTTTAAGAAAATTTGTTAAGCCAGATGTTTTTATTTTAATAAAACATAAAACAAAAAATGAAATGAAACCAAGTGCAAAAAAATTAGAAAAATATGCTAATTTATTTATTTTTTCCGATGGAAAAAATTTTGATAAAAACATAGATGAAATTGGTTTAGAAATTAAAAATTCTGTATGGAAATTAATTTAAAATTAAAAAAAATTGCCGTTTTTTCAAAAAATTTTTTCAAAAAAATGCCGAAATTTTAATGTTTTTAAAATCATTAAAAAAAATTTTTTTGAAAAAATGCCGAAATTTTAATGTTTTTTAAATCATTAAAAAATTTTTTCAAAAAAATGCCGAAATTTTAATGTTTTTTAAATCATTAAAAAAAATTTTTTCAAAAAAATGCCGAAATTTTAATGTTTTTTAAATCATTAAAAA
>JAOZVH010000111.1:7167-10273 GCA_029938235.1 Bacteroidales bacterium
AAATTTTTTTGAAAAAATGCCGAAATTTAAAAATAATTTCATTATTCATTACTCATTAAAAATTCCCTGACTTTTTGACATAAAAATAAAAATAAATTTAAATAGTTTTTTGTTTTTATGCAAAAATGACAAAAAAATTAATTGGCATACGAATTGAAAATCATTTAATAGAATTAAAATTTCGAAAAGAATTAAAAAAATGGGCAAAATAATAGGAATAGATTTAGGGACAACAAATTCTTGTGTATCTGTAATGGAAGGAAACGAAGCAGTTGTAATTTCAAACAGCGAAGGTAAACGTACAACTCCATCAATAGTTGCATTTTTAGAAAAAGACGAGAGAAAAGTTGGTGATCCAGCAAAAAGACAAGCAATAACAAATCCAAGAAAAACGATTTATTCTATTAAACGTTTTATGGGAGAGAGTTATTTTAATGTCAGTAAAGAAGTAAATAGAGTTCCTTATGAAGTTGTAAAAACTGATAATAATGTTCCGAAGATAAAGATAGAAGATAGAAATTATTCACCTCAGGAAATTTCTTCTATGGTTTTACAAAAGATGAAAAAAACTGCAGAAGATTATTTAGGTCAGAAAATTACAGAAGCAGTAATAACTGTTCCTGCATATTTTAATGATTCTCAAAGACAAGCAACTAAGGAAGCCGGAGAAATTGCTGGATTAGAGGTAAAAAGAGTTGTAAATGAACCAACAGCAGCAGCTCTGGCTTACGGATTAGATAGGAAAGCAAAAGATATAAATGTTGCAGTTTTTGATTTAGGAGGTGGAACTTTTGATATTTCCATTTTAGAACTTGGTGATTCTATAGTAGAAGTAAAATCAACAAATGGTGATACACATCTTGGAGGAGATGATTTTGACCAGGTAATTATTGATTGGATGGCAGAAGACTTTTTGAAAAATGAAGGTGTAGATTTACGCCACGATGCTATGTCTTTACAACGTTTGAAAGAAGCAGCAGAAAAAGCGAAAATAGAACTTTCAAGTTCTACTATGACAGAAATTAATTTGCCATATATTATGCCAGTAAACGGTATTCCTAAGCATTTTGTAAAATCTTTATCCAGAGCAAAATTCGAACAGCTTGCAGATACTTTAATACAAAATACTATGGAGCCTTGTAAAAAAGCTCTTTCTGACGCTGGTTTAAATGCAAATGAAATTGATGAAGTTATTTTAGTTGGTGGCTCAACTCGTATGCCAGCAATACAAAATATTGTAGAAAAATTTTTTAAGAAAAAACCATCAAAAGGAGTTAATCCTGACGAAGTTGTTGCAATCGGCGCAGCTATACAAGGAGGAATACTTGCCGGAGATGATTCTTTAAAAGATATTTTATTATTAGATGTTACGCCTCTGTCTCTCGGAATAGAAACTATGGGAAGAGTAATGACAAAATTGATAGAATCAAACACAACTATACCATCTAAAAAAACAGAAACTTTTACTACTGCTGTTGATAATCAGCCTTCTGTAGAAATTCATGTTTTACAAGGTGAGCGTCCAATGGCTGCAAATAATAAAACTATAGGTCGTTTTCATTTGGACGGAATTCCACCGGCACAAAGAGGTACGCCGCAAATAGAAGTTACTTTTGACATTGACGCTAACGGAATTTTAAATGTTTCTGCGAAAGATAAATCTACGAATAAAGAGCAAAGTATACGTATAGAAGCATCTTCTGGTTTGAGCGACACAGAAATAAATAAAATGAAAGAAGAAGCAAAAGCTAATGAGGAAGCTGATAAAAAAGAGAAAGAAAAAATAGATAAGTTAAATAGTGCTGACAGTATGATCTTTCAAATGGAAAAACAAATGAAAGAAATGGGTGATAAATTGCCAGCAGAAAAAAAAGAATTAATAGAAAGTGGCATATCTAATTTAAAAGAAGCTCATAAAGCTCAGGATTTAGATGCCATAGATAAATATATGGACGAATTAAATAAAGTATTTCAAGAAGCTGCTCAGTCCGCACAAGGACAACAAGGAGCATCCGGACAAAATGGAAATCCAAATTTTCAAGATGCCAACTTCCAAAATCCAAATGCAAAACAAGAAAGCAAAAAAGATGATAAAAAAGGTGGTGAAGAATACACTGATTTCGAAGAAGTGAAATAAAAAATTAAAATTTTTTATTTTTTTATAACCCAAATATATAGAATTATATTTGGGTTTTATTTGAAGAAATCAAATTATGCACATTTTTATTTCGTAAAATACGAGAATTAAAAAAAAATTCAAAAAAACCTCCAAGATTTTAATAATTTTTAATTTAAAAATTAAATTTTCTTCAAAAAACGTCCAAAATTTTAATATTTTTTATTTTGAAATTAAAAAAAATTTTTTCAAAAAACGTCCAAAATTTTAATGTTTTTTATTTTGAAATTAAAAAAATTAATTTTGCGTTTTAAAAAGAATATATGATAGAAAAAATTTTTCAAAAAAAGTATTCTTTCAAAATAAAGAAAGAAAATGGGAAAAAATATATTTTTGATTTTATTAGAAAGAAATTCGTTTTATTAACTCCGGAAGAATTTGCTCGTCAAAATGTAATAAAATTTCTTGTTTATGAAAAAAAATATTCTCCAAATTTAATTAAAATAGAAACAAGTTTTAAAATAAATAATCTAAGAAAAAGAGCAGATATTTTAGTTTTTAACAATAAAGGAGAAGCAGTTTTGTTAGTAGAATGTAAAGCTCCATATTTAAAACTGACAAAAAAAGTTGTAGAGCAAATAGCAATTTATAATTTAAAATTAAATGTAAAAGATCTTTTGATAAGCAATGGAATTGTTCATTATTTCTGTAAAATGAAAAATGAAAAATAATAGTTTTTTTAATTTTTCATTTAAAAAAAATTTTTCAAAAAATTCTCTAAAAATTCCAAATTTTATAAAATTTGGAATTTTAAATTTCAAGCTGTACAAATCTAATTTTTAGGTTTTTTATAATTTCCCCAAAAAAACAGCATTTTTTTATAATAAAAAAAATTTTTCAAAAAAACGTCAATTTTTTAATGATTTTAAATTTTGAAAAAAATTTTTGGTTCTTCGAACCTTTTTGTGAAATGTAATATTTTTTTTATCA
>JAOZVH010000112.1:0-5577 GCA_029938235.1 Bacteroidales bacterium
AATTGTCTTAAAATCAATAATTTAAGTCCTTAGACTGACGGCTATGGCGTGGACGATTGACGCATAAGGTTTGAGATTTTTATATTTATTTTAAATATGTTTTATTTTGAATTCCTTGTTTCATTTTTTCTCTAATAGCGTACATTAAATCTGAAATTAAAGTTTTGTATTTAACATAAACTTTTTTATTAACTTTTTCTTCAGAACTAATATCTCCACCATGCGAAACAGTATTACGATATTTAATAAAAGTATTCATTGTATCTCCTAAATTTGAATTAGGATGTTTGTATTTTTTCCAAAATGAATCAAAAGGAACTAAATGAAAAATTTTAAATAAAGAATTTAAAATTTTCAAATTTACATTACTTTTAGTATCTATTTTATTATATAATATATGATTTTTTTTTTTATAAAATTCATTTAATTCATTATAAAATTTCTTTTTTTTTATATTTTTTTCTGGATAATTTTTAAATTGTTTAAAAGAGTTTTCTAAATGAAAAATTTGAATATTTTCACTAAGTAAATGAAAATCAATATTTAAAGAATTAATATATTCAATATACATTTGAAAAGAGTTTTGAATAAAACCTTCCCAAATTGAATAAATCATAGAAATAGATTGTACTGAAAGTATTTCGTAATGTTTTTTAGAAAGTCCATATCTTCCCGTAAATATACTCCTTTCTATTTCAAATAAAATATTTTCTCGTTCTTCTATATTTGATAATAAATTCTGACATAAATCTATCATATTTATTTATTTTTACAAGAGAAAATATTATTTGCACGAGTTAATCTATCTCTAATTCTATTTTTACTATTTGAAAATCGTCCTGAAAATTTCTTGAAATCTTCATCTTTTTTTAATTCGTTTATTTTTTCTTTCAAGAAATTTATATCATCAATATAAAAATCTATATTTTGTGATACTCCTATCATAATACCTTCTAAATATACAGGAGTAAAAATATTTTGTTTCATATCATTTCTGAATATAAATTTATCACCAATTTTATAAAGCAAATTGATAGTTTTTTCAAAAATATTTTTATAATCATAGTTAAAAGTTTCATTTTTAACATTTTTTTCCATAAATAAATTTAGATACTTTTCCATATTATCATTTACTTTTAAAACATTATTATAAAATGCTATGAAACGTAAAACTAATTCTTGGTCATAAAGTTCACTCTTTTTTTGTTTTGTTAAATTTGTTAGTTCTATAAATTTTTTATTTTGGCTTAGTTCTACAACTAAATCATTAAGACGAGGATTTATCTCTCTATAAATAGCATTTCTAATTTCCTGAGGTGTTAATCTAGAACCACCTGAATTTAATCTTTTAAATAATTCATATTTCATATGAGTATTACTTTCGCCTCTTAAAATTTCTACTCGACAAGTAGCTCTTTTTAGATTCATTTTGTATCTTGAAGGTAAATTATCTATATTAAATCCAGATAAATTTTTTAATAAAAATCCTTCTTTTAATTCCCATTTATTTTCTATATCAATTATTTCTTCTTCATCTTCAGATTTTTCATATTTTAATTTATTCACATCATCTTTCAAATCTCCAAAAAAACTAATAAAAGTAGCTACTCTTTGCAAACCATCTACTAATTCCCATATACCATCTTTATCTTCAGCGACAAAAATCGGAGGAATAGGAATACCAAGTAAAATAGATTCTATTAAAGCTGTTTTTTGTGCAATTGTCCAACGGTATAATCGTTGATATTCTGGTCTGATAATTAATTCTTTATTTTTATACAAATTGATTATTTCACCAAAAGAAATATCCATTCTATCAGTGGACAATCGTGTACGTTCTACAGAGATTTCTTTTTTTAAAATCTCAATTTTTTCTTTATTAAATATATCTTTTTGCATAATAAATTTTTTTATATAAAATACAATTTTAATAAATTATTTTTAATAAAAAAATTTATTAAAAATAAAATCATAAAAAAATGCCATTTTTGAAAAAATTTTTTTTCAAAAAACGACCAAAATTTTAATGTTTTTTAATCTCAAAATAAAAAAAAATTTTTTTCATAATTTGCCCAAAATTTTAATGTTTTTTAATTTAAAAATAAAAAAAAATTTTTTCAAAATTCGTCCAAAATTTTAATGCTTTTTAATTATTTCAAAAAAAAATTTTTTTCAAAAATGACCGAAATTTTTAATTTTTTTTCGAAAAAAATTTTTTTCTTAATTTTCGCAAATTATTTTAATTTCTTCATCATTTAAATTGTATAATTTATAAACCATTTTGTCAATTATTTTGTCGGTTTCATTAATTTGAAATTCTAATTTATTGAGCTCTTCGCTGACTTCATTAAAAATATTTCGCCAAATATTACTTTCATTAAAAGAAAATTTTATTTTTTGTTTTTTAAGCTCACTTTTGAAATTTTTAAAATCTAATAAATAAAATTTATTTAATTTTTTCGTAATCTTGAAACAAACAGTTTCCTCCTGTAAAGTTAAAAGAAAGTTGTTTTTTTCTTTTTCTAAAGATTTATTTAAAGAAAGCATTTTATCTGCAATTTCTTCAAAAAGATTATAATTTAAAACTATTTTCGGTAAAGGAAATTTATTAACATATATAGTTTTATACTGAACAAATCCACCTTTTATAACTGGACTTGTATATTTCATAAAAAACCACATTAATTTAGAGTTTAATATTGATAAATAAAATAAATAATTTAACTTGTCTTTTTTTATTAAACTATAAACATTTGTATTATGATAATAATATTCGTTGTCAAAAGTTAACTCAGAACCAAAAGAAAAATTTCTCATGATAATTTTAGCTTGCTCAACTTCATTCATTCCTTGTTTCCTACTAAATAAAAACCATTCTTTTGAATTGTTAAATTTTCCTTTTTCCCTATTTCTTAAATAATTTTCATTTTCTTTTAAATATTGATAAGCTTTAGGAAAATTTATTTTTATATATTCTTCTGTCATTTGAATTCCTTTTCCTTTTTTAATAAAGTAAGGAAAGATAACAAAATAATTATTTTTAAGATTTTTATATTTAGCAACATCTTCTCCTTTTAAAATTGGTTTTACTAAATCACTTTCAATTTCAATTATTTTATCTAATGCTTTTGAATATCCTTTGATTAAATTATTGCCTTTTTTTCCTTTAATTAAAAAAATATTATCTGCTCCACTTGCAATTCCCTGAGAAATTCTTGCAAAAATATCTTTTACTTTAAATGGTTGTTTATTTAATTTTTCAAGAATATTTGTAATTTTTTTACTATTTAAATTCCATTTATCTGAGCCTAATTTATCATATTTGATTTTGTCAAATTTGATAGTTTTTGTAATTTCTAAAGGTTTTAATTGTTTAAATTCTAAGTATAAATTATTGAAAGATAAATTTAAAATACAGGTATAAGTAGAAGCATCAGAAAATACCATTTCAGAACCAAAATTTAAAAGTTGTTTTATTGCTTTTTTTTCAGCAAGTAATTTTCTAATACCTTTCCCAAATTCAGAAATTAAAAATTTATGTGGTAAAATAAAACTAATATCACCGTTTTGTTTGATTAATTCCAAAGATTTTTCAATAAACAAAACATAAATATCATAATTTGAAGTTGCAGATTTATATTTTTTTTTATAAAAAAAACTTTCTTTTTGATAATTTGCTTTTAAACCTTGTAATTTTACATACGGTGGATTTCCCACAATTATATCAAAACCTCCATTTTTCATAATTTCCTTAAATTCCTTTTCCCAAATAAATGCTTTTTCACCTGCGATTTTTTTATCATCAATTAAAGAATTTCCGCATTTAATATTATTATTTAAGCTTGATAATTTACGACCTTTTTTTGCTGTTCTTAGCCACAGCGACAATTTTGCAATTTCTACGCTTTCTTCATTTATATCTACGCCGAACAAATTTTGTTCTAAAATGCTTTTATCTGTGTCATATATTCGTAGTGGTTTTTGTGTCAATTCCACAATAATATTGTCAATTTTTTGATGCTCTTTTATCAAAAAATTTAATGCTTCATTTAAAAATGCACCGCTTCCACAAGCGGGGTCAAGTATTTTCAGAGATAAAAGCCAGTTTTTATAATCTTCTAATTTCTTGAAAAGTTCCTTTCCTTTTTTGTTTAGTTTGCCGTCTTTTGGTCTAAAAGTATTATCAAATTCTATTTCTAAAATTTCTAATTCTTTATATTTTTCCATACAAATTTTCCCAATTGTATTTTCAATAATGTAAGTTGTAATGTATTTTGGCGTGTAAAAAACTCCGTCTTTTTTTCGTTTACTTTTTTTCTTTTCTAATTTTTTGCCTTCTATTTTAGCGTTCATTTCTTCCATCTCGTTCAAAGAATGCTCAAAAATATGTCCTAAAATATTTACATCAATTTCAGATTTAAAATTATATTTTGAAATTTTTAAACATTCGCTCCATAGAATTTTATCATCAATAATTAGTTTGTCTAAAATTTCATCTTCGGCAAACAAACCACCATTATATGCAGAAATATTTTCGTTTTCATCTTCGAAATTTCTTCCTTCATTCATATATGAAAAATATTGTTTATATACCTCATATAGAGGTTTATATGCGTCTAATTTTTGCAAAGAAAAAAATCTGTCTATAATTTTTTTGATGGTGTTTATGGGCAAAAGTCCAATATCCTGAGCAAAGAAAATAAACAATAATCTATCCAGTAGTTTTTGCGATTTTTTGAATAAAATCAGTTTATCAATTTTTTTATTTCGCAAAACTAAATTTTCAAATATTTTGCTTTTCAGAATTGAATAATCTTTGTAAAGTTCATTGGAAATTTTTTCTTCGTGAAATTTCGTTTCTTCTTTTAATTTTAATGGAAAATGATTTAAAATGCTCTTTTTATTTAGCAAAATATAAAAACGATTGAAGTCATTTTTTTTTAAATTGAATAGGTTGAATTCTTCAAAATCACTTGCATAATCTATAAAAAAACGCAACTTATGGAAGTTGGAAGTAATAATATATCTGCAATTTATTTGATTATTTCTGTAGTTAAATGCTTGTTCTGTAACTTTTCTTAGGTCTTTTGTTTTGGTTGATTTCAATTCAATTACTGCAATGGCTTTATTTTTTTTCAGAATGGCGGCATCAGCTTTTTTATTATCCTTTTGGTTTTTAAATTCACGAACCATATTGAAATTTTCATCTGGTTTTAAAGTGTATCCTAAAACTTTAACAAATAAATCTCTCAAAAAACCATCTTGATATTCTTCTTCTTTTAGCTTTTTAATTTTTTCGATTTTTTTCGAATTATAAATTGACAAGAATTTTTCATAAGCGAGATTTAATTCATTTTTGTCAAAACTTGTTAAATATTTTTCTAATACAGATTTTTGAAATAAAGACATAATATAATTTTCTTTTAAAAAACGACATTTTTTTTTAATAAAAAAAAATTTTTTTTCTCAAAATGTCATTTTTTTTTTAATTATTTCAAAAAAAATTTTTTCCAAAAATGACGTTTTTTTTTAATTATTTCAAAAAAAATTTTTTCCAAAAATGACGTTTTTTTTTAA
>JAOZVH010000112.1:5677-10245 GCA_029938235.1 Bacteroidales bacterium
AAAAAATTTTTTCCAAAAATGACGTTTTTTTTTAATTATTTCAAAAAAAATTTTTCCAAAAATGACGTTTTTTTTAATTTTCAAAAAAATTTTCTCCAAAAATGACGTTTTTTTTTAATTATTTCAAAAAAATTTTTTCCAAAAATGACGTTTTTTTTAATTATTTCAAAAAAAATTTTTTCCAAAAATGACGTTTTTTTTTAATTATTTCAAAAAAAATTTTCTCCAAAAATGTCGTTTTTTTTTAATTATTTCAAAAAAAATTTTCTCCAAAAATGACGTTTTTTTTTAATTATTTCAAAAAAAATTTTCTCCAAAAATGACGTTTTTTTTAATTGTTTTTTCAAAAACATAAAAAAACATTTGAAACTTGAAAATTTCAAATGTTTAATTTTGCTTGTTTTTATAAATTATTCAAATAATTTGCAAAAGCCATCATTTTGCTTTCATGAAAATGAGGAGCATAAATTTGTATTCCGAAAGGCATACCATTAGAATGTTTTCCGACAGGTACAGAAATTGCAGGAATTCCAGCCAAATTTGCATGAACAGTAAATAAATCTTCCAAATACATAGAAACAGGATTTTCTCCTTTTTCTCCAAATTTAAAAGCTGTAGTTGCCGTAGTTGGTAAAATTATAAAATCATAATCTTTAAAAATATCCATAGTCTTATCAAAAATTAATCTCCTGACTTTCTGAGCCTTAGAATAATAAGCATCATAATAACCTGCACTTAAAACAAAAGTTCCAGTCATTATTCTTCTTTTCACTTCTTTGCCAAAAGCTTCGCTGCGTGTTTTTATAATATTATCTTTTAGGTTTTTTGATTTTTTACTACTTCTATAAGCATAATGTATTCCATCATATCTTGCCAAATTTGATGACGCTTCGGCAGTTGTTAAAACATAATAAGTAGGAACAAGATAATCTAAATAAGGAAATTCAATGTCTTTTAAGTTATGACCAAGATTTTTTAAATCTTTTATAATATTTAAAATTTTATTTTTTATTTCTTTATCTAAGCCTTTATGTTCTATGGTTTCTTTTAAATAAGCAATTTTTAATTTTTTCTTTGAAAAATCGAAATTTTTAACTTCGTCATAATAGTTTGGAACAAGTTCTGATGATGCAGTTGCATCAAAATTATCTTTTCCAGAGATAACCTCCAAGACTAAAGCAGCATCTTCTATATTTTTTGTCATGGGCGAAATTTGGTCAAAAGATGAAGCATAAGCAATTAATCCATGTCTGGAAACTCTGCCATAAGTTGTTTTTAAACCGAATAAATTACAAAAAGAAGAAGGTTGTCTAACAGAACCACCTGTATCTGAACCCAAAGCAATCATACACATATCAGCAGAAACAGCAGCAACAGAACCACCGGAAGAACCTCCGGTAACTCTTGTTTTATCCAATGGATTTTTTACATTTCCAAAGGCAGAATTTTCATTGGAACTACCCATCGCAAATTCGTCGCAGTTTAAACGACCAATAATAATTGCATCTTCTTTTAACATTCTTTCAACAACAGTTGCACTAAATAAAGATGTGAAATTTTCTAAAATTTTAGAGGAAGCACTTAATTTATGGTCTTTATAACAAATATTATCTTTGATACCAACCACAAGACCAGCAAGTTTTCCAGCTTTTTTTTCTAAAATTTTTTTTTGAATAATTTTAGATTTTTCCAAAGCTTCTTCTTCAAAAATCTCTAAAAAAGCATTAATCTCTTTATTATGTTTATATATATTTCCCAAATAAAATTTTACAACTTCTTCCAGTTGTAAATTTTTATTATACAATTTATGCTGAACTTCTTTTAAAGAATTATACATTTTTATCTGTTTTTTCACTTGATGCTTTATCTTCTTCTTTGCGTGCATTTTTAAATTCGGTAATACCTTTTCCAATTCCTTTCATTAATTCAGGAATTTTTCTTCCGCCAAAAAGAATTAAAACTATAAATAAAACTAAAGCAATTTGCCAAGGACCAATCATATAAATTAATTTAATATTTTTATTTTTACAAAAATATATATATTTTTGTAATTTAATTTTTATTTTCTAATTCTTTTAATTTTTTTCTTAGTGTATTTTCATTTTTCCTAGTTTTTCTTAAAATTTGAATTAATTTTTCTTCTTTTATATGTGCTTGTTTTTCAGCTATTTGTAAAGCCTCTAAGGTTTGACGCATTTTTTCTTCTTGTCGTTTCATTTCTTTTGTTTTTTCTTCTGATTCTCTCAGAAGTTTTTTCGTTTTAAAATTAATTTTAACATTTGCAATTTTAGAAGCTATATTTTCTCCAATTTTTTCTACGAAATCAATTTCAAATTTTTCAAACTTATCAAAAGAAGCTATTTCAACAACTCCATAAATTTCGTCATTTAGTTTCAACGGAACTATTAGCAAACTATTTGGCGACGCGTCTCCAAGTCCAGAAGTAATATTAATATAATCATCTGGAAGTTCTGTTAAATAAGTTGTTTTACCTTCTGCGACACAAATTCCAACAAGACCTTCATTTAATTTTAGATTTTTATCTAATTGTTTTCGTCTTTTATAAGCGAAAGCACTAACCAATTCTATAAAAATATTATTTTTGTTATCGTTGTTTATTACAAAAAAAGCACCTTGATTTGCTTTCATATGATGAACAAGATTTTTTATTATAAGATAACTTAAATCTTCCATATTAGAATTATTTTCTCTTAAAATATCTCCAAATTTAGCAAGACCTCTGATGGACCAATTCCTATTTTCCTCATCTATTTCTTGTTTTTCTTTTTCTTTTGCAACTCTATGAAGACTATCTTTCATCTCTACTAATGCTTTTCCTAAATCTCCTTTATTTCCAAACACATTCACAGAAGTTTTAAAATTACCCTTTCCAACTTCCAAAGCAAATTTTCTTGTATTTTTTAAATTATTTGTAAGGATATTTATAGATCTTATCATATCTTTAATCTCATTTTTATCTGTAAATTTGAAATTATTAGGTAAATTTCCTTTCGCTAATATATCTAAATAATTTTTTAATAATAAGATAGGTTTAACAAATTTTTTCTTTAAAATCAAAATGACAAGAATAAGTAGACCAAAGAATGTAATTAACATCAATGAAATTTGAATAAATAAATGTCCATAAAGTATTTCTTTATTTTTATCGAGAATATCATTGATTTCATTTTTTAATTTTCCTGTACCTATAATTATATTCCATGCACCAAATTTTTTTACAAAAGAAACTTTTTCATAAATTTCTGTTGTTTCTTTTTCTTTAAATTTGTATTCTACAAAACCTTCGCCATATTTATTAGATAGATCTATCATTTCTTGAACAAAAAGAAAACCATCTTCATCAGATAAATTTTTTACTTCCTTAGCTCTCATTTCATCATTTTCTGAAACCAATGATTTTCCATCTAAACTAATGACAAAAAAATAGAATTTATCTTTTTTTAAAATACGCAAAATATCTAAAAATTCTTCTTTTTCTATTCCTTTAGAAAAATTATATTTCATGAGAGAAAAAACAATTTCTAAATTCTTTTTTACTTCGTTCCTAATATTATTTTCAAGTACTTTTTTCCTATAAACAATTTCTTGATTAAAATTTGAAATTCTATTACTTATCAAAATAATAAGTGATAAAAGCACAATAAGAATGAAATATAAAATAACTTTACTAAGTAAACTTTTTTTTAAAAAAGACATAATATAATTTTTCGTAAAAATAATAAAAATTTTCAATTGTAAAAATATTTTATAATTGAAAATTTTTTATTTTATTTGGTAATATTACAATATATTTGGTGGCGGTACAAATATAATGTTAATTATTTATTAATTATTATAATTCCAAATAAAATAATAATAGACCTATATGATTTTCCATTACGTCTGGCAAGAAAAATTTTTCCAAAATCATTAAATAGGGTTTTAAAAAAACTTCAAACAGCGGACATAGATAATCCACATTTGAAAAAACAAATGAATGCGGAAGATGCTTATAAAGAATTTTGGATAAATGTATAATAAAATATCTTTTATAAATCTAAATATTAGAAAAAATAAAAGAACTAAATAAAGAAAAAAAATTGTTATGGAAAAAGACAAAGAACTAAATAAAGAAAAAAAACTGTTATGGAAAAATCAAAAGAACTCAGCGAAAAAAATAAAATGATAATTGAATTGGCAAAAAATTAAAAGAAAATAATTTCTCCATTCCTATAATTATGAATAAAACAAAACTTTAAAGGACGAAATTGAAAGATTATAATTTTATTTTTTTCAAATTCGTCCAAAATTTTAATGTTTTTTATTTTGAAATTAAAAAAAAATTTTTTTCAAAAATGACCAAAATTTTAATGTTTTTAAAATCTAAAATTAAAAAAAAAATTTTTTTCAAAAATCATCCAAAATTTTAATGTTTTTAAAATCTAAAATAAAAAAAATTTTTTCAAAAATCATCCAAAATTTTAATGTTTTTAAAATCTAAAATAAAAAAAAATTTTTCAAAAATCATCCAAAATTTTAATGTTTTTAAAATCTAAAATAAAAAAAAT
>JAOZVH010000009.1:0-10809 GCA_029938235.1 Bacteroidales bacterium
TTTTTTATTTTGAAAATAAAAAATATTAAAATTTTGGACGATTTTTGAAAAAAATATTTTTTATTTTAAAATAAAAAAAATTAAAATTTTGGACGATTTTTGAAAAAAATATTTTTTATTTTAAAATAAAAAAAATTAAAATTTTGGACGATTTTTGAAAAAAATTTTTTTTATTTTAAAATAAAAAATCTTAAAATTTTAGACGATTTATAAAAAAAATTTTTTTTTATTTTGAAAATAAAAAACATTAAAATTTTGGACGATTTATGAAAAAAAATTTTTTATTTTGAAATTAAAAAATATTAAAATTTTGGACGATTTATGAAAAAATTTTTTTTATTTTAAAATTAAAAAACATTAAAATTTTGGACGATTTTGAAAAAAATTTTTTTTAATTTCAAAATAAAAAATATTGAAATTTTGGACGATTTTGAAAAAAGTTTTTTTATTTAAATATTTGTAAATTATTGAAATAAAAAAAAGTTATAATGGCAAAAGCAAAGAAATTCGGAGCATTTTCAGGGGTTTTTACACCTTCTATTTTGACAATTCTCGGCGTTATTATGTATATGCGTCTTGGTTGGGTTGTTGGAGAAGCAGGTTTATTTTATACCATTGCAATAATTTTAATTGCTCACATAATTTCTGTTTCTACAGGTTTAAGTATTTCGTCCATCGCAACAGATAAAAAAATTAAAACAGGTGGAATTTATTATATGCTTTCCAGAAGTCTTGGTTTTCCTATGGGAGGCTCAATCGGAATTACAATTTTTGTTGGAACAGCTTTAAGTATTTCACTTTATATAATTGGTTTTGCCGAAAGTTTTCTCGGAATAGAATCCATAAGAAATTTTTTACATCTGAAAACAGATATAAATTCCTACCGAATTCTCGGAACAGGAATAATTATTTTTCTTGTTTTAATAGCTTTTATTAGTACTTCACTCGCCATAAAAACACAATTTTATATTTTAATTGCGATAATTTTATCTATAGTTTCTATTTTCGTAGGTTTTTTTATAAACACAGATTTAGCTCCGAAAGAAGTTTTATTATATCCAAAGGAAAATGGAGAATCCTTAGAATTTATTTTTGCTATATTTTTTCCAGCAGTTACAGGTTTCACCGCCGGTGTTGCTATGTCTGGCGACCTAAAAGACCCTAAAAAAACCATTCCAATTGGAACAATTTTATCCATCGTTATTGGATTTATAGTTTATATGAGTTTAGCAATTGGTTTTGCATATTTTGTAAATAGAGATTTATTATTAAAAGATGTAAATTTTTTAAATAAAGTTGCTTGGTTTTCGCCAATGGTTATTGCCGGAATTTGGGGAGCAACACTCTCGTCAGCACTTGGAGGAATACTCGGAGCACCAAGAATTTTACAAGCAATTTCTAAGGATAAAATCACACCTAAAATTTTTTCCGTAGGATACGGAAAAAATAATGAGCCGCGAAATGCTTTGATTTTTACTTTTATAATTGCTGAACTTGGAATTTTAATAGGTGAATTAAATTTAATTGCTGGTATAGTTTCTATGTTTTATCTGGCTGCTTATGGTTTTATAAATTTGTCTTATGCTCTGGAAAGTTGGGCGAGTTCGGATTTTTTACCATCTTTAAAAATTTCAAAATTTATAGGAATAATTGGTGCAATAGTTTGTTTTGGTGTAATGTTTAAATTAGATATGATTTCCATGATACTTTCTTTTATAATTATGGGAATGATTTATTTTTATCTGCAAAGAAAACAAATGAAATCAGAGTTTGGAGATGTCTGGCAAAGTGTTTGGAATACAGTCATCAGAACCGCTCTTCATAAAGTCCAAAAAAATAATTTAGAAAAAAGAAACTGGCAAGCAAATGCAATTTTATTTAGCGGAGAGTTACAAAAGAAAAGACCTTATTTAATAGAATTTGGGAAGTTTCTTGTTGGAAAACATGGTATGCTTTCGAATTTTGACATAATAGAAAGTGAAAAGGAAACTTTTTTATTTCAAAAAAATGAACAAAATTTAGAAAAAAAAAAATCTTTAGAAGGAATTTTTTCTCGGAAAATTTCTTGTAGGAATATTTATGAAGGTATGAAAACCGTAGCTGGAACTTATGGTTTTTCCGGAATTGAACCTAATACTGTAATTCTTGGTTGGCTACAAAAAGAAGAACGAGCAAAAAGTTTCATTAGTTTAATTGCAAATTTTAGCAACCTAGACCTAAGTATTTTAATGTTAAATTATTCCACAAAAAAAGGTTTTGGAAAATATAAAAGAATAGATTTATGGTGGAGAGGTGCTGGAAATAATGGGAATTTTGCTCTTACTTTGATAAGATTTATTTTATTGACTCACAAATGGGCAGATGCAAAATTGCGTTTATTAATTATTAATAATAAAAATCAAGAAAAAGAAACAATTTATAAAAGTACCAAAAGAGTTCTGGATAATTTTAGAATAGAAGCAGAAATTAGAATTATTAATAATGAAATAGAAAAAAGCTCTTTTGAAGAAATTATAAAAATAGAATCTTTATATACGGATTTGACTTTTCTTGGAATTGGAGAAATAGAAAAAAATAAAGAAAAAATATTTTTTGATAATACGAACAAAATAATAAAAAATATAGGAACGGTTGTTTTGATAAAAGCAAGTTCTTATTTCAAAGAATTACAAGTTACCAAAAAATATAAAAATAAAAACCTTGTAAATATAAAAAAAGAATCTGTTTCTAAAATAGATAGTATTTTATTAGAAAAAATAAAATCAGATAATATTATTTTTCCAAAAAATAATATCGTTAAAAGTCATTTGAATTTTCTAAGAGAAGATTTTAAAAAGATGACAGAACATTTTTATAAAGATTATTTTTCGTCTATTTTAAAATATAAAAGTTCATACCAAAATATTCTTATTAGGTTGATTTATAAGACTTTAAATAATGCTAATTTTGTCGTTAATAAAGAAAAATCTGTTCAACAAAAATATTTCTTTAGGATTCAAGATAATTTTTTAAAAGGCTCACAAAAATTAATAGACCAAACAATTAATGAGGCAATAGAAAATCAAAAAAATATTCTCGAAGAAGCGACAAAATTCTTTCTGTCGGAATTGGAAAAAAAGGTCAATAATTCAGTAAAAATTATTTTTAATAATATTTCCTTAGACGATTTGAAAAAAGATGAAAAAGATAATTTTTCTTTAATTTATTTCAAGTTTTTTGAAAAAATAAAAATAAAAATTTCCGGACATCCAACAAAATACCAAATTAAATTTCAAAAATTATTAAGGAATTATATTCCTTATGAAGTTTATAATATTTTATTCAAAATTTTAAATGAATTTGGAATGATAAGTGTACATCACATTTTTGAATTTCAAAAGATAGTTAAGTCGGTGAAAATTAGTTTATTTACTTTGGAAATAGCTTCAAATAAAAATTTGTTAGATGACAAATCTGTAAAAAAAGAAAAAGATAAAATTTCAAATGAATTGAGAAATTTAATGAAAATTACACCGCGGGCTCAGATAAAAATTTATCATTTATTAATGAACGAATTAAATTATTTTTTTCAAAAAATTAGTAATGATTTGCAAACCATCAATCCAAATTCTTTGATAAAAAGAAAACATATTGATATAAAAAAACCTAAATATTTATTAAATTTACCAAATATCTGGAAGAAAAATCAAATTTTATTTTATAATTCCACAAGTTTGGAAATTAATTTTTATTTATTTGAAAATAAATTAAAAAAGATTTCCCGACAAACTTTAAATAGGATTGAAAAAACTTTTGATGTTTCCATAATAGAAAATTTTGAAAGTTTAAAAAAATACCTGATTTTTTATAAAAAAAATTTAATTACTCATAAAAAAACAAAGTTTAATTTTTCACGAAAATCTTATGAGCATAAAAATTATTTTTTTAAATTTTTAGAAATTATTGATAATACTTTTGAAAATATAAAAAATGAAATTAAATATTTTCCTAAGTTTGTTGAAGTTATGGATAATAATTCATATTTCAATTTTGAACAATTGCAATTTAAAAAGGACGGAATAAAAACTATAAAAATTCAATGTTCTCGTATGTTGGATTATCTTATTCAAAATGATTTAATAGAACCGCTTCAAAAAAATTTAGAAAAACTTTCTAATAAATTACGTTTTTATAATTCTGTTTTTGATAATTTAATATTGCAAATTTATGAAGATACCGAAATTGGAGAGGAAGAAAATATTATTATAAATAGTGAAATAGAAAATTTAATTTTAATTGTTAGAAACAAAGAAAAAATTATTTCCGAAACCATAGAAAATATTTTGCAAACAAGAGAAGAGATTAATTTAGAAATTAAAAAGATTTTCAATGATATTTTTGAAAAATTAACTATTCACGAATTTAATAATGAAGAGCGTAATTTAGAGAGTTTTGAAGAGGAAAATTCTAAAAAAATTTTTTCTTATAAAAGGATAGAAATTTTCAAGAAACTTTTTTCCTCTAATATTGAAAAAATTTATTACAGGAAAAGTGATGGCATTTTATTAGCAAATAAATTTAAGAAAATGAAATCTATAAAAAAGACTTCTGTTGATGAAGTTTTAAATTTATTGGAAAGAGTTTCACCGGATCCTATTTTAATAAAAAAATTACCTTTTTATTACAAACAATTATTTTCAAATAAACATCAATATGATTCTGAGATTTTTGTTGGTAGAAAAGCGGAATTATTAGAAGCGGAGATTGCTTATAAACGCTATTTATCTAATTTTCAAGGTGGAATAATGATAACAGGAGAGCATAATTCCGGAAAAACTTTTTTATCTCAATTTATTGCAAATAAATTTATACAAAATGGAAGTAAAATTTATGAAATAGAAACCTCAGATAAAAGAAGTATAGATATAAAATTTTTCAAAAAAACATTAGAAAATAAATTAAATTCTTATGGTAGTTATCAAGAAATTTTCAACCGTATTCCGGAAAATAGTATAATTATTTTTGATAATTTAGAATTGTGGTGGCAAAAAACTGAGGATGGTTTTGAAGTTATAGATTTGATTATCAATTTAATAGAAAAATTTAGCAATAAATGTTTATTTATAGTAAATGTAAATCATCACACATTGAAACTTATGAATAAAATCAAAAATATAGAAAATTATTTTTTGAAAATTATTGAATGTAAACCATTTAATGCTATGGAATTGAAAGAAATTATTTTATTACGTCATCGTTTTAGTCCGATAAAATTTTCTTTGAAAAAAAAACACGAGAACAATTTTAATGAAATTGATTATGCAAATTTATTTTCTAAATATTTTAATTATTCTGATGGAAATATTGGAACATCTTTACAAGCATGGAGGACAAATATCAAAGATTTTAAAAATGGTATTTTACAAATTTCATATCCTAAAAATGTGGATTTATTTTCATTAGAAAATCTTAGCTCTGACATTTATCTTTTGATTTTACAATTTATTTTACATAAAAAATTGGATATGAAAACCATAGAAAAAATTAATTTTAATAAAAAAAATGAAATTGAAAAACAAATTAATTACTTAAAAAGAATAGGAATAATTCAAGAAAATAGCAATAAAATTTTATTTATAAATCAATATTTATATCATTTTGTAAAAAAAATTATGATAGAAAAAGAAATTTTATAAAAAAAAAATTACTTCATAGAACATTTTGTTAAAAATTTTTTTTTCAAAAAACGTCCAAAAATTTAATGTTTTTATAAAAAAAATTTTTAACAAAAAACGACTAAAAATTTAATGTTTTTATAAAAAAAAATTTTTTCCAAAAACCGCCGAAATTTAATATTTTATTAAAAAATTTTTTTTTCAAAAACTACCAAAATTTTAATATTTTGTTAAAAAAAATTTTTCCAAAAAAATGCCAATATTTTAATGATTTTATTTTGAATAAAAATAAAAAATTCCAAATTTTAAGAAATGGAATTTTAAATTTTTTAAAAAAAATCAATAATTTTTAATTATTCTCCTATGACAACTTTCGCAAAACGTATTACTTTGCCATTTAAAAAATAACCTTTTTCTATCATATCAACAACTTTACCTTTTAACTTTTTATCCTCCACAGGAATTTTTGTTAAAGCTTCGTGTAAATCTGTATCAAAAGTTTTACTCATAGCATCAATTTCTTTTACTCCATTTTTTTTAAGAAAATCAGAAAACTTATTTTGAATTAAAAGCATTCCTTTTTTTATAGATTCTACATCTTCAGATTCTTTCATCGCTTTGGAAGCTCTTTCAAAATCATCAACAACTTTCAAAAGTTCAGTAAGAACATTTTCACTTGCTGTTTTCATTAGGTCTATTTTTTCTTTGAGAGTTCGTTTTCGATAATTATCAAACTCCGCAGAAAGACGTAAATATTTATCACTTACTTTTTTTAATTTTTCATTTAAAATTTCTTCTTCTGTTTTTTTTTCAACTTCTTTTTCGATAGTTTTTTTATCAGAAATCTTTTCATCAGAAGTTTTTTCATTCTCTTTTTGAGATTTTACCTTAGAAGTTTCTTCTTTAACTTCATCTTTAAGAATATCTTTTTTATTTTCTTTTTTATCAGACATTTTAAAAAAATTTTTAAATTTCATTTAAAATTAAATTAAATTTTTCACAAAATTAATAATAAATTTATAATTAAAAATAATTTTCATTTAAAAATTTTTCAAAAATTAAATTCAAGCATTAATTTTTTTTCATCTAAAATTTTTATTTTTTTCCCCTTTAAATATAATAATTTTTTACTTTTGAATGAAGATAATAAACGTATAACAGATTCAGTTGCTGTTCCTACTATGTTTGCCAGTTCTTCTCTTGTCAAATAAATGTTTATAAAACCTTTTTCATCTAATCCAAAATCTTCTTTTAAATGAATTAAAATTTCTATTGTACGTTTTTTTACGGAATTTTGTGCGATATTTATTATGTAATCATTTGATTCTTTCAATTCTAAACAAGCCTTTTTCATCAATTGAATGGCAAAATTACCGTTTGTTTTTATGAATTTCAATAAGTTTTCTGAGGGAATAAAACAAATTTTTACATCTCTTATAACTTTTGCACTCGTACAAGATGCTTCTGAACTTAAAACAGAACGATAAGCAATAATATCTCCGGCCTTAGCAAAACGAATAATTTGCTCTTTTCCATTTATTCCTGTTTTATATAATTTAACTATTCCTTCTGTTACACAATAAAAACCATTTAAATAACTTCCTTCTCTATAAATTTTTTCGCCTTTTTCATAAAATAAAATACTTTTATCACAACTTAAATTTTCTGATTCTAAGTTTGTTAAATACTTAAAAGGTAAATTCATTTTATAGAGACAATTTCTACAAGAACTTTCTAAATTTAAACGTTTCATATTTTTATTTTATAAAAAATTTTTATGTATTAAAAATACATAAAAATTATTAAAAAAAAAAAAAATTATTTACTTGGAATTTTTTTTATAATATTTTATCATTTTGGGGAGAATTTTTGCTATGTCGCCAACAATATTATAATCTGCAATTTGATTAATAGGTGCTTTTTCATCCTTGTTTATGGAAATTATTATAGATGATTCGTCCATACCTGCACGATGTTGAACAGCACCAGAAATTCCACAAGCAATATAAAGTTTTGGTCTTACGGTTGTTCCTGTTTGTCCAATTTGTCTTTCATGTTCTACAAATCCAGAATCCACAGCAGCTCTGGAAGCACCAACTTCTCCTCCAAGAAGATTCGCCAATTCAAATAATTTTTTGAAATTTTCTTTTGAACCAACACCATAACCTCCGGCAACAATAACAGACGAATTTTTAATATTAATTTTGCTTTTTTCTATATGACGCTCAATAATTTTAACAATAAAATCCTCCTCATTTAAGAAATTTTCTACATTTATGTTTTTAATTTCTCCTGAATAATTTCCCGAATAAATTTCTTTTTTCATTACACCTTCTCTGACAGTTGCCATTTGTGGGTGCATTTCTGGATTTATTATTGTCGCAATAATATTTCCACCAAAAGCAGGTCTTATTTGATATAATAAATTTTTATAATCTTTTTTATTTTTCCTATCAAAATAATCTCCAATTATTAGACTGGTGCAGTCGGCAGTAAGACCACATTTTAAAGCAGATGCAACACGTGGAGCAATATCTCTACCAATGGAAGTTGCTCCGAATAAAACAATATTTGGTTCTTCTTTCTTAAAAATATTTGTTAAAATATTTGTGTGTGGAAGAGTTAAATAAGGATATAATTTTTTGTCATCTGCTATGTGCAAAATATCTACACCGTAGGGGAAAATTTGTTTTTCTATATTTTTTAAATTAGAACCTATAACAACAGCCTCCAATTTACAATTTAATTCATTTGCAAGTTTTTTTGCTTTGGAAAGTAATTCTAAACTTACATCGAGAATTATATTCTCTTCTATCTCGCAATAAACAAATATATTTTTCATTTTTTTTATTTTAAAAATTATCTAATTTATGATTATTAATTAATTCTTTCATCAAAAAATTAATACTTTCATCGCTTTCATCAAGAACTTTTGTTTCCTTTTTTGAAATCATAACAACATTTTCAATTTTTTTTACTTTTGTCGGCGAACCGTCAAGACCAAGAAAAGTTGTATCTGCATTTACATCTTGAACATTCCATTCTTGAATATTTAGATATTCTCTTTCTGCATTCAATTTTTTTAAAGTTTCATTTTCTCTTTTTAATTCTGTTTTAGTTCTTGAATGTTTAAATTTCATAAAAAATTTCGCATTGCGAAAACGACATTCTGCAGCTGAACTGTGAACAGTAATTAAAATTGGCATATCAGAAAGAACTATTTCTATACCTCTTTCTAATCTTCTTTTAATTTTAATTTTATTTTCAGAAATATCTAAAATTTCTTCACAATAAGTAACCTGCGGAATATTTAATTTCTCGGCTATTTGTGGTCCAACTTGTGCAGTATCACCGTCTATTGCCTGACGACCAGCAATAATTATATCATAATTTTCAATTTTTTTTATTGCTTGTGAAATTGCATAGGAAGTTGCCAAAGTATCCGAGCCAGCAAATTTTCTATCTGTTAAAAGATAAGATTTATCTGCTCCTCTATAAATTCCTTCTCTAATAATTTCTGCCGCTCTGGGCGGTCCCATAGTAAGAATATTCACTTCAGTATTTTCATATTTATCTTTTATTCTCAAAGCTTGTTCCAGAGCGTTTAAATCTTCAGGATTGAAAATTGCAGGCAAAGCACTTCTATTTACTGTTCCATCAGCTTTCATCGCATTTTTCCCAACATTTCTTGTGTCAGGAACTTGTTTTGCGAGAACTATAATTTTTAATTTTTTCATTTTTAAAAAATTTTTTCAAAAATAAATTTTTTTATAAAAAAAACAAAATTTTAATAAAAAAATTTTAACTTCGTTGTTTTTTTAAAATTTTTATATGAAGAAATTAGCAGTTGTTGCTTTGGGTGGAAATGCTTTGTTACGAAATAATCAAATTGGAACAATTCAAGAACAAGAATCAAATACCAGAGAAACTTTAAAAAATTTGATTTTCTTAATAAAGGAAAATTATGACCTTGTTATTACACACGGCAATGGTCCACAAGTTGGAAATATTTTAATGCAAAATGATGCCGGAGAGATTTTGTATAATATTCCGCAAATGCCAATGGATGTTTGCGTTGCGGATTCTCAGGGAAGTATAGCTTATATGATAGAAAAAGAGTTGCGAAACCTTTTAAAAGAAGAAAACATAGAAAAAGATATTATAAGTTTGATAACTCAAATTGTTGTTGATAAAAATGACATTGCTTTTAAAAACCCCAAAAAACGCATAGGAAAAATTTATCCAAAAAAAGAAGCTGAGAAATTAGAAAAAGAAAAATCTTGGATATTTAAGAAAAGTCCAAAAGTAAAAGATGGATGGCGAAGAGTTGTTCCCTCTCCAAAACCTATAGAAATTTTTAACATAAAAACTATAGAGAAAATTGCTCGTAGTGGAGCGATAATTATTGCGTCTGGAGGAGGAGGAATTCCTGTACATTTATCTGACAATAAATTTTTTAAATCTTCTGAAGCAGTAATTGATAAAGATGCTTCTTCGTCCTTACTTGCAAGTAAAATTAATGCAAATGAATTTTATATTTTAACTGATGTTCCTTATGTTTTTTTAGATTTTAATAAAAAAAATCAAAAGAAATTAGAATTTTTAAATAAAAATGACGCGGAAAAATATCTCAGAGAAGGAAAATTTGGTGAAGGAAATATGTCTCCTAAAATTATTGCTTCATTAGATTTTATAAAAAATGGAGGAGAAAAAAGTGTTATTACAGAAGCAACAAAACTCGAAGATAAAACTTTCGGAACAAAAATAACAATGGAATACGAAAATTTTTAATGTGAAATTTTTAATGTGAATGAGAAATTATTTTTTTCAAAATTGGCAAAATTTTTATGATTTTGTTTTTTTATAAATCGTAAAAAAATGCCGTTTTTTTTGAAAAAATATTTTAATAAAATTAAATTATAAAAAATGCTGTCTTTTTGAAAAAATTTTTTTTTTATTAAAAATAAAATCATAAAAAAATGCCGTTTTTTGAAAAAATTTTTTTTTAAATTAAAATTAAATCATAAAAAATTGCCGATTTTTTTGAAAAAAAAATTTTTTTAATTATAAAATTCATTAAAAAAATGCCGTTTTTTTGAAAAAAAATATTTTAATAAAATTAAATTATAAAAAATGCTGTCTTTTTGAAAAAATT
>JAOZVH010000009.1:10909-13586 GCA_029938235.1 Bacteroidales bacterium
CCGTTTTTTGAAAAAATTTTTTTTTAAATTAAAATTAAATCATAAAAAATTGCCGTTTTTTTGAAAAAAAATTTTTTTAATAAAATTAAATCATAAAAAATTGCCGTTTTTTTTAGAAAAAAATATTTTTAATAAAATTAAATCATAAAAAAATGCCGTTTTTTTTGAAAAAAAAATTTTTTTAATTATAAAATTCATTAAAAAAATGCCGTTTTTTCAATTTTTTTTTTAATTTAAAAAATTTTTATCTGGTCTTTTTCTTTTAATTTCCATTTATTATCTTTCATTGGATTTGCTAAGGAACGTAAAATAATTAAAATTGTTTGATCATCCGGAGTAATTCCATTTTGTAGAAGCGGCATAATATCCAAAATTATATTATCTGTTGTCGGATAAATATCCTCTCGTTCTTTTTGTTTAAAATAAGAAAAAAGAAAATATTTAATACGCATATCTAAAGGTATTTTACTTTTAAATTTGCTGTTTTTACGAATATAAAATTTTTCTGTTTTTTGGTTATGATCAAATTCTGAAACCAAAATCGGCGTTAAATCTTTATATTCTTTGCTTAAAATATGCAAAAAACCATGTTCTAAACCCATGATAATTAACTCATCATTAATTTCTTCTATGGTAGCTCCGTCATTGGTGGCTATAATATTTTCTATAGTATTTATAACCAAATCATAAATCTCACCTAATTTAATTTTATTAATGGATAAAGGACGCTCTTTTTTGATAAAATTAATAATTAATTGACCAGACAAAACCGAAAAAGGATTTTGACGTTTTTTAAAACTCGTTTGTCCATTGGATTGTTTCACAACGCCAATATATTCAAAACCGCATTTCTGGGCAGTATCTACAATTATATGCCAATAATGTGGGTCTTTATGAGCAAAAACAAAAGACATCCAACGATTAAATTTTAAAACTCTATACATTTCTTTAATAGAAATTTGCAGTAATTCGGCATATTCATCTTTGCTTTTATTTTTACTTCCGCCTTCTATTGCTTCTAAATTGCGGTCTTCTTCGCTGACTTCTAAATCAAGCCAAGCATTCCACATGACAGACAAATCTAAATAATGTATTTTTGAGCCATAAGGGGGGTCAGTATAAATATAATCAATACTTTCATTTTTTATTTTTTCTAAATTCGTAGCACTACCTTTGTAAATTTGTAAATTTTTTATCGTTTTTTTATTAATAAAAGGTAAAATCTCCTTTTTCGCTTGAACTACTTTTTTATATTTTCCATTGAAAGAATACCAAACATTTAATTCTATTGTTTTTTTTGCAATTCTATATCTATAATACATAAATGCTGCAGCACTACCTGCATTTATACCTCTTGATTTTGAAGAATGATAGGTAAGATTTATTTTTGTTAGCATACTTGAAAATGCAAGGAATAAAACATATCTTATGTTTTTATTTTTGATTTTAAAAATCAAAAACTTTAAAAAGGCTAGCTGTCCTAATTGTTTTTTAGAAAATAAATCTTTTACATTTTCTACATCAGCACCTTTAGAAAAAATTTTTTTTTGAGGAAAAGGGTATTTTTTTAAAGAAATTTCAATTTCTTCATTTGTTTCTGGGCAATCTTTTTCAAAAGCAATTTTTATTTTTTCAAATTCTTTTTGTAAAATTTCGAAATCAACAGGAATAGTTAAAGCTTTAGTTAAAAAAATAACCATCGGATTTAAATCTATATTAATTGCTTTTCTTTCGAGCATCAAAGCCTCTATCGCAGTTACTCCGGTTCCGGCAAAACTATCTAAAATAAGATCTCCTTTTTTGGTGAAATTTTTAATATAATGTTGTAAAATATCCCAACTTTGTCTTGTAAAATAACCGTGTACACCATAATGTCTTTTTGCTTTTTGTTTACGAACTTTTTTTATAGGTTTCGGTAATTTACAATCTAAATAATTAAAATTATTATTTTTCTTTTCTTCTTTTTTTTCTTTTTTTTTAATTTGTTTTTCTGTAAAAATATCCGGAGATAATAATTTTTGTATTTCGTTCCAGTGTTTATCAATTTTGTTAAGCTGAAAAAATAATAATGGTTCTTTTTCTTCTTTAGAATAAATAACAAATTCATGTCCATTGCACAATGCAAAAATATCTGCTCTTACTTCAGGGTGAATTGCATAAGAATAAACTTGCCCAACATTATCACTATTTATAATTTTTTCATTTGGAGCTTTTGCGTCAAGTACCCAAGTATATTTGTCATTTACAGAAAATAAATAATCTGGAATAATATTTATCTTTCTTTTTCCCGAGCCTATTTTTACAAAAGGATGTGAAAGCGTTTTACTGTAAATTATTCTATTTTTTCCGTAAGCCTTATATCCTAATTTTTTTAAAATAGGGTTAATTAATTCTTCTCTAACCGCATCTTCTTTGAAATCATTAGAATTTAAAATTTGAAAATCAAAATCTTGAAAAAAATTATTTGTTATCATATTATTTATTTTTAAAATATGTTCACAATTAAAAAAAATATTTTTAAATTAAAATTTAATTATTCATAGAAAATTTTTTTTGTATTGATTGTTTGGCTTTGTTATGAATTTGTATCCGAAATCAAGCGTGGACGATGACGCATAATGGTTTTTCAAACTTTTTTTTACATTTTGAATTATATTTTGTGTTAAAATAATTTTAA
>JAOZVH010000009.1:13686-30652 GCA_029938235.1 Bacteroidales bacterium
TTTTTCAAACTTTTTTTTACATTTTGAATTATATTTTGTGTTAAAATAATTTTAAAATTATCGTCTGTTTTTTCAAAAAAATTTTTAATTAAAATTAATTCTTCATTAAAAATATCAACAGATAATTTATTTTTAAAATATTGAGCAATAATATCTATGTGCAATAAAACGTCCATTTTTTTTAATTTAAAAGTTGTAAAGACAAACGATAAGAATTATAAAAAAACTCTTCTGGCAACAATGGTTTTAACATTCCTGTTTCTTCAATTTCGTGTTTTGTTACATCAAACTTATCTTTTCCATTTTTAAAATAATGAATGGAAACATCGGAAGATTTAAGCGTTTTATTTTTAACAAGCACTTGCAACATTCTAATAATATGTTCGCTATGTGTTTCTATAATATAAGTATTCTTCTTTCCAATTTTTGCTAAGGTTTCTATAAATTTTCCGTGTAACTTTGGATGAATATGTATTTCCGGTTGCTCAATTAAAATAGTTTCAGCTTTTTCTGTAAATAGTTCAGATATTATTTCTTGTTTTTTTGTTGAAAATTCAGAGATTATAATTTGAAAAAATATAGGAATTTGCATACTTACACCATAACCAACATCCATAATATTACACCAAATATTACTATTTACAGTTTTTACTTGTAATTCAAAAACACTTATATTACTTGCTTTGATTACTTTTAAATCTTTAATAATTCCAAAATCTTGTAAAATTTTATTTAATTTATTCAATAATAAATCTCTATCTTCAATAGAAGTATCATTTAAAATATTTATGACATCTTTTAAATTTCTGACTGGTACTAAACCTTTATTGTCTTCTTCTAAAAAAATTCTTTCAGGACTTGATTCTATAGGATTGATATATTGAATATTAAAAATTGATCCCATTAGATAAGTGAAAGAAAGAGATAAATAATTTATATATTGCTTATTTATATCATTTGTTTCTATTTCTCTAAATGAGAAAAATGCTAAAAAAGCATGTTTTTGATAGGATAATTTTTTATGTATAATAAACTTACCTTTATTATTTTTAAAAGTAATATCTGCCTGATGTTGCTCAGCAAAAATATTATTAATATTATCTCGAAATTTAATTTCTATTTCACCAATTTTTTTATTTTTAATTTTAATTTCAATAGATTTATGGGAATTTAGATTTCTATCTAAAATAAAAGAAATAAAAGTTTTTTCTCCAATAAAAATATTTTGCAAGATTTTTTTATATTCAGAAATATCTCCTTCTTTAGGAAAATTTCTTAATAAATTTTTCTCAAAAAAAATATCAAATTCTTCTCCTAATTCAAACCCAAATGTTATTTTTTTATTTTCATCGTGTTGATGAATAACATCTGTATATTTACCTAAATCTACTAAATTACCTTTAAATTTTAAATTTAACTCATTTTGTTGTAGGCTTTGTTTGAGCATCAAAAGAAATTTTAAAATAGAACTTTTTCCAGAACTATTTTCACCTATGAGAATATTAAAACGAGAAAACTCAAATTTTTGATTGACAAAATTTCGGTAATTATTCAAATATAAATTAAACATTTTTTAATTTTTTATAAAAAAACAAATTTAATTTTTTTTTTTAATTATAAAAATCATTAAAATAATTGCGTTTTTTTGAAAAAATTTTTTTTTTTTTGAAATTAAAAAATCGTAAAATTTTGGACGTTTTTTGAAAAAAATTTTTTTTTAATTGAAATTAAAAAATCGTAAAATTTTGGACAAATTATGAAAAAAAAATTTTTTTTATTTTGAGATTAAAAAACATTAAAATTTTAGGCATTTTTTTGAAAAAATTTTTTTTAAATTATAAAATTGATTATATAATCAATTTATCCCAATTAATACTATATTTTACATCTTTCGGAGATGGACATTTTATAATGTAATTTTTAGAAAAATTAATCATTTTTTCTTTTGTTATACTTGGAAAATAAATATTTTTAGTTTTTTGTCGTAATGTTTTTCGTGTTTGCATAGATCTTCTTTTATCCAAATAAAATAAAACAAATTTTATATTTTCTATTTTTAAATTTTTGTTTTCAAAACAATTAAAAATTTTAATTAAATAATCAATAAATAATTTTGTATTCATTAATTGATTTTCATAAGCATTTGCTTTGATAGTTTTAGATTTTAATTCACAAAATAATAAATCTACACTGTTTTTATTTTTATAATGCAAAAAAATACCATCGCAAGATTTATTAATTTTTGATACCGAACGGTTCAATAAATTATTGAAAATGCCTTGATTGTCTATTTTTTTATCGAGTTCTACCAAAAAAACATTTTCAGGAATTTCATTAATGTAAATACTTTTTAAGCTATTGCGATTTTTTTTATTTTGATTTTCTTGCAAATAAACAGAATTCGTTTTTATTTTGTTCCAAAGTTCTTCATTAATTAAATTATGTAATTTCATAAAACAATTTTATAATTTTTCTACTTCAGTAATTATACGATTAGAAATGTCGTTAATATTTATCATTACATCGTCAAAACTTGTTTCTAATAAACCATATTCATCAATTTCTATAGCTTTTACATAACCATCATTTTTCGCTAAATAAGCTTTTACATCAGAAACTTTTAAAATTTGATTTTCTTGGTATCCTAAATTTTTTAATAATTCATTTTTATTTTCCAAATTATTGGAAAGCATTAGCAAATTATTTAACTCCTTGATAATGTAATCGCTATGTGTTGTTATCCAAACTTTTATACCAACATTGACCAACATTGCAAATAAGCGTGTTAATTTAATTTGATTTTCAGGATGTAAATTTAGTTCAGGTTCATCTATCATTAATAAATCGCCTTTTTGTGCTTTGTGTTTCAGCCACAAATGCAAACTAAATAAAGAACGTACTGATGTAGAAGAAAGATAAGAAGGAATGATTTCATTTGTTTGTTTATCAATTATCAATAATTGACCATTTAAAACTTGATATTTCACTCCTAAAAAATCCTCTATAAAATCAATTAATTCAGGGTGTTTTTCTTTCAAAAAACTATCTTTCTTTTGAATATTCTCAATATCTCTAATAAAATCTATATTATCCTGCAAAGGCAAAGAAAATGAAGAAGTTTCTTTTTCTAACATTTTTGATAAATCTCTATTTGATAGAGAATTTTTTATTAATTGATTAATTAAATTACTTCTATTTTTATCTAATTCTTTTTGAAAAATTTGTATTCCTGTTCGTTCTGCTGATAAAATAAAAACAGATTGTTCAAAATATTCTTGAAATATCTTAAGAAAATGAAGTATAAATGAAAAATCTTTTGATAAATTATCTTTTGTTTTATTTTTATTTATCTCTTTTTTTCTTTTTTCAGAAGAAAAATCATTGATTTTTTTTTCTAAATTAATAAATTGTTTTTTTAACTTATGATTAATGGGTTTTATTTTATTCATTATATCTTCTAAATTTATTTTAGAAATAAATTCAAAATTTGTGTTATTAAACAGTTCTTTATTTGTGTTAAAAATATTATTTATTTCTTTAGAATATTCAGAAGATTGATTATTAAATAATTTATTAATTTTTTTGTTAATATCTCTTGTATTAATATCTAATTTATATTCTTTATTATTTTTTAAAAAAGCAATAAAATCTATTATTTTTAAAATAGGTAAAATATTTGTTTCTTTTAAAAAACCATACAAAGCATAAGTTACAAAAGTTTTTCCTGTGTTATTGTTTCCAAATAAAACATTGAAATTTCCAATTTCAATTTCTGCTTTTTTAATAGAAGCGATATTTTCTAAACGAAACTTCATATTTTTTTTAAATATTTTTTCGACAAAAATAATTATTTTTCATAATTTAAAAAAAAAAAATTTTTTATGAAAAAATTTTGGCGTTTTTTTAATTTGAATTCATTAAAATTTTAGCGTTTTTTTTGAAAAAAATTATTTTTTTAATTATAAAATATTTGCCGAATTTTTTTATTTTTTATAATTATTTTATTCTAAACAACTTATCTAAAGAAGATAATTGAATTATAAAATAATTTTCATTATTTAATTCTTCAGGCAATTTATCTTTTAAAATAGAAGCAACAAATTGAATATCATTTTCTTTAACTAATTTTGCAATACTAATTAATTGGTTTCCGTGCATCAATTCTCTTTTGTCATTTAATAAAAAATTTAAACAAGAGATTTTATTATCTCTTGCAAATAAAATATATGCAATATCAAAAGATGCTATTTCACCTTGTCGTTTTCCTGAACTAATATTTGGGTCATAATCTTTAAAAGTTGTAAATTCATATACTTTTTCTTTATTATTTTTTGTTGGAGCCTTAATTTTATAAGATAATAAATATTTTTCATCATATAATTGATTAGAAATATAATAAAATTTTGTATTAAAATTATCTATTTGTTTATCTAATATTTTTTTAAATTCATCAGAAAATAATTTATTGTCTATCTTGTTTAAAAATTTTGTGTATAAATTTATATTTGTTTCTATTTCATTTAATTGCTTAATAGCTTTTTCATATTTGCCTTTTTTTCTAAATTTTTCATTCAATTCCTTAATAATTATTTCTAATTCCTTAAAAGAATCACTTTTTGCAATAATTTTTGAAAGTTTAAGTTCTTCTTCCAATAAATCTTTAAGTAATTGATTTTTGAAGATAATTTTTTCTTCTAATTCTGGTAATTCTTTAGTAATAAATTTTACTTTTTCTATGATCATTTTATTATGATAATCAAGTAAATTGTCAAATGATTTTTGAAGATTTTTTATATAATTGTTCGCTTGTTGATAAATTAATCTTAATTGCTCTAGGTCTATATTAGATATATCTGCATTCAAATCATCTTTTGCTTCATAAATTAAATTTTTTCTAATATTTAAATGATTTATTTTTGAAGTAATTAAATTAATTTTATACTTTAATTGATTTAATTTTTCTAAGTCTTTTTCAAAATTTTTATTTATATTTAGGCTGGATTTTTTTTCGTTCAATTTATTTATTTCCCTATTTATTAAAAATAATATTCGTTCTGCCTTATTTTGTTCTTTTTCCAATCTGTTTCTAAATTTAATTTCTTCTTTTATTTTATTTAAAATTTCTTGTTTTTCTTCGCCTTTTTCAAATCCACAATTTAATAAAAATAAATACAATGTTTCATATTCTGTTGGTCTTGTATGTGTATTTAATGTTTTTAAAGTGCTAGTTTCTTCATAACGAATATTATGAGAAATAATTTGTCTAAATGATGGTTTCATAAATAAATGTTCTGGATATATTAATCTTAATAATTCTTTTTCAAAATCTTCTTCTGTAAAATTTTTACCATTAATTTTTCTAATAACTTTAGTTCTTTTTCTTGTCAAAAAGTTTCGTTCAATGATAATCTTTTCTGCATTTTCATCATCTAAATTTTTTGTTAATACAAGTTGTATCAATACTTTTTTATTAATTAAGAAATTTTTTACAATTTTATAAATTTCTTTTTTATTATCTGGATTAGTATAGATTTTTTTTGCTTCACCTCCTAAACAAAAATCAATCAATCTTAATACTGTTGTTTTCCCAACATTATTACCTGTTTTTTTTTTATCTATTTCATTTGTTGGCGTTTCGTCAACAATTAAATTAATTCCTTTTCTAAAATCAATTTTACGAATAATTTTAGTATTGCTTGATATAGTTAATGATTTTAAAAACATAATTCTATCTCTCCTTTTTTATTTAAGTTTGCAATATTTAATAAATAAAGCCAATCAAGGCATAATATAAAAATCTGGAAACTAATATTTTTTTCCTTCCTTACATTTTGATACAAAGTTAATAAGTTTTGTTTTTCATAAGTTTTTTTATTCAAAATGTTCAAAACAGTAGCTGCATTATAATAAATTGTATCTTCAGGATGTACATTAACTGGTAATAACATAATTGTAATTTTCTGGATTTTCAAAAATTTCACAAAGAATAAAAGCATCAACAACAATAATATCAACACAAAATTCTAATTCATCAATAGGAATTTCTTCATAATTATTACTTTCTAAAATTTTATTTGTAATATTATCAATTATTTTAAAAAAGAGTTCATCTTTTGAAGTAATATCTTTATGTTTAATATATTCTTTACTAATTGTATTTAATACAGATAAACTTTTATTAGAACCTAATTTATTAAATTGCTTGTATATTTTTTTTATTTTATTATGATGTATTTTATATTTATCTATTAAATATTTTGCTTTATCTAAACAATTATGTGTTATTTTCTTATCAATTTCAAAAGGAATTTTATTATGATTTGTATAAGATAGATTTTCTTTCGCAAGTATGTTAATAACAGTTGCTAAGTTAGAATCAAATTTTACCATGTCAATTTCACCTGCTAATTCATCTTTGATAAAATGATAAATTTCTTTTTGTTTATTGATTTCTAAAGATTTGATTTTAATCAAAATAGAAAGAATATCTAAAATATCTTCCTTCGGATTAAAAGCAATTTTATATTTATTTTTAAATGTTTTTTCTCTTAATTTAGTTGCATCTTTAGAGATAGAAATAAATTTAAAAGTATAATCTGAATATTGTTCAATAATTTTTTTTTCTAAAGCTGACTTTATTTTTTGTTTTGTACAAGTTGCTGAAACTTGAATAATTATTTTATTTGTATCATCTTGTAAATCTATAGCTGGAACATTTTGTAATGTTTCGTTTAAATTAATTAATTTATAATTAAATAATTTATTAAACAAGTGCATATAAAAATCTTCAGAATGCATATGTAAATCAAGAATATTTAATTTTCCTTTTTTTTCAATTCTAATTGCTAATAAATTTAATTTCTCTTCTATATAATTGAAATATCTTAAACGATTCATTTCTTTTTTTTAATACAAAAATAATTTTTTTATAAAAAAAGATTATTTTTATTATTTATTATGATAAAATTTTACTATTTTTTAAAAATTTAATTTTTAATTTGAAAAATCATTAAAAAATTGACGTTTTTTTGAAAAAAAATTTTGGTTATTGGAACCTTTTTGTGAAATATAAATTTTTTTTCATTAAAAAATAAAAATAAAATGATTCATCGTCCACGATGATTTCGTTGCATCCTACTATAATGCATTGATTTTTAATGTTTTAATGACGGTTTGAAATAAAAATTTTTAGAAAATATTTTGAAAAAAACACAAATTTTTTACAATTTTATTATGAAAAAAATTCCTTTCCACAAAAAGGTTCTAAGAGCCAAAATTTTTTTTTAATTTTAAAAATTATTAAAATTTCGGTCTTTTTTGAAAAAAAATTTTTTTTTAATAAAATTAATAAAATCATAAAAAAAATTAGTCTAATTCTCCAGTAATTGTATCAATTTTTCCATTATTATTGATTCCAAGAGAAAAATTTTTATCTTGCATTTGAGAATGAGATCTGTTAAGTTTTACTTTAACAAGAAGACGACTTTGCAAAGAACGATTAAACCTTTCGAATAATTCATTAAGTTTATTAACATTAGAAGAAGAACAAAAGCCTCCATTACTTTCTCCTCCAATTTTTCTTAATTCAGAAAAATCTACATCTCCATCTGTTAATCCGACTATGAAAATCGGTATACCAGATTCCTGTGAATTTTTAATAACTTTTTTCGAAGAACTACCACCATTATTTTCTCCATCTGTAAATACAACTATTGAATAAGAAATAATACCGTCTTCATTATTAATTTTTCGTCTTGAAAAGTATTCGATTGCTTCATTCATTGCATCATAAAATGGAGTACCACCATCATTTTTATTGAAAGAAGAATCAATGTAATTGTTGATTTCATTTTTATCATTAAACACAAAGTAATCTTGACTTTTACCTTTTAAAAAAGGAGCAGTATTTGTTTGTCCAAATGTTGCTAATTTAATCATATCATTTTTACCGCTTTTTCTTTTATTTAAATTCTCAACAAATAATTCAGCAGCATCTAATCTTAATTCTCCTGGATCAGTACTATTTAAAGAACTGCTAACATCAGAAATTAAATAAGGAAATATAATATATTCTCTTACTTTTGCATCACTTTTTACATCAATAACTTTTCCTGTAAAATTTTTATCATTAAATTTAATTTGATAATCGCCAGGGTCAGTTCTCGTTGCTATAAAATTACTATCATTATCGTAAGCAGAAATACTTATAATAATTATGTCATCTTCTAAATAACTATTTCCATTGTAATCTACATATGTAATAAATTCATTTGCAATATATGATAAATTATCTGTCGCTTCTACAACAAAATCACAATTATCAACTAATATTCTCATATTATTACTGTTAGTATCAAGATTATATATCATAGGTTCAAATTTTTCAATCGCATACTTCAAAGAAGTATCAATTCTTCTAAGATATTTATTTGTACGATTTTGTCTTATTTGTTCAGCAGCATTATTAGAATTGTTTTTACAAAATTGCTCAAACTCTTCTTTCTTTTCTTCTTTTAAATCATTTAATTTTTTTATTTTAGAAAATTGATTTTTAAAATATTCATAATCTTTTTTTGAACTATTTTGAATTGATTTTATAAGATTATCAATGGGATATGCAATTGCAAGATAATATCTAAGTAATTCTATATCTTTTTTAGATAAAGATTTTGGCATACAATAACATTCTGTTTTATCTTTTGTCCCTTTATCTAAAAAACAAATTTCTTTAACAAGAGTATCTTTTTCATAAGTTTGAATATATTTTTCATATCCACTTTTATAATAACAAAAAATCTCTCCATTGAGTTTATTATTTTTGTAATTTGCCTCAATTTTTCTCATTCTCTCTTTTGTTTTATGCTTAAAATATATAACAGATTCACCGTGAAGTTCGCCTTTTTCATTATATATTTTTGATTCTTTAATACCATTATTTTTATAGTACCATTTGCAAATGTCATTAGGAGTCCCCCAAAATTTTGCATTAGGCTCTAATTCTGACATATAAATTTCTGCTTGTATTTTTCCACTTATATAGTAATCTTTAATTAGCTCTTCTTTATAATGTTCTCCATTATAATATCTTATAATTCTATAAAATACAACATTTTCAGAGATTCCTTGCAAATCATTGAATTTATTAGCAATTCCTGTAAAAGTTTTATCATAACAATTATTATCCCAAATAATAGCATCAAGTTTGTCAAAAAATTCTGCATCGAGTTCTTTTCCATTGTTTTTTATGATTTTCCAATCTTTGTCAAAAAACTCAACCCAAATTCCATCTTTTTTGCCATTTTCATTATATTCATTATAAAATTCTTCTTCACAAGAATAAAATAAAAAAATAATGAAAAACAAAACTAAAAAATTATTTTTTTTCATAATTATTTTTTTTATAAATGGCAATATAAAATAAAATTAAAAAAACAAATATTTTATGATTTTATTTTAATAATTTAAAAAAAAATTTTTTTTGAAAAAAATGTCAATTTTTTAATGATTTTTTTTGAAAAAGAATATTTCTGCAAAAGAAAAATTAAAATAATAATATAAGAATAATAATATTAAAATTATAAGTGTAATATATAAATAATTAAAATTTTTATTTTTAATTATTTCTTCTTTTACGATTTTTCCTTTTCCATTTTTAAAATTTCATCATTTTTCAGGAAAAAATTTTTTTCATTTTCATTTTTTTTTAAAACTCCGTCAAAAAAATGATAAACAGAAAAATTCATTTTATCTAATAAAAAAATTGAATCTAAATCTTTGTTTTTGTAAACTTCAAATTTATTTGTATCTATATAATTAATAGCTTTTATCTCGTCTGTAAAATACAAAAGAGAATGGTAATTCTGAATAAAAACTCTCAAATATTTACCATATAAATCCACTTTAGATTCTATCTTATTTATTTTTATTACTTTAGCAGAATGTCCAAGACGAAGACAATTATAAATACGAATTGTATCATCATCTGATAATTTAGATGGTAAATTTTTAAAAAGAAAAATAAAATTTCCTTTATTATCATTTCTAACTATATTTTTCTTATATTCAAGAATATCTCTGTTTTTAAAATTCAACTTTTTTTCATAAAAAAAAGAATCATTTATTTATAAAATCCTACCAAAAAAATCTAATTCATAATTATCATTTTTATAATATTTTATTTCAAAAATTTCATTTTTAAAAATTAATATTTTTTGATTATTAAAATCAAATTCAAAATCTTTTTTAAATTTAATAAAATCTTTTTCCCCATATTTTACAAAGAAATTGATAAATAAAAAAAAATTAATCGTCATTTTTATAGAATTTTTTCAAGTATTTTTAATAGGAAAATCAATAACGAAAAATATAAGAATGAATTAAAAAAATTTTTTCAAAAAAATGGTGAAATTTTAAAAAAATAAAATTATAAATAAATTGTCATTTTTTCAAAAAAAAATTATTTTTGTGAAAATAAAAAATTAAATTATGAAATTCGGAGTTATAATTTTTCCAGGTTCAAATTGTGATACAGATATGATTTATGTTTTAGAAGAAATTATGGAACAAAAAGTCGTAAAATTGTGGCACAAAGATACAGATTTACAAAATGTAGATGCAATAGCACTCCCAGGAGGTTTTTCTTATGGTGATTATTTACGTTCAGGTGCCATAGCACGTTATTCGCCAATTATGAAAAAAGTTATTGAATTTGCAAATAACGGTGGTTTGGTTTTTGGAATTTGTAATGGTTTTCAAATTCTGTGCGAGACAGGTTTATTAGAAGGAGCTTTGCTACATAATGATAATCAAAAATTTGTTTGTAAAAATATTTATCTAAAATCTGAAACAAATGATAATGCTTTTACAAAAAAAATCAAAAATAACATACCGTTAAAAATACCTATCGCACACGGCGAAGGACGTTATTACGCAAATAAAAAAACAATAGAAAAAATGAAAAAAAATGGACAAATTCTTTTTAGATATTCAGATAAAAATGGGAATATCACAAAAGAAGAAAATCCTAACGGTTCATTAGAAAATATTGCTGGAATTTGCAACGAAAATAAAAATGTTTTTGGTATGATGCCACATCCAGAACGTGCTTCAGACGATGAAATAGGAAATACCGACGGAAAAATTATTTTTGATTCTATAGTAAATTTCCTAGAAGAAAAGAAAAAAAATTAAAAAAAAAACACTATTTTTGAAAAAAAATTTTTTAAAATTATTATGAAAAAAACAGATAATAGCCCAAAATATCAGGGAGACAGAATTACAACTAATGGAAATCAATTGGTTGCTGCTTACACAGAAGCATTAATTTGTGATGCAGGAGTATTTTATCCCATTACACCATCAACAGAAATGGGAGAAAATTTTCAATTGCAATATGCAAAAGGTCAATTAAATGCTTTTGGAAAATCAACCGTTGCAATAGAAGCTGAAGGAGAACATTCTGCACAAGGAGGAGCTATTGCGTTTTCTGTTACAGGAAAAAGAGTTGTTAATTTTACTTCTTCACAAGGAGTAGTTTATGGAATAGAACAATATTACCACGCACCGGGAAAATTAAGTACGATGGTACTTCAAATTGGTGCAAGAGCTTTGACAAAACATGCTTTAAATGTACATTGTGGACACGATGATGTTTATGCAACTTTTGACACCGGCTGGAATGTTTGTTTTTCAAAGGACGCACAACACGCTTCTGACCAATCTATAATTTTAAGAAAAGTAAATGAATTAAGTTTAAATCCCGGAATTAACGCACAAGACGGATTTTTAACTTCGCATTTGGAACGTACTTTTTACAAGCCAGACCCTCAATTAATTAGAGAATTTCTTGGAAATCCTGATGACATTATCGAATGTCCAACAGAAGAACAAAAAGAATTATTTGGCAAAACAAGAAAAAGAGTTCCTGCTTTAATAGATTTAAAAAATCCTATAGTTGTTGGACACGTTCAAAATCAAGAGCATTATATGAACGGTGTTGCAGCACGTAGAAATAATTTTTCCGAGCATATACTTGGTTTTTTTGAAAAAGCATATAAAGAATTTGGAGAATTAACCGGAAGAAATTACGGTTTAATTTCTGAATATAAATGTGAAAATGCTGAGACTGTTTTTGTTTCCATTGGTAGTGCAGCAGAAAATATTGAGGCTGGAGTAGATTATCTTGAAAAAACAAGAAATGCAAAAGTTGGTAGCATACATGTAAATGTTTTACGTCCATTTCCAGAAAATGCTATTATTAATGCTTTAAGAGGCAAAAAGAATATTATTGTTCTGGAAAGAGCTGACGAACCACTTTCTACAGACAATCCAATAACAAAAGATATTCGTACTGCTCTTGATAAGGGTATAGAAAATTTTAATCATAATAATTACGAAAATTTAGAAAAATTAAGCATAAAAGATAAACCTAATATTGCTTCTGGTGTTTATGGTTTGGGTTCTCGTGATTTTAGACCTGAGGCAATCATTGGTGCTTATGATTTTGTAAATAATAAATTGCCACGTCAAGACGGTAAAAAATTCGGTGAAGGAGTAAATTTCTTTTTCTTAGGAATTGATCATCCTTATGCTGTTGTTTCTGATGAAACTCCTTCTTTTTTACCAGACAATTCTATTGCTGTTAGATTACATTCTATAGGTGGATGGGGAATGATAACAACAGGAAAAAATCTTGGTGAAATTATTGGAGAATTTTCTAATTACATAGCGAAAGAAAAAAATCTTTTAGATGAAAACGGTAATTTAAAAGAGATCATTAAAATTAGTGCAAATCCAAAATACGGCTCGGAAAAAAAAGGTGCACCGACTAATTATTTTATGGTTGCTGCTCCGGAAAGAATACGTGTAAATTGTGATTTAAAACATGTAAATGTTGTTCTTTGTCCGGATCCAAAAATTTTCACTCACACAAATCCATTAGAAGGACTTGTAAAAAACGGTGTTTTTGTTTGGGAAGCAAATGGAATTTCTACAGAGCAAGCTTGGACAAGAATTCCAAAAAAATATCGTAAGGAAATTATAGAAAAAAATATTTCTATTTATTTATTGAACGGTTTTGACATTGCAAAAAATGCAACAAAAAGACCAGAGTTGCAAACTCGTATGCAAGGAAACGCATTTCTTGGGGCTTTCTTTAAAGTTTCTCCTTTCTTGAAAATTTATGATATTCCAAAGGAAAAGTATTTAGCGACGATTAAAAATCAGTATATTAAGAAATTTGGAAGATTTGGAAATGCTGTTGTTGATTCAAATATGAAAGTTATGCAGGCTGGTTTTGACACTTTGGAAAAAGTTGAAATCGGAAATATTGATGATCCAGACACTTCTACTATGACTGGAAATGTTTTAAATTCTTGTAATTTACAAAATGCGGATCTTCCTGCTAAGGAAAACAAAGAGAAAATTCCAATGTTCAAAACCGAAACTTTTGACAAGGAATTTAGAGCTGGACTTGGATATCATCAACCTGCAAGTAATTTAGCTTCTGTAAGTGTTATGCCTTCCGGAACTGGTTCAACTGCAAGTAAATATGTTGCTCGTCGAGATGTACCTATTTTTACAGAGGAAAATTGCACAGGATGTTTAGATTGTATTACAGTTTGTCCGGATACTTCTTTGCCTTCTACGGTTCAAGATATTTCAACTATCTTATTTACAGCCATTAAACATTATGTTAATTGCGAAAAAGATAGAGAAATATTAACAAAAAATGTTTATGATGTTGAAGCGAAAAGTCGTGCTGCAATGTTGAATTTTTTGAAAGAAAAAAATACTAAGGTTCGTTTTAAGGATATAGTTATAGCAGAATTTAAAAACATAGAAAATGTTTCTAATAAATCTGTGGAACAATTAGATGCTATTTTTGAAATTTTACCTATTGCTTACCAAAGAACAAATTCTACTTTCAAAGTAAAAGAGAAGAAAAAAGCAAATTCTGGTGGAGTTTTAGGAATTTATGTAAATGATTTATGTAAAGGTTGCGGTGCTTGTGTTATTGCTTGTGGAAATAAAAATGCTTTGTATATGGTTTCTGAAACCGAAGAAGTTTATGCAAAACATCAATCAGCAGTCCAATTTCTTGATTTATTAAAAGATACTTCGACGAAATATCTTGGTTTATATGATGCTAATTCTCCGGAAAAATCTAAAAATGTATCTCTAAGACAACATTTATTACAACGTTCTAAATATGAAGCATTAGTTTCTGGCGATGGTTCTTGTGCTGGATGTGGTGAAAAATCTGTTTTACGTTCCATTTCAACTCTTACTGAGGCTTTAATGCGTCCTATTTTTCATGCTAAAGCTGAACGCTTAAATAAAAAAGCTGATGAATTAGAAGCAAATGGAATTGCCATTTTAAATGATTTAAAAGCAAATGATTTTGATACTTATAAATTATTTAAACAAGGAATTTTACATCTAATTATGTCTTACGGTGCTGAGGATAAAAAAGCAACAGCACAACGTATTGAAAAAGAATTCTTCGGAAATGATGAAGAATTAATTACTGCTTTGACGATGGTTTTACGTCAAGACGCAAACAATCATAAAAAGTGGCAAGCCATAGATGGACGTTTGGAAAATGGAATGTCAGTAATGGCAATGACAGCGAACACTGGTTGTAATTCTGTTTATGGTTCTACACCTCCAAATAATCCTCATACTTATCCTTGGATGAATTCTTTATTCCAAGACGGAGCAACAATTGCATGGTTAGTTGGAGAAAGTTTTATTCAAGATAATGCTCGTCGTTCTGTAATTCCTGAGCGTTTATCAGATTTTATTTTAAATAAATTCGAAACGAAATTTGATGAAGAAACTTATTTTGAATTGACGCATTTTATTGATGCTTATATGACTGATTTAGAAATTAAAGAATTACCAAAAGTCTGGGCTGTTGGCGGCGACGGTGGAATGGGAGATATTGGTTTTCAAAATGTTTCTAAGGTTGTTCTTCAAAATCGTCCTAATGTTCATGTTTTATTATTAGATACTCAGGTTTATTCTAATACGGGCGGACAAAATTCTGATTCGTCGGTAATGACCGGAGGTTTTGATATGAACCAAGCAGGTGCGGCAACAGAAGGAAAATTAACAGAAAAAAAATCTGTTATGGAATCTTTTATGAACGGACACGGTTCACCATTTTTAGCTCAGGTTTCTATGGCAAATTCTGCTAATTTATATCGTTCTGTAATTGATGGTTTATTGTATAGAGGAATGACTTTTATACAGGCTTACACTCCTTGCCAACCAGAACACGGAATTGGTGATGATATGTCTATAATTGAGGCACAGAGAGCGCGTGACAGTAGAGCAATGCCAGAAATAGTTTTTAATCCTTCTTTGGGAGAAACTTATAAAGAAGTTATAAATATTTCGGCTAATCCGTCTGTAAAAAATGACTGGCACACTTTAAAAGTGAAAGGCACAAAAATAAAATACGATTTTACTACGGCACATTGGGCATTTGGTGAAGCACGTTTCCGTTTACATCACAAAATTGCAAAAGGTGGAGCAGAAGATGTAAAAGATATGATTTCTTTAGAAAAAATGCTTTCTTTGATAACTATGGACGATTTTACATATAGACGTTTTTTGAATAAAAAACATAGAGCTTTTATTCCAAAAAATAAAGTTTATACCATAGATTATAGTTCAGGAAAAGCCGTTTATAGAATTTTATCGCGTCAAATGGTATTATTTTGTTTAGAGCGTCGTAAAGCATGGAGAATGTTGCAATCTCATGCAGGTATAGAAAATATAGATTACAAAGCTCAGAAAGAATTACTTTCGAAAATGGACAAGGTGAATTAAAAAGAGAAGATTTTAAAAAAAATTAAGCATTTTTTTAAAATAATTTTTGAAAAATAGAGACATAATTTTTAGGATCTCTGTTTTTTTTTATAATTTTTTCTCACTGATTATCAATCAATTGAAAAAAAATAATATAAAAAGCAATAAAAAGATTGGACTTAATATATATATATTATCATTGCAACATAATTTATTGTTAAATCTTTAATAATTTTTGAAATAATGAAGAAGAAATTAAGTTTAGTTAGTAGTTTTTTAATAGTTGCTTTATTTTTAGGTATTACGTTAAATTCTTGTGACAGCGAAATGTATGAAGAGGTGAATACAAGCGTTGTGAAAGAGAAAAAAAATGTTGGCGATGTTTTAGTTTTATATCCTAGAACAGATCAACAACAAATAGATGATATTTTTGAGAATTTTCCTCATCCAGAGACAGAAATTTTTATTTATTACTGTGAAGATAAAGACGGAAATATTTTCTATCTTTTTGGTAGTCAAAATAGTATAGATGAGTATCTAGCTCAAAATCCTGTTGATGTTGCATATAGAATAATAAAATGTAGAGGTAGAGGAGGAGCAGATGCTTTAGTAAAAGCTTATGAACTAAATGGTTATATGGCTTATGCAATGCAAGGTAACGATGGAAACTGGTATGTGATGACGGATGAATAATAAACATATATTTTAAGTAAAGTAAAATATATTATACATTTTTAATAACTTTGGATTTAAATTCAAAGTTATTTTTTTTTATATTCTTGCGTTGGGGTTGTTTTCACCGCACATTATTAAATTCTGCGCCTGTTCGGTGTTTTCACCGCACATTATTAAATTTAAATTGTTCTTTAAATTGCCAATCCTTATGCGTCAAGCGTCCACGCCATAGCCATCAGTCTAAGGAATAAATTATTGATTTTAAGGCAATTATAATTCTTTTTTTTGATATAAAAAATAATATTTTATGTTTTCTCTCATAAAATCTTATTTTTCGAATGAAAACAAATATTTCGCCTTCGATACTTCAAGATTTTACAAAGAATTTATCCGATTTATTTTCTATCGAATACTTAGAATCAAGTCTCAAAAAATAGGTTTTTTAAAAAGAAATTCAGGTAAAATAAAAGCCTTT
>JAOZVH010000113.1:0-4507 GCA_029938235.1 Bacteroidales bacterium
CTATTTTATTTTTTAGTTCTTCCTCTCTTATATTTAAATTGTAGGTCATTATATTCTTAATAATCATTTAAAAATACAAATTTAATTTAAAAATTTGTTTTTAAAATTTTTCATTTTTTAAATAAAATAGCATTTTTTGAAAAAAATTTTTTTTATTTTATAATTAAAAAAATGTTAAAATTTTAGGCTTTTTTGAAAAAAAAATTTTAAAAATTTGGAATTAAAAAATGTTAAAATTTTGGGCATTTTTTGAAAAAAATTTTTTTATTTACAAAATATAATTATTCAAAAAGTAATTTTTTTGTTTTTAATTTAATAATTTTTTTAATTCTTTTATATGAATTTTCTCTTTTTACTTCTAAAAAAAATTTAAAATTTTTATATTCATCTGCATGATAATTCACAGAATATTCTCCATTTTCTAAAATAAAAATATATTTTCCTGTTTTAGAATTTGTTTTGTAAGTTCCTACTAATTTATTTGTTTTTTTATTTTCTATAGAAATTTCTATATCTTCGTAATTCGTTTTATTTTCCAATTCTACATTACCAGAAAAAACTGTTTTATATTTTTCTTCTTCGTCAAAAATATTAACAAAATAAATATCCATTTCTCCTTTGCTGTCTTCTTTTACAGAGCTGTAATAAAATATTTTTTCGTCTTTTGTTGGATAAAAATACATATCATCTTCTATGGTATTTATAGGATAATATAAATTTTCTAAATTTCCCCAAATACCTTTTTCATTTAATTTACTTTTACAAATATCAAAACCACCCATACTAATTTTTGGTGAATTGGTACTAAAATATAAAATATTTTTTTCAGAAAGATATGGACTTTCTTCGTCGAAAGGAGAATTTATTGTTTCGCCAAGATTTTCTGCTTTACTCCAATTTCCATTTGGCAATCTTTTCACTTTGTAAATATCTTTACCACCAAAACCACCTTTTCTATCACTAACAAAATACAAAGTTTTTCCATCTGCCGCCAAAGATGCATGAGTTTCATTAAATTTAGTGTTTACATTTTCGCCAATTTCTTTCGGCTCTGACCAAAATTCCCCTTGAACATCGCAAACAAAAATGTCATAATTTTTTGATTTTTCAGATAAGTAAACAAATAATTGTTCTCCGTCATTTGAAACACTTGAGGAAATATAATTTATATTATTATCTATTTTATCAGTAAAAATTTCCGGAACAGACCATTTTAATTCATTATTTTTCCTTGAAATATAAATTTTTTTATGAAAACTTCCATCTTCATTTTTCTTTTTTGAATGACCGCTTTTTTTATTAGATGTAAAAATTAAAGTTTCTCCATCTTTTGAGATAATAGGTGTCATCTCATCAAATTCAGAATTAATTAATAAACTTAAATTTTGAATACTTATATCAGATTGTTTTTTGATATATTGAATTGCATTTCTGCACATTAGAACATCATTATCTATTTCTAATAAAAAATCTTTTTCACTTTTTTTTAGAATTTCTTGTAAACTTTTAAATGTTTCTATTGCTTTTGAAAATTGATAATTAAAATGATATGCTTTTCCAAGTAAATAATGTGCTTTTTTATAATCTTCGTTTTTTTTCTTGTAGGATTTTACAACTCTTTCTAATAAAATTATTGCTTCTTTTTTTCTGGAAGTACCTCTCAGAAAACAATATGCTAATTTATAATTAATTTCCAAGTTACTTGGAATTATTTTATGAATTTTTTCAAATATATCTGTGGCTTTTTTAAAATTATTTTCTTCAAAAAATTCATTTGCCATTTGATATTGCTTTTTCTTTCCTTTTGTTAATGTGCTTATATCTTGTCCAAAGATACACAAATTAAAAAATAAAAAAGTGATAAAAAAATAATTTTTCATAATATTTTTGTTTTTTTTAATAGATATTTCAAAAATAATACCATAAAATTTTCAAATAAAATATTTTATATTTTAATTGAAAAGTTTATTAACTTTGTATCTTAAAAAAAAAATTTTTTAAAAAAATGGGTAAAATTATAAGAATTCATGCAAGACAAGTTCTTGACTCACGAGGAAATCCAACCGTAGAGGTTGATGTTTTAACACAAAGTGGTATTTTGGGACGTTCTATAGTTCCATCTGGTGCTTCCACAGGAATATACGAAGCCTTAGAATTAAGAGATAAAGATAAAAATAAATTTCTTGGGAAAGGTGTTCTGAGGGCAGTCCATAATGTGAATAATATTTTGAATAAAGAATTGCAAGGTTATTTTGTTACAGAGCAAAATTTGATAGATAAAAAAATGATAAAATTAGATGGCACAGAAAATAAATCTAATCTTGGTGCTAATGCTATTTTAGGAGTTTCGCTTGCTGTTGCAAAAGCTGGTGCACAATTTACGAGACAAACTTTATATCGTTACATTGGAGGCATAAATGCAAATACAATGCCCATTCCGATGATGAATATTTTGAATGGAGGCTCACACGCAGACAATAAAATTGATATACAAGAATTTATGATAATGCCTGTTGGAGCGAAAAATTTTAGCCATGCACTTCGTATGGGAACAGAAGTTTTTCATAATTTGAAAAAAGTTTTAAAAGAAAAAGGACATTCTACAAATGTTGGCGACGAAGGAGGTTTTGCTCCAAATTTAAAATCTAACGAAGAAGCAATGGATGTCGTTATGCAGGCAATAAAAAAAGCTGGCTATAAAATTGGTAAAGATATTTTTATTGCTTTGGATGTTGCTGCTTCAGAATTTTATGATAAAAAGAAAAAGATTTATCATTTTGATTCTATAAATAAAGATTTTTCTTCCGAAGAAATGGTCGCTTATTGGGAAAATTGGGTAAATAAATATCCAATAATTTCTATAGAAGATGCCTTAGACGAAGACGATTGGGACGCTTGGAAATTATTAACAAAAAAAATCGGACACAAAGTGCAAATTGTTGGTGATGATTTATTTGTTACAAACGTAAAACGTCTGCAAATTGGAGTTGATAGGAAAATTTCTAATTCTATTTTGATAAAAGTTAATCAAATTGGAACGCTTACAGAAACCATAGAAGCAGTAAAACTCGCAACAGAAAATTCTATGACTTCAATTATTTCTCACCGTTCCGGAGAAACTGAAGACACAACTATTGCTGATTTAGCTGTAGCATTAAATACAGGATTAATAAAAACTGGTTCTGCATCTCGTTCTGACAGAATTGCAAAATATAATCAATTATTGAGAATAGAAGAAAATTTAGGTGAAAATGCAAAATATTTAGGTGAAAATTTTAAATTCTTAAAATAATAATTTGGAAATTTAAATTTCCAAATTATTAAAATTTTGGACGAATTATGAAAAATAATTTTTGTATATGTAAAAAATTTGCTTTATATATTTTATATAAAGCATTTTCCTTATAATTTATATATTTAATCTATAAATTAATTTTAAATTTTTTAAAAATTCAAGCCTTATAATCAAAAAAATTTTTAATATCTTCTGTTTTGAAAATACCTTTTTCTGTAATAATTCCAGTTATTAATTCTGCTTTTGTAATGTCAAAAGCTGGATTAATTGCAGAGGAATTTGGTGAACAAACAAGAATTTTTTCTATTTTTCCATCTTTATTTAAACCTTTTTGATACAAAACTTCATCTTGACTTCTTTCTTCTATTTTAATTTGATTACCGTTTTCAATATTCATGTCTATAGTTGAAGAAGGAGCAGCAACATAAAATGGAATATTATAATATTTTGCAGAAATTGCTTTTCCCAAAGTTCCTATTTTATTTGCGACATCACCATTTTTTGCTATCCTATCAGCACCAACAATTATCATATCTACCTTTTTATTTGCCATCAAATAAGATGCAGCATTATCCGGAATAATTTTATGTTTAACATTTTCGTTTTCTAATTCCCAAGCAGTTAATCTTGCTCCTTGACTTCTGGGACGAGTTTCATCTACATAAACAAAAATATTTTTATTTTCCTTATTGGCAAGATAAATAGGAGATAAGGCACTTCCGTAATCAACAAAAGCAAGCCATCCAGCATTACAATGAGTTAAAATTCTATAATTTTTTTTTATCAATTTATTTCCAAAATAAGAAATTTTTTTACAAAAATCTTCGTCTTCTTTTGCAATTTTATTACTTTCTATTATTGCATCTTCTGGAATATTATTTTTTATAAAAGCATTGAAAACTCTATTTGTAGCAAAAAATAAATTCTGTGCTGTTGGTCTTGTTGCTTCTATTTCATTTTTTGCTTTTATTACAAATTCCAATAAATTTTTTCTTTTTTCCAAAATTGCTTGTGTTAAAGCAAAAGCTGCTGTTACTCCTATGGCTCCTGCTCCTCTGACTGTCATATTTTTTATAGCTAAACAAGTTTCTTTATAATTTTTACTTCGCAAAATAGAAAATTCAAAAGGTAATTTATTCTGGTCTATCAGAAAGACAATTTCATCTTTCATCTGAACAGTTTTATAAGGTATATTATTAACTTTCATTTTTT
>JAOZVH010000113.1:4607-10151 GCA_029938235.1 Bacteroidales bacterium
AATAAATCAAATTAATTTTTAAATAATTTTTTTTTAATAAATTAAATTAATTTTTTAATAAATCAAATTAATTTTTAAATAATTTTTTTTTAATAAATTAAATTAATTTTTAAATAAATTAAATTAATTTTCAAATAATTTTTTTTTAATAAATCAAATTATTTTTTAAATAAATTAAATTAATTTTCAAATAATTTTTTTTAAATAAATTAAATTAATTTTTAAATATTTTTTTTTTAATAAATCAAATCGCATTTAATTAAATGCGATTTATTAAACTCATTGTTTTAGAGGCTATTATTTTAAGCGGCAAAACTTCATCTATTCCTCCCAATTTAATTGCTTCTTTTGGCATACCAAAAACTACACAAGTCCTTTCATTTTGTGCTATTGTTTTTGCACCTGATTTTTTCATTTCTAAAATTCCTTTTGCACCGTCATCTCCCATGCCAGTTAAAATTATACCTACTGAATTTTTTCCAGCATATCTTGCAGTTGAACGAAACAAAACATCAACAGACGGACGATGCCTATTAACTAATGGACCTTTTTTTACTTCTACATAATATTTTGTTCCACTTCTTTTTAATAAAAGATGACTATTTCCTTGTGCTATTAAAACTCTTCCCCTAAGAACTCTATCTCCGTTTTTTGCTTCCTTAACATTTATTCTACATATTTCATTTAGTCTTTTTGAAAAAGAAAGCGTAAATTTTTCAGGCATATGTTGAACAACAACAACTCCGGGAGAATTTATTGGTAATCCAGATAAAAAAATCCGAAGTGCTTCTGTGCCTCCGGTTGAAGCGCCGACAGAAATAACTTTATCTGTTGTTCGCAACATACTTTTGCTAAATTTATAATTTACTTCTGGTATCATAGCATCTGCTGACAATTTTGGTTTTACTATCAAAGGAGTTATATTTCTTTTCTTTTTTAATCTTGATATAGAAGCTGCTTTGATAATATCACATAGATGAATACGAGACTCTTCAAAAAATTGTTTTGTTTGCATTTGTGGTTTTGTAATAACTTCCACTGCTCCATATTCTAAGGCTTTTAAACTTGTTTCAGCTCCTTTTGTTGTTAGTGATGAAATTATAACAACCGGAATTGGGTGTTGCGACATGATTTTTCGCAAAAAAGTTAAACCATCCATACGTGGCATTTCTATATCAAGTGTTATAACATCAGGAACTTCTTTTTGTATTTTTTTAACAGCAAAATATGGGTCAAAAGCAGTTCCCATAACTTCAATATCTTTATCTTTTTCTAAAATAGAAGTTAAAGATAAGCGAACAACTGCAGAATCATCAACTATTAAAACTCTTATTTTTTTTTTCATAAAAATTTTATTACAATAATAATTATTTTTTTTTAATAAAAAAGTTTCATAAAAATTTTTGGTATTTTTGAGAAAAAAATTTTTTTATTTTAAAATAAAAGATCGTGAAATTTTGGACGAATTTTGAAAAAAAAATTTTAAATTTTAAAATTCGTAAAATTTTGTCGTTTTTTTAATTATTAAAAATCATAAAATTTTAGAATTTTGAAAAAATTTTTTTTTAATTTAAAATCTGTAAAATTTTATCGTTTTTTTATAATTATTTTTTTATTGAAAAATCATTAAAAAATTGATGTTTCTTGCAAATTTTAATTTTAAATTAAAAAAATGTTAAAAATTTTTCGTTTTTTTTGAAAAAAATTTTTTTTATTAAAAAAAATGATTTTTAGAAATTTTTATTTATATGGAAAACAAATTAAGATATTCTATAGGAGAAGTTGCGAAAATATTTAATGTAAATATTTCTTTGATTCGTTATTGGGAAAATAATTTTGAAATTATAAAACCAAGCAGAAATAAAAAAGGCAATAGGATTTTTACAAAAAAAGACATAAAAAATTTTCATTTAATTTATTTTCTTGTTAAAGAAAAAGGTATGACTTTGAAAGGAGCAAATAAAAAAATAAGGGAAAATAAAGATGAAAATTTAAAAATTTTTGAGATAATAAAAAAATTACAAAAAATAAAAAAAAAACTTTTAGAAATTAAAAATGAAATTTAATTTTATGGAAATCATTAAAAATATTTTTCTATGCTTATAAAAGTTTACGCTGGTTCTGTTCAGGGAATAAAATCTACTACCATTACAATAGAAGTAAATATTAGTTCCGGAGCGAAATTTTATCTTGTCGGACTTCCGGATAATGCTGTCAGAGAAAGTCAACAAAGAATAGATTCTGCTTTACAAAATAATGGTTACAGAATACCTGGCAGAAAAATTATTATTAATATGGCTCCAGCGGACATTCGTAAAGAAGGAGCTTCTTTTGATTTACCAATTGCAATTGGTATTTTATCTGCTTCCGAACAAATTGATTATCAAGATATTGATAAATATATTATTATGGGAGAGCTTTCGCTTGATGGAAGTTTACAAGCAATTCGTGGAGTTTTGCCCATTGCAATACAAGCAAGAAAGGAAGGTTTTAAAGGTTTTATTTTACCAAAAAAAAATGCAAAAGAAGCTGCTGTTGTAGATAATTTAGAAATTTACGGTGTAGAAAATATTATCGAGGTAATAGAATTTTTCAATGGAAATTTAAAAATAGAAAGAACAAAAGTAGATACAAGAAAAGATTTTTTTTCTAAAATAAAATCATATAATATAGATTTTTCTGATGTAAAAGGACAAAAAAAAGTTAAAAGAGCATTAGAAATTGCTGCTTCAGGTGGACATAATTTAATTATGATAGGTGCGCCTGGTTCGGGAAAAACTATGCTTGCAAAACGAATGCCGACAATTTTGCCTCCACTTTCTTTGCATGAAGCCTTAGATACAACCATTATTCATTCTGTTGCAGGAAAAATTGGCAGTGAAACTTCTTTAATGACAATAAGACCGTTTCGTTCTCCGCATCACACAATTAGCGATGTTGCACTTGTTGGAGGAGGAAAAATTCCACAACCAGGAGAAATTTCATTAGCAAATAACGGCATACTTTTTCTGGATGAATTACCTGAATTTAAAAGAACTGTTTTGGAAGTTATGCGACAACCATTAGAAGACCGAATGATAAGAATTTCCAGAGCAAATTTTTCTGTTAAATATCCAGCAAGTTTTATGTTAATTGCGTCTATGAATCCTTGTCCTTGTGGCTATCATAATCATCCGGAAAAAGAATGTTTATGTTCTCCGAACATGGTTCAAAGATATTTGACAAAAATATCTGGACCACTTTTAGATAGAATAGATATTCACATAGAAGTTGTTCCGGTTTCTTACGACGAAATTTCAAGAGAAAGCTTAGAAGAAAGCAGCAGTATAATTGCAAAAAGAGTTATTGAAGCAAATGAAATACAAAAAAATAGGTTTAAAAATGAAAAAAATATTTATTCAAATTCTCAAATAAATACATCTTTATTAAGAAAACATTGTAAATTAGATAAGAAAAGTCAATCTTTATTGAAAGTTGCCATGAATAAATTAGGTTTATCGGCACGTGCTTATGATAGAATTTTAAAAGTTTCACGAACAATTGCAGACCTTGATAAATCAGAAAATATAAAAACTTATCATATTGCAGAAGCAATACAATATAGAAATTTAGACAGAGACGGGTGGGCTGGATAATTTAAAAATTCGTCGCTTTTATTTTTTTTATTTTAAATGATAAAAAATATTTTTTCAAAAAACATTAAAATTTTGGACGATTTTTAAAAAATTTTTTTTTTAATTTTGAAATTAAAATATTTAAAATTTTGGGTGTTTTTTTGAAAAAATTTTTTTTAATTTGAAATTATAAAAATGTTAAAATTTTGAACGATTTTTGAAAAAAATTTTTTTAATTTTGAAATTAAAAAATATTAAAATATTGGGCGAATTTGAAAAAAAATTTTTTATTTTTAAATTAAAAAAAATTAAAATATTGGGCGATTTTTGAAAAAAAATTTTTTTATTTTAAATTAAAAATTATTAAAATTTTGGACGATTTTTGAAAAAAAATTTTTTTATTTTGAAATTAAAAATTATTAAAATTTTGGGTGATTTTTGAAAAAATTTTTTTTTTTAAGACATTAAATTTTTGAACGTTTTTTTTAAATTAAAAAAAAAATCGTATTTTTCAAAAATTATTATTAATAATAAATATTAAAATTTTTCGTATTTTTTTAAATATTCTTTTATTCATTATAAAACATAGTTATATGAAAAAAATTATAAATTTTAGATTTGCAACGGTTGAAAAATTAATGGAAGTTGTAAATATTAAACAGGTGATTAATGATAAAAAATTTGTAGAATGGTTTAATTACAATTATAAAATTTCCGCAGAAGAAGAAAATTTTTTGAAAAATCATATTAATTTACATAGATTATACCTATCATATTACAATGAACAAAAACTTACTGTAAAATTTATAGTTCCAATTATAAATAAAGTAAATTTCTATTTTAAAGATGTTCAAGATTGGTATGGTTCGGAAATATCTTGTGAATTAAATAATTTTATATTAAAAGGAAAACCAGATTTAATGGTTGCTAAGGGAATATATAGACCAAAAACACCATATTTTTTTATACAAGAGCACAAAAAAACTATAAATCCAGGAGGAAATCCACAATATCAAGTTCTTGCAGAGATGTTAGCAGCAATTAATTTGAATAAAACAAATAAAATATTTGGAAGTTTTGTTATAGGAAGAATTTGGCAATTTGTAATTTTAGAAAAGTCAAAAAATGGAAATTATGAATATTTTATTTCAAAAGTTTTTGATGCTTTAGATTATCAAAATCTAAAACAAATTTATATAAATTTACAAGGAGTTAAATTTTTATATTGTTAATATAATTAAAAAAAATTTTTTGAAAAAATGCCAAAATTTTAATGTTTTTTAAATCATTTAAAAAAATTTTTTGAAAAAATGCCAAAATTTTAATGTTTTATTAAAAAAAAATTTGGCTATAGAACCTTTTTGTGGTGAGTTTTTTTTATAAAAAAAATGTGAAAAATTTATGCTTTTTTTCAAAATATTTTTCAAAAATTTTATTCCAAATCGTCATTAAAACATTAAACATCAATGCTTTATAGGACGATGCAACGAAATCATCGTGGACGATGAATCATAATCTTTTTATTTTTAATAAAAAAAATTTATATTTCACAAAAAGGTTCCAAGAACCAAAAATTTTTTCAAAAATCGCCAAAATTTTAATATTTTATTAAAAATAATTTTTTTCAAAAATCGCCAAAATTTTAATATTTTATTAAAAATAATTTTTTTCCAAAAACCGCCAAAATTTTAATATTTTATTAAAAAAAAATTTTTTCCAAAAAATGCCAAAATTTTAATATTTTATTTCAAAAAAAATTTTTTTCCAAAAAAACCAAAATTTTAATGTTTTATTTCAAAAAAAATTTCTTCAAAAAAACCAAAATTTCAATAATTTATTTTGTTTATATATGGTTCTTTTCCGGCAAAAACTATAGGAACATTAATAATATTTTCTCTATAAATTTTATTTTCTAAAGCTTCCTTATAAT
>JAOZVH010000114.1 GCA_029938235.1 Bacteroidales bacterium
ATCATAAGCTCCTTTTACAACATCATAATTATTTTTAAAATATGTTTTTAATTGAGCATTTCTCGACATATCTACAGCACTTATATAAGGCGGATTTCCCATAACAATATCAAAACCTTCGAAGTTTCCATTTTCGTCTAAAACTTCTGGAAATTCGAAACGCCACTCGAATGCTTTTTCATAGATAGTTTTTAACTTTTTCTTGTAAATTTTTTCTAAATTTTCAATTTCTTTCGTTAATATTTTCAGCTTTTTTATCCAAAATTTTTTTTCTTCCTGAGTAAAAATCATAGGCATTTTAGCCATTTCATCTTTTTTTTCTTTTAATATTTTATAGTCTTCATCTGTCGAATTAACATTTTTTGCAAATTTCTTTTTTAAATCATTAATTTCTTTTTCTATTTTTCTTTTTGCTATGCGGTTTGTTGTGGATTTATATAAAAATACTTGCTCTTTATATTTTTTTGTTGAAAGAGCCATCTTTTTTATATTACTTCCATTTAAAGAAAAACAAGAAATTAAAGAATTACCTTTTTTAATATTTATATCAATATTTGGCAAAACTTCTAAACTTTTATAATTGCTTTCTTTATTATAAAAAGCATTTTTTAACAGCTCTATCCATATTCGTAAACGACAAATGTTCACCGAGTTAGGATTAATATCTACACCAAATAGACAATTTTCTATTAAATATTGTTTTTCATAAAATATTGCCTCTTGCAATTCCTGTTTGTAATCTATGGGATTATTTTTTTCACTTAGATTATATTCAAAAATTTCCTCTGTTTCTTTATCTGTTATGACCAATTCATCATTTATAACTTCCGCTTTATAATACATTATTCTTTTTTTATTTCTGTATTCCATTATTCCGAGTTCAGATTTTATAGCAATAATTTCATTTAATGCGGAAACGAGAAAATGTCCAGAACCAACTGCGGGGTCGCAAATTTTCAAAGAATTGATTATTTTATTTGCTTCTTTTCTGTCTTCTATTTCATATTTTAGTTCGTCGAAATTTTTCAAATTTTTAAATTTTGGCAAACTTGTAAATTTTTGTAAAACTGCACGGCGAATGGTTTCGCGGCTCATATACATCGTAATGTAACTCGGAGTAAAAAAAGAACCTTCTTTATAACCGTTTATTTTTTCAAATATCAATCCCAAAACAGAGGCATTAATTAAGTTTTTTTCCTCCTTTTGAACTTCGTCGGCTTTTACATTTGTAAAATCAAAAGAATTGAGGAATTTAAAAATATATTCCAAAAGAGGCAAACTATTTTTTTCGTTTTTTAAAACGCTATCTTTATAAAGAATAAGTTTTAAACGATTTTTAATGGAATTAATTTTTATTACTTCTCTTTCTAAATTAGAAATTTCAAATAAAGAGCTGTTCAAATATGGAATAAAATTAAATTTTTCTTTTAAATAAGAAATTCTTTTTTCTTCTTTTCTCGATAAAACTTCAAAAAATAATTCATTTAATTCGTCAAAATCATTAATTTTTAGAATTTCTAAGAAAGAATAATTTTTATCTTTTCTATGAAAAGAAATTAATTGTGCCTCCAGAAGTTTCAAAAAAATAATACGATTTACCCATAAAATATTTAATTCTAAGGCAATATTTTCTATTTGTTCAGATTTTGTTTCTCCATATTCATAAATATCAATATCATAAAATGATGGCTCTTCCATTCCTATAACAGAAATTGTATTTTCAATTAGAGAAGCATAATTTTTTTTCTTTTTTCTTTTAATTAAAACTTTTCCAGAAACTTCAACTTCTTCTAAACCAATAATATACAATAATTCATTATAAAATTTTCTGTCTAATGTATTATTATCGTTTTCAAAAGATCTTTTTAAAAGCGAATATGGAGAAAAAATTTTATATAAAGAAACAAGAAACTTTTGATTTTTTTCAAGATTTGTGTCGAGATTTTCAATGTCAAAATAAGTAAATTTTATTTGATTTTCAAATTTTTCAATGTATTTTTTTGCAATTTCTTTATAAAAAAAATCTGTTTTTTTGGAAACCTTTTTATTATTATTCCATTCTTCGAATTCATTTTTTAGTTCTTTATTTTCAAAAAATAATTTTTCAAAATCTGATGCATCGAAAATAAACCATTTATAAAAATTTGTTATTATTAAATTTTTTAAATTATTATTCTTATGAATTATTCGCTCTTGCAAGAAATATAACAAAATTTGATACATAGATTTATTTTGCAAATTTTCTGTAGAAATTATTTCTCTGCTATCTGGAATTTTTGTTTCGAAAATCGTTTCTAAATTATTTGTTTTTTCCGAAAAAATAGCGAGGTCGAAATTTTCTTTTACATTTATCGTATTTTTTTTATAAAAAGTGTTTTTTAAAAAATCTCTTAAATTGTATTTTAAATTTTCTTCTTTTTTATTTTTTAAAATTTTTGCTTTGAAAATTTTTAATTGATAAATAAAATCTTGCAAATCTGAAAGCAAAATTTTTTTATTCCTAAAAATTATATTTCCTTTTTTTATTAAGTTTTTTTCTTTCATTTTTTTTATTTTTATGCAAATATAAAAAATTAAAAAAAAAACGCATTTTTATAATTAAAAAAAATTTTTTTCAAAAAAACGAGAAATTTTAATGATTTTTTATAATCAAAAAAAACAGCAAAATTTTTATAATTTTAAATCATTAAATTTTTTTTTTGAAAAAACGTCAAAAATTTTGAAAATATTTTTTTTTATAAATATTTTAATAAAAAAATATTATCTTTGCATTTTAAAATTATTTAAAATAAAATTTTTAGTTATGTTATCAATATTATTTTTGATTTTAGCAAATGTTGGAATGGCAAAAGGCGGAGCAGCAATAGGAGCAGGAGCTGCTACAATAGGAGCAGGTATAGGAATTGGTCAAATTGGTGGAAAAGCTATGGAAGCAATTGCACGTCAGCCGGAAGCACTAGCAGATATTCGTTCTAATATGATCATTGCAGCGGCTCTTGTAGAAGGAGTTGCATTTTTTGCCATAGTAGTTTGTTTTTTAATTCTGTTTATTTAAAATTAATAAAATTTTTTTTATAAAAAAAATTTTATTTTATAAAAAAAATTTTTTAATAAAAAAAAATTATGCAATTAGTAACTCCTGATATTGGACTTTTATTCTGGATGTTATTGTCTTTTTTGACAGTTTTTTTCATTTTAAAAGCTTTTGCGTGGAAACCAATACTCAAGTCTTTAAAAGAACGAGAAACTTCCATAGAAAAATCTTTATTGTTAGCAGAAAAAGCAAAGGACCAAATGAAAAAATTACAAGCGGACAATGAAAAAATTATAGAAAAAGCTCAGAAAGAACGTGATAAGCTTTTAAAAGAAGCAAGAGAAGTAAAAAATAAAATTATTTCCGAAGCACAAAAAATCGCTCACGAAGAAGCAGATAGAATAATAAATCAAGCAATGCTTGAAATTGAAAATGAAAAAAAATCTGCCATTCTTGATATGAAAAAGCAAATTTCCACTTTTTCAATAGAAATTGCGGAAAAAATTTTAAAAGAAAAATTAAAGACCGAAGAAAAACAAATTGGTTTAATTAATTCGCTTTTGAAAGATATTAATTTTAATTAATAAATTTTTAAAAATGCAAAACAGTCAAATCGCGGTACGTTATGCAAAAGCATTATTTTCTCTTGCTTCAGAACAAGGACGATTAAGTACTATTCGTAATGATGTTGAAATTTTATATGATGCTTGTTTGTTGTCAGATTTTAATTTAATTTTAGAACATCCAACTTTGCAAGCATCTGATAAGATGATTTTTTTTGAGAAAATTTTTGATAAAAAATTAACAAAAACTTCATTTTTCCTCATAAAAATTCTTTTGAAAAACAAAAGAGAAATCTTTTTGAAAGATATTTCTAGAAATTTCCTTGATATGTATAGAAAACATACCGGAATAAAAAAGGCAATTCTAATTACTCCGGGAGAAATTAATCCTAATTTACGAAGTCGTATAAAATATTGGGTGAAAAATAACTTTAATACGCAAATAGATTTAGAAGAGCAGCAAGATGAAAATTTAATTGGTGGTTTTATTTTACGTGTTGAAGATCAACAAATTGATGGAAGCGTAAAAAATCAATTAAGAAAAATAAAAAGAAATTTATCAGAAATGTCAATTTTTTAAAAATTCCATATTTATGAAAAAAATTTTTTTATTTATTTTAAATATTTTTTTATTATCATTTTTCCTTTTTTCGCAAAAAAAAGATGATAATAAAAAAATTGTTTATCAGTTTGATATTAAGGAAAATATCACTCCGGCAGTATGGCGAACCACACAAAAAAGTTTCAAAGAAGCAAATAAAATTAATGCTGATTATATAATAATTCACATGAATACTTATGGGGGAATATTAGAAAGTGCTGATTCCATTCGTAGGAAAATTATGTATTCTAAAATTCCGGTTTTTGTGTTTATAGATGGCAATGCCGCTTCGGCAGGAGCATTAATTTCCATTGCTTGTGATTCTATTTATATGCGAAAGGGTTCAACCATAGGTGCTGCGACGGTGGTTAATCAATCTGGCGAAAAAGTTTCTGAAAAATATCAAGGATATATGCGTGGAATGATGCGAGGAACAGCAGAAACAAAGGGAAAACATAAGGTAATTGAAAATGGAAAAGAAGTAGAAAAATGGAAAAGAAATCCAGAAATTGCAGAAGCGATGGTGGATGATAGAATAAAAATAGAGGGAATAATTGACAGTGCAAAAATTTTAACTTTTACGACTTCAGAAGCAATAAAATATGGATTTTGTGAAAATGAAGCAGAAAATATTATAGAAGTTCTTGAATTAGCAAAAATAGAAAATTATGAAATAAAGAAATATGAATACACAAGTTTAGAAAAATTTATTCTTTTATTTTTAAGTCCTTATTTACAAGGAATTTTAATAATGATAATTATTGGTGGAATTTATTTCGAATTACAAACCCCCGGAATTGGATTTCCAATAATTGCGTCTATACTTGCTTCTGTATTATATTTTTCTCCTTTATATTTGGAAGGATTAGCTGAAAATTGGGAAATTTTAGTTTTTTTAATCGGAATTATTTTAATTGCATTAGAAGTTTTTGTTGTACCCGGTTTTGGAATAACTGGAATTTCCGGAACAATTTTAATGATTTTTGCATTAACTTTAAGTTTAATAGATAATATTATTTTCTCTTGGGATATTGTATTTGCAACTAATTTGTTTCTTAAATCTTTATTTTTTGTAACCATTTCAATATTTTTATCTTTTTTGATTTCTTTATATTTTGCTAGTAAAATAATAACTTCAGAAAATTTTAGTTTCTTAGTTTTAAAATCTACACAAAAAAAAGAAACAGGTTTTATTGGTGTTGAAGCAAAAAATAAGGAAATGATAGGTGAAATTGGTAAAGCAATTACTGATTTAAGACCTTCTGGAAAAATACAAATAAATGAAAAAATTTATGATGCTAAATCAGAAATGGGATTTTTAGAAAAAAACCAAATGATAAAAGTTATTCGTTATGAAACTGGACAACTTTATGTAATAAAAGCATATCTTATATCAGAAAAAAATTAAAAAAAAATGTAATTTTTCAAAAAATTTTTTTTTTGAAAAATCGTATATTTTTATAAAAAAAATAATAAAAATATTATGAATTTTTCTTTTTTTATAGCAAAGCGTTATTTTTTTTCAAAAAATACACAAAATATAATTAACCTTATTTCTTTAATTTCTATTATCAGTGTTGCCGTTGGAACAATGTCTTTGATAGTAATTTTGTCGGTTTTTAATGGTTTTGACATTTTGATAAAATCTTTATTTAGTAAATTTAATCCAGATTTAAAAATCACATCTGTAGTTGGAAAAACTTTTTTCATTAATAATGAAAATTTCGAAGAAGTAAAAAATTTAGAAAATGTAATTTATTTTTCCGAAAATATAGAAGAAAATGCTTTATTAAAATTTAGGAAAAAACAACATATTGCAAAAATAAAAGCTGTAGATGAAAATTTTTTAAAAATGAATAATTTTGAAAATAACATTTATGACGGTGAATTTATTTTAAAAGAAAAAAATATAAACTACGCAATAATCGGAAGAGGACTTGCTTATAATTTGCAAATGAGTATAGGTTTAATTGACCCAATTCATATTTATTCGCCCCGCCGAACAAAAAAAATTTCTACAAATATTAATAAAGTTTTGAACCATAAGATGATTCATCCATCAGGCATTTTTTCTATACAATTAGATTTTGATTCTGAATATATTATTGTGCCTATAAATTTTGCAAGAGAGTTATTTAATTATAAAAAAAATGAAGTTAATTCTGTAGAATTGAAATTAAATGAAAATTGCAATAAAAATGTCGTTCAAGAAAAAATAAAAAAAATATTAGGAAAAAATTTTTCTATAAAAAACCATTATGAACAAAATGAACTTTTGTTTAAAACGATGAAATCTGAGAAATGGATAATTTTTTTAATACTAACTTTTATATTGACGGTTTCCTCTTTTAATATTATTGCTTCGCTGAGTATGTTGATCATTGATAAAAAAGATGATATTATTATTTTAAGAAATCTCGGAGCAAATAGAAAAATTGTAGAAAGAATATTTTTATTAGAAGGTCTTTTAATTTCTATCACAGGAATATTTTTCGGTCTATTATTTGGAGCATTTTTATCTTTTTTACAAGAAAAATTTCATTTAATTTCTCTTGGAGATGGAGTTTTTATAATAGATTATTATCCTGTAAATATGCAATTTATAGATTTTTTATATGTTTTTATTGTTGTTTTTTTTATTAATTTATTTGCTTCTTGGTATCCTTCTAAATTTTTAATAAAAAGATACTTCTATTTAAATAAAAATTAAAAAAAACATCAAAATTTTGATGTTTTTTTTAATTTTTATTTAACTTTGCATTTTAAATAAAAAGAATAAAATGGAATTGCAAAAAAAAAATAAAATAGAAATAAATATTTCTATTTTACCAGAAAAGGAAAAACAAGAGCTTATGATTTTTTATAAATATTTATTGTTTAAATCTAAAATTTATAATAAAAATTATAAATCAGAAATATTAGAATTACCAAAAACATTTTATTCTCCAATAGCGGTAGAAAATTACATAAAATTTGATAGAGATGAAATATATAGAAACAAATAAAATTTTTATAGATTCAAATTTATGGATTTATATGTCTATAAAAGATAGAGAGTTGATAAAACATAAAAAAACAATTAATTTTTTTCATAAAAACATATACAAAAATATAAATGTTTCCATTCAGGTTATTAATGAATTTCATTGGGTTTTGTTGAAAAAATACAAACTATCTGAGTTTTTAATTAATGAAAAGGTCAACGGTATATTGAAAATAAGCAATGTTTTTTCATTAAAATTGGAAAATTATAAAATTGCAAAATTTATTCGTGAAAAATATTATATTTCTTTTTGGGATTCTATGATTATTTCATCAGCATTAATTAATGATTGTAGTATTTTATATTCAGAAGATATGCAGAACAATTTGATAATTGAAAATCGTTTAAAAATAATAAATCCATTTTTATAAAAAATCATTAAAATTTTGGAACGATTTTAGAAAAAAAATTATAAAAATCATTAAAATTTTGGACAAATTTTTAATTAAAAAAATCATTAAAAAATTGTCGTTTTTTTGGAAAATATTTTTTTTGAATTTGAAAATTATTAAAATTTTTCATATTCGTCATCTAATTTTTCTTTATTTAGTTTTATTTTAAAACCAGATAGATCTTTTGATCCTTCATAATCTGTTTTTTCTTGAATTACAATTTTTTTATTAATTTCTTTTTCATAAATATTTTCTTTTCCTGTTTTAAAATCAGAAACAGTTAATTTTAAATTTTCAACTTGTATTGATAATTCTTCTGCAGACGCTGACATTTCTTCTGCTGATGCAGAATTTTCATTTGTAATTTCTGTTAATTGTTGTACTGAATTATTTATTGCTTCCGCTCCATTTGATTGTTCTTTGCTCGCAAATGTAATATTATTTACTAACTTAGCACTTTTTATTATTTCTGGAATTAAATTTTTCAAATTTTCATTTGTAATTTCAGAGTTTTTTTGTCCTAAATTTGATAATTTTTCTATTTTTATAGATGCTTTATTAGTTTTTTCGGCAAGTTTTCTAATTTCGTCAGCAACAACACCAAAGCTTCTTCCGGAAGTACCAACTCTTGCCGCTTCTATGGAAGCATTTAATGACAATAAATTAATTTGAGAAGCTATATCTTTTATTATTAATATTCCTTCGTTAATATCAGAAACTGATTTTATTGTTTCATTAAAAATTTCCCCAGTTTTTTTTGTTTTACTTGCTGCTTTTTTAGAAATTTCATTTGTTTCAATTGCATTTTTTGTATTAGAATTTATAGTTGCAAGCATTTCTTCCATAGATGATGAAATTTCTTCTGTAGATGAAGCTTGTTCACTTGCTCGTTCAGAAACTTCATGAGATACAATACTTAGCTGTTTACTTGATGAAGAAACAGATTTAGAGATTTTTAAAATTTTTGTAATTATTTCTAAAAAATTTTTATTTACACTATTTATTGATTTATAAAGTTTCCCAATTTCATCGCCTCTTTCTTCATAGCTTTCAAAATCTAAATTCTTATGAGACATTTTTTCCATAGAATATACTACATTTCCAATTGGTTTAGAAATGGATTTTGCTAAGAAAAAAGCAGAAACTATTATCATTATTATCATAATAAAGGTAATAATAATTATTATTTTTCTTCCAAGATAAACATTTTGCATCACTTCGTCAACACTCGTTGTGTAAAAGATAGCCCAGTTTAAATTTTTTATTTCTAAGGGAGAAAAATAAACATACTCTTTTTCACCTGTGGAACCAACTTTTATATAACTGCCATCCTCCTGAGTATTTATACATTTTTTAATGTACTTATCTTTTTTTTTATCACCAATTTTTCCTTTTTTTATTATCCTGTTTGTTTTTAATTTAAATTTTCCATCAAAAGATTTACCAACAACATAAGCTTCGGAAGTTTTGTAAATTGAATTTTTTTTATTTAGAATATTTTCTAATTTTTTTCCAGACATTTGTAAAGTAAGAACACCAATTAATTTACTATCTTTATAAATTGGAGTTCCAATAAAAAAAGCTTCTTCATTAGAAGGTTTATAAAATTTATAATCGATAATTACAGTTTCTTCTGTTTTTAAAACTTTTTTCCAAAGCTTTGCAAGCTGTGATTTTTTGTATTTTCCTGAGGAAAGATTTGTTCCAAAATCATCTTCATGTTTTGCACTAAACATTAGGTGTCCATGCTCTTTACAAATAAAAAATATGTCATGATAATTATTAATTTCTATATAATCTGAAAAATACTCCGAATATATTCCTGTTATTTTATTATATTCTTTAGAATTAACAGGAAAATTTTCATATTTTTTTAATTTTTTATTATCATGATATTTTTCTAATCTTTCGAAAAGATTTTGAACACCCATAGAGCTACTCATTAATTCTATTTTTTTTATAGAAAATTCGAAATAATTTTCAATTTCTTTTTTCTTTGTTTTAATACTTTCCTTAAATGTTTCATCCACTATATTTTCAATATCTGTCTCGAAAATATTATTTAGTAACAAGCCTTGAATTATTAAACTTGTAAGTCCAACAAAAGAAAAAACAATTAAAATTTTTTTTAAAATAGATAAATTTTTCATTAAAAATATTTTTTGTAAATTTTATACAAAATTAATTTTTTAATTCAAAAATTAAAAAAAATTGCATTTTTTGAAAAAAAAATTTTAATTATAAAAAATCATTAAAAAATTATCGTTTTTATCAAAAAATTTTTTTTATAAAAAAAAAAATTTTATAATTGTAAATTAAAAAAATAATTTAATTTATATTGAAATGTTAACAACACAAAGTATTTTAGAACTTATTAAAGCTCAAACAGAATCTCAGGATGCTGCTATAAAAAAAAATAGAGCAGAGTTTTTTTATTCTTTACAAGAAAGCAGGAAAGAATTTTCTTCTTCTTTACAAGAAAGCAGGAAAGAATTT
>JAOZVH010000115.1:0-9915 GCA_029938235.1 Bacteroidales bacterium
TTATAAAAATATTAAAATTTTGATGTTTTTTTGAAAAAAAAATTTTTTTAAATTTTCAAAATAAAAAATGTTAAAATTTTGGACGATTTTTGAAAAAAATTTTTTTTAATTCAAAAATAAAAAATGTTAAAATTTTGGATGATTTTAGAAAAAAATTTTTTTAAATTTCAAAATAAAAAATGTTAAAATTTTGGACGATTTTTTAAAAAAAATTTTTTTTAATTTCAAAATAAAAAATATTAAAATTTTGGACGATTTTTTAAAAAAAATTTTTTTATTTTGAAATTATAAAAATATTAAAATTTTGATGTTTTTTTGAAAAAAAATTTTTTTTTAATTCCAAAATAAAAAATGTTAAAATTTTGGACGATTTTTGAAAAAAATTTTAATTATAAAAAATTTCAAAAAAACTTCAAAATAACAACTGTAAAAGCAAAAAAGAAAGTTGCTGCAATTACTCCTTTTACAGAATTATATAATTTCATTTCTAAAAATATATAGAATGCCAACAAATTTGTAATTGTCAAAAGACTAATTAATTTTATATAAATATCTTCAATTTGTATTTTTTCATAAAAAGATAAAATACTTGGAAACATTTCAATATTGTATCTCCAAAAAATAATTAAAGAAATAAAAGGTGTAAAAATTCCAGCCAAAAGCCCAATAAAAAATTTATCAAATTTCTCTTTGTTTTTTATAAATCCCATTTTTCTAATTTTTTAATTGTCGGATAATCAGTCCAGTCTGTTTTTATTGGAGTAATTGCAATATAATTATTTTCCAAAGCAAAAACATCAGATTTTTCTTTATCATTTTCTAAATCTACAAATTCTCCTGTCAGCCAGAAATAATCTTTTCCGTAAGGGTGTTTTCTTTTTACGAAAATTTCTTGCCATTTTCCTTTTGCTTCTTTACAAATTTTTATTCCTTTAACTTTTTTTACATCTTTCGGAATATTTACATTTAAACAAACTCCTTTTGGTATGCCGTTTTTTATTAAATTTTTTAAAATTACATAAATATATTTTTCAACATTTGAAAAATCAGCATCTAAACTAAAATTTTCTATGGAAAAACCAACAGACGGAATGGAATGCAAAGCTCCTTCTATGGCAATAGCCATAGTTCCGGAATAAATAACCGCAACAGACGAATTAGAACCGTGATTAATTCCAGATAAAATATAATCTGGCTTTTTTTCTAAAATTTCATTTAAAGCAATTTTTACACAGTCCACTGGATAGCCAGAACATTTATAAATTTCTAGATGTTTTTCTTCTTTTATTTTCTCAAAAGTTAGCGGAAAACGCATAGTAATTGCATGCGACATTCCAGAATGTGCTTCAATTGGAGCAACAACAACAATATCACCAAACGGTTTTACTATATTTATTAAAACTTCTAAACCCTTAGAATTTATGCTATCATCATTAGATATTAAAAATAATGGTCTCTTTTTCATAAAAATTTTTTTTAATTTTAAATTAAAATATTCTTTTTAAATTAAAATATTAATTTTTTAAATTAATAATTTTAAAAGCAGGATATTCTTTTTATTTTCTTCCTTTGCAGAAACAACCAAAATATATTCAAAAATTTGTTCTTCTTCTAATTCTTCGCAATTTTTAATTTTGCTCATGTGTTTATCTTCAATTTTAAATCTCAAATATTCTTTGCTTTCTAAATCTATCGCAATGCCTTTAATATTTGTTTTTGTGAAATTTTCAAAAACCTTTATTATTTTACATTTTCGTGTTATGCTACCTTCTTTATGAATTTTCAAAGCCATTGGAAGATTTACATAGTGCTTAGAATTATTTTTTGCCGGAATGAATTTTACAAGGTCTCCAAGATAAGGCGAAAAATCACAAGAATCAAAAGAGAAAAAGAAATCCTTAGAAAATTCTTGATATTTTTCTTTATTATAAATAAAACCTTCTCTTTTATCTGCATTAATTTGATTAATTGTACTTGTTTCGAAACCAATTTTTTCGTCATAATTATCCTGCTCTATAATTCCTAACTTAGCATTTTTCTCTATTGTTACAATTTGCTCTTTATAATATTTTTTCTTTTCATAATCGTGAACAGGAAAATAATCAAATTCCTTTTTTGTAAAATCAAAAATTTGAACTTTATTTTTGTAAATATCTATAACTATTCCATATTTTATAGATTCAATTTTACTGTGAAATAAATAAGTTATTCCTAATTCTTGAATAAAATTTATGGTGGTTTTTTTATTTTCTTTCAAAGAATAATCTAAAATATGCAAAATTTTATGGTTATTTCTGATTAAATCCGGATGAAACTTTAATGGTTCTGTTAAAATTAAACTATCTGGACCAGATACTTCTTCTACTATTCCGTTTTCAGTAATGTTTTCCAAATTTCTTTCATCTAACAAACTTATAGATAAAAATTTATTTTCCAAATTTTCATTAAAACTTGTTACTCCTTTTACAAAAGCACTATATTTTTCATTTATAACAACCTTAATGAAATAATTAGAACTGCTTTTTTTTAAATTCAATAAGTTTTTATAATCTATATCTAATTTTAATTTTATGTTATTTGAGTTGGAAATGCTAATGTCAGAATATTTTGAAAAAAAATTTTTTTTCTCCGGAGTAATAAATAAATTTTTAATTTTTTCCTGTAAATTTTCAAAACGAATACATTGGAAATAACTAATTAATTTTTTATAATTTTTATCAGAACCTAAATTTTCTATATATTTTTCTATATATTCAAGTAAAATTTTTTCATCAAATTTTAAATCAAATAAATGGTATAAAGTATCATACCACAAATCACTTCCAATTTTTAGGCTTTTTAACCTGAAAAATAATTCGTTTAAACCATTTTCATTTTTCGAGTGATATTTTCTAATAAAATCTAAATAATTACCAATATCATAAGTATCAAAATTTAAATTTTCTTTGAAAAATGTCATATCATATTTTCCAATTTCTATTAATAATTTTTCGTCTTTTAATATTTTATAAGTATAAATTAATTTGTTAAGAGGAATATGATATGTTAAAATACGTCTTAAATTATTCAAATTAATAATTATCGAACGAGAGAAAGAATGATAAATTCTTGCTTTATCAAGAATAAAATAAAATAAAGTAAAATCTTTTAAAGAACGAGAAATTGAAAAAGAGATATGATTAAAAAATGCCTTTTCTTCTTTTGACTTATCAGAATTTATTTTCATTGTTTCTAACTCTTCTGTGTATAACCACAAATAAACCCAATCAAAATCTATTAAAATTTTATAAAATAATTTTGGACTGGAAAGTGTCGCAATGGTATCAAATAAAATTAAAAAATATTTTTCATAATTTATAAAGCCATTTTTATAAAATTTACTTAAATAAATATTCATATAATTGGATAAATAAATTTCCGCTGTATGATAAATTTTTGGATATCGTTCTCTTAAATTTAAGGCAACATGAGCTGCTATATTTATATTTTCATTAAAATCATCAAAAGAAAAACTGGAAATTTTTTTTGGTTTATTTTCTTTATTTCTTTCTTTTAAATCGAAATCATATTCATCTTCTAATATTTCTTTTTTTGAATTTCCTTTGAATAAGTACTCAAAAAAATCAAAAGCATTTGATTCATCAGTAAACAAATCGCTGCACATAGAAATCGGTTCTTTCCAATAGCTATTTGATAGGTCTTCTATTTTTATTTTTTTATTCTTATAAAAATATTCTTTTAATTCCAGAGCAGTAAAAAACTCCAGATAAGATTCGTGGGTGAAAGTTATACTTTCTTGTCTGGACAGTTTTATTATACTATTTCTTTCTAATTCTTTTAAAATGTCAATGGAATCATAATTAAAAAAAAATAATTTTCTTTGTATTTTTTGAATTATTGAAAGTGCTTCTCCAATTGCAACTCTAACCTCTCCTTTTTCCCTCATAGAATAAGCAAGAAAACAAAGTATTTTAATTTTAATATCTTTTTCAATGGATTCGTTTTTTTGATTTTCTAAGTCAAAAAGTGTTTTAAAAAAAGAATAATATAAATTTGCTCTGTTGGAAATTTTTTCACCCTTGTTAGAAACAATTAAAATTATCTTTAAAGTTAATGGGTTTTGAGAAAGCGAATAAAGATGTTCATTTTCATTAATATCGTTCCAAAGTTCTAAAAAATTTTCTTTACTATATTTAAGAATGTAATCTTTTATTTGTTTATCTTGCAATTCCTTTAGCTCAAAAACTGGCAAATTAAAAGAATTAGAAAAAGCATGTTTTCGTGTAGAAATAATTATTGAATTTTCCGGATAAACTTTTAAAATTTGTTTAATTTCTTTTTTTGCCTTATCTTCAAAATCTTCAGAAACTTCATTTAAACCATCTATTATAATTTGCAAATCTCCCTGCTGGAATAATTCACTTAAATTTTCTATTTCTAATTTTTCTCTTATTAAAGAGACAAAAGTTCGTCCTTTATTGTATTGGTTTGCATCTATTAAAACAGGAATTTTAATATTTTCTTTTCCTTCGAAAAATGCTTTCGCATTATTGTAAAGAATTTTATGTAAAGTAGTTGATTTTCCTGATCCAGATTCTCCCATCAAAATAAATTGATTTGTATCTTCTTCTATTTTTAAAATAGAATCTATCCTATTTTCTTTAGAAGTATCAAGGGTGTTAAAAGAATTTTGATTTCCTTGTAATTTTAATTTATTAATTATAGATCTTTCATCCATAATTTCAACACCTATATTATCTATATCTTTTTCTGACTCTTTACCCAGAAGTTCCACATAAATTTTATTTATCTTAATATTTTCTTCGTCAGAAATAATTTGTTTCAAATAAATATCTAACTTTTGTATTTTTGAAATATTTTCTTTTTCTTCTATTTCGTGTAATTTTTTAAGATTACTTGTTAATTTGTTCATATTATGATAAAATTTAGAGTTGAAAAATATTGTATCATATAAAATAAAACGTTATCTTATATAAAAAATTTCAAAATTAAAAAAAAATAATGAATTTCTGTAAAAATTTTTTTTATTAATTTTTATTAAAAAAATTTTCTTAATTTAAGATTTTAAATTAAAATAAAAAAAACATTAAAAATTTTATTTGCAATTTAAACTTTTATTATACTGTTTCATTGCATTGTAACTCATTCCCATATTTGAAAAACCTCCATCATGAAAAAGATTTTGCATAGTAACTTTTCTTGTTAAATCAGAAAATAAAGTAACACAATAGTTTGCACATTCTTCGGAAGTTGCATTTCCAAGTGGAGACATTCTTTCTGTAAAATCCATCAGTGCATTAATTCCTTTTACTCCTCCTCCGGCAGTTGTTTTTGTTGGAGATTGTGAGATAGTATTAATCCTAATTTTTTTTTCTCTACCGTAAATATAACCAAAACTTCTTGCAATGGATTCTAAAAGAGATTTTGCGTCAGCCATGTCATTATAAGCATGTAAAGTTCTTTGTGCCGCTATATACGACAAAGCCAAAACAGAACCCCATTCATTAATTGCATCTAATTTTTTTGCAGTTTGCAAAACTTTATGAAAAGATAAAGCTGAAATATCTAAGGTTTTTTGAAAAAAATTATAATTCAAATTAGCATAATTTTTTTTCTTTCTGACATTTAAAGACATTCCTATGGAATGTAAAATAAAATCTATTTTACCGTCCAGAAAAATCATAGATTTTTTAAAAAGTTCTTCTATTTCATTGGTTTTTGTTGCATCTGTTGGAATCACAATTGTGTTGCATTTTTTCGCAAGTTTATCTATTGTACCAAAACGTATGGCAGATAAAGTATTTGTCAGTGTAAAAATTGCTCCTTCTTCATAAGATTTTTCCGCAATTTTCCAAGCTAAAGAGTCTTCATTTAAAGCTCCAAATATAATTCCTTTTTTTCCTTTTAATAAATTATAAGACATATTATGTTTTTTAAATTTTTTCAAAAATAAATTTTTTTAATAAAAAAATAAAAAAGATTAAAAATATTATTATTTTTGAAAAATTTTTTTTTATGAAAAAATATATTTACACCGGAGAGAAAGATACTCGTTCTGGTTTTGGTGATGGTTTATTAGAAGCAGGAAAACAAAATAAAAATGTTGTTGCAATTGCTGCTGATTTGACGGGTTCAATAAAAATGGATGCTTTTGCAAAAGAATTTCCAGATAGATTTTTTCAGGCTGGTATTGCAGAATCAAATATGATAGGAGTAGCCGCAGGTATGTCTATATATGGAAAAATTCCATTTGCAGGAAGTTTTGCCGCTTTTTCTACCGGAAGAGTTTATGACCAGATTCGTCAATCTGTTGCCTATTCTAATATGAATGTTAAAATTTGTGGTTCACATGCTGGATTGACTCTGGGAGAAGATGGTTCTACACATCAAATTTTAGAAGATATTGGTTTAATGAAAATGTTACCGAATATGGTGGTAATAAATCCTTGTGATTATAACCAAACAAAAGCAGCAACTATAGAAATAGCAAAATATAAAGGTCCAGTATATTTACGTTTTGGCAGACCAAAAGTAGCAAATTTTACCTTAGAAAAAGAAAAATTTGAAATTGGAAAAGCAATTATATTAGAAGAAGGTAAAGATGTAACTATTTTAGCAACAGGTCATTTATTATGGGAAGCATTAAAAAGTAAGGACGTTTTATCAAAAAAAGGAATTTCTGCAGAAATAATAAATATTCATACTATAAAACCATTGGACGAAAAAACAATTTTAAAATCTATTTTTAAAACAAAAACCGTTGTTACAGCAGAAGAGCATTTTATGAATGGTGGACTTGGAGATAGTATCGCACAATTATTATCATTAAAAAATCCTATTCCTATGGAAATGGTTGCCGTAAATGATACTTTTGGAGAAAGTGGAAAACCTTTAGAACTTATGAATAAATATAATTTAAATACTGAAAGTATAGTAAAAGCTGTAGAAAATGTTTTAATAAAAAAGAAAAATTTTTTTAGATAAAAATTTTTTTAATAATAATTATGAAAAAAATATTTATAAGTTTAATAATTTTAATTTTTGCATTCGTAAAATGTGGGCAAATTAAAGAGATGAAACAATTTAGCAAATGTCAGTTTCGCTATAAAAAGATAGAAAACATTAATTTGAATGGCATAAATGTTCAAGATGTAAATTCTTTAGAGAGTTTAAATTTTATGAAAATTGCAAAATTAACACAAGATTTATTAACAGGAAATGATATTAATTTGAAATTTAATTATTTATTGGAAGTGAAAAATCCCAATAATAAAAAAGCATCTATAAATGGTTTAGAATGGATCGCTTTTGTTGATGATAAAAAATTAGTGGAAGGCGAAATAGATAAATCTATAGAAGTAAATGCAAATAAAACAGAAATAATTCCTGTTGAAATAAGTGTAAATTTATCTGATGTTTTTTCGAAAGATATAGGAAAATCCATTTTAAATTATGGATTTAATTTGGCAGATAAAAATGGAAATCCTACAAGAGTTACTTTAAAAGTAAAGCCAATTATTTTAGTTGCAGGTATCCCAATAAAATATCCGTCATATTTTACTATAGAAAAAGATTTCTAAATTAAAAAAAAATAAATTTTATGGAAAAAAATTTCTTGATAGGAAAATTGAAAACAGAAAAATTAGAGATAATTGCAAATATGTTGAAAGCAATTTCACATCCTAAAAGGATTGCAATTTTGTCTTTATTAGAAAATAAAAAAATGACAGTTACTGAGATACATAATTTATTAAAAATAAAGCAATCAAGTAGCTCACATCATTTAGGAATTTTAAAAAATAAAGGAATTTTAATTTCCGAAAGAAAAGGAAAAAATGTTTATTATTCTTTGAAATACAATAATTTAAATCGTATTATAGAATGTATAAATGAATGTCCAATTTAAAAATAATATGAATAATTTAAGAATAACAAAAAAATTTCATTTTGAAATGGCACATGCATTATGGAACTATAATGGAATGTGTAAATATATTCATGGACATAGTTATAAATTTTTTGTAACTGTTATAGGAAAACCTATAAATGATGAAAAAAATCCAAAAAATGGTATGCTGATGGATTTCACATATCTAAAAAAAATTGTGAATGATAAAATAATAAAAAAATATGATCACAGTTTGATTCTTTTTAAGAATTTCGATAAAAAGTTAATTAATAATATTAAAGATGAACGAACTTATTTTTTTGATTTTCAACCAACTTGCGAGAATTTAATTTTATTTTTTTCTGAAAAATTGAAAAATGTTCTGCCTGAAAATGTAAAATTATTTAGCTTAAAACTTTACGAGACAGAAAATTCTTTTTCTGAATGGTATGCTAGTGATAATGAAAATTAATTTCTTTATAATTTAAAATTTTTTATAAATTTGCAAAAAAAACAAAATGAAAGCAAAAAAATTACTTGTAATAGATGATGAAAGAAGTATTAGAAATACTTTAAAAGAAATTTTGGAATACGAGAATTATAAAGTTGATATTGCAGAAGATGGAATAAGAGCTTTAGAATTGATAAAAAAATTTAAGTATAATGTCATACTTTGCGACATAAAAATGCCTAAGATGGATGGCATAGAAGTTCTGGAAGAAATTTTTAAATTATATACTGATATTCCTGTTCTAATGATTTCTGGACACGGCGACATAGAAACAGCGGTTGAAGCAATGAAAAAAGGTGCTTTTGATTTTATGGAAAAACCCATAGATTTAAATAGACTTCTTATAAATATAAATAATGCTGTTAGTAAATCTGACTTTGTCAAGGAAAACAAGAGGAAGAAAATTAAGAAAGTTAAAATTAATAATCCTGATGAAATTATTGGTGAATCAAATGCAATAAATAGAGTAAAACGTATAATAGAAAAAGTTGCGTCAACGGAAGCAAGAGTTTTAATAACCGGAGATAACGGAACAGGTAAAGAATTAGTTGCAAAAGCTTTACACGAGAAAAGTCATAGATTAAAAAAACCTTTTATTGAAGTAAACTGTGCTGCGATACCGTCTGAATTAATAGAAAGTGAACTTTTTGGACACGAAAAAGGTGCTTTTACTTCGGCACACAAACAGAGAAAAGGAAAGTTTGAACAGGCAAATGGTGGAACAATATTTCTTGACGAAATCGGAGATATGAGTTTATCGGCTCAGGCGAAAGTTCTGAGAGCATTGCAAGAGCATAAAATATCAAGAGTTGGCAGTGATAAAGAAATTAATATTAATGTCAGAGTTATTGCAGCGACAAATAAAGATTTAAAAGAAGAAATTAAGAATAATAAATTTAGAGAAGATTTATATCATCGTTTAAGTGTTATTTTGATTCATGTTCCAAAATTGAATGAAAGAATAGAAGATATTCCTTTACTTGCAAAACACTTTATTAATCAAATTTGTCAAGAATACGGTACAACAATTAGAAAAATTTCTGAAGACGCAATAAAAGAGTTGCAAAAAATTAATTGGACAGGAAATATTAGAGAACTTAGAAATGTAATAGAACGTTTATTAATTCTTTGTGATGATGAAATAACAAAAGAAAATGTTATCTCATTTGCTGAACCAATTGGAAATTTTTAATGAAATTTTTGGTTTTTATAGAAAAAAATTTTTTTCAAAAATGACCAAAAATTTAATGTTTTTATAAAAAAAATTTTTTTTTAAAAATGACCAAAAATTTAATGTTTTTATAAAAAAAATTTTTTTTCAAAAATGACCAAAAATTTAATGTTTTTATAAAAAAAATTTTTTTTTAAAAATGACCAAAAATTTAATGTTTTTATAAAAAAAATTTTTTTCAAAAATGACCAAAAATTTAATGTTTTTATAAAAAAATTTTTTTCAAAAATGACCAAAAATTTAATGTTTTTATAAAAAAATTTT
>JAOZVH010000116.1 GCA_029938235.1 Bacteroidales bacterium
TTTCAAAAAACGATGAAATTTTAATGATTTTTTATAATTAAAAAAATTTTTTTTTCAAAAAAACGTCAAGTTTTTAATAATTTTTTATAATCAAAAAAAATTTTTTTTCAAAAAAACGTTAAATTTTTAATGATTTTTTATAATTTAAAAAATTTTTTTTTCAAAAAATGGCAATTTTTTACGAATTTTCAAAAATTTTTTTTCAAAAAAACGTCAAATTTTTAATGATTTTTTATAATTTAAAAAATTTTTTTTCAAAAAATGGCAATTTTTTACGAATTTTCAAAATTTTTTTTTCAAAAAAACGTCAAATTTTTAATGATTTTTTATAATCAAAAAAAAATTTTTTCAAAAAAACGGCAATTTTTTATGATTTTTTATAATTAAAAAAATAGCACGATTGGATAAGTATTTAACAAAATAAATAAATATTTTTGCATTTGAAATGAAGAAGATGAATTTAGAAAATTCAATAAGACAAAAATATCAAGAAAAAAGAATAATTATTCTTGAATATATATATAATAATCTTGATAAGAAAATAACAATTTCAGAAATGTCGGAGATTGTTAATATATCTCATTATCATTTTCAACGAATAATAAAAAGTTTATTAGGTGAACCTGTAGGAAGTTTTATAATAAGAGCAAAAATTGAAACAGCTGCATTATTGCTAAATTACACAGATATTGAAATACAAGATATTGCATTTAAAATCGGTTATGAAAATCATTCATCATTAAATAAGATTTTTAAAAAGTATTATAAAATATCTCCCAGCGAATATAGAAAAAATAAAAAAAATATTATTTTAGAAAATAAAAAAATAAGTAAAAATATTAATTTATTCCGCCCACAAATAATAAGAATACCGGAAAAGACAGTTATTTATATTCAAATAACCGGAGAGTACGGAAATAAAGAATATGAAATAGCTTGGAAAGAATTAAGTAATTTTATTAAAAATAATAAATTATTTGAAATTGAAGCTGAATATTTTGGTATCAGCTATGACGACCCAGAAATTACTGAAAAAAACAAATGCAGATATGACGCTTGTATTACTATTAATCAAGCAATTAAACCTATTGGCAGAATAGGTGTTAAGAAAATTAAAGCTGGTAAATTTGCTGTTTTTTCATACAAGGGGAGTTATGATAACTGGGGAGATATTTACGATAGTATTTATAATAAGTGGGTGTTTGAAAGTGAATTTGAATTAAGAAACATTCCGGCTATGGAGAAATATCCTACAAATCCAAACATAACAGAAACTGATAAATTAGAAATTGAAGTATATTTACCAATAAAATAAAATATATTATGAATATAGTAATATTTGGTGCAAATGGTTTAACTGGAAAAGAGCTTTTAAAACAAGCATTAGAAAACAGACACAATGTAATTGCATTGGTTCGTAATGTGAGTTCTATTGAAATAGAACACCCTAATTTGAAAGTAAAAAAAGCCAATATTTTAGATATAAAATCTTTTGAAAATATATTTAAAAATAGTGATGCGATAATTTGCGCGATAGGTACGGGAACAAGCATCTCAAAAGCACGAAAACCGACAACAATTTATTCCGAAGGGTATAAAAACATAGTAACAGCTATGCGTAAACACGGAATAAAACGTTTCATTGCATTACTTTCTGTTGGAACTGTTCCAGACCCTAATGAAGCTACAATTCATAGAATGATTATACGTCCAATGCTAAAAGGGACTTATGATGATATGAGACGTGCAGAAAATTTTCTTGCTACTTGCAATGATATTGACTGGATCGCTGTAAGACCTTTGCGTTTAAATAATAAAGCTAAAACAGGAAAATACAGAACTTCAATAGATCATTTGCCAGAAAAAGGTGTAAACATTAGCAGAGCAGATCTTGCCGACCTTATGTTAAAATTAATGACATCAGATGAAAATATTCATAAATATGTAACAATAGCTGATTAAATATTGAAAAAAAAGAATATAAATAATCCAATAATTTTTATTTTTATAACAATATTAATTGATTTTATCGGTTTTGGGATTATAATTCCTATAATTCCGTCATTGATAGAAAATCTGACCGTCGAAGGAATGAGCAATGCTTCTATGTATGGAGGCTGGATGATGTTTGCGTATGCAATTATGCAATTTCTTTTTTCGCCTATGCTTGGTGGATTGAGTGATAGATTTGGTCGTCGTCCAATATTGTTAATTTCACTTCTTGGACTTGGCTTAGATTATATTTTACATGCTTATGCATCTACAATATTTTGGCTTTTTATAGGCAGAATAATTGCAGGTTTATGCGGCGCAAGTTATACAACAGCTATTGCTTACGTTGCAGACATAAGCACACCTGAAAAAAAAGCTCAAAATTTTGGTATGATTAGCGTAGCCTTTGGTTTGGGTTTTATTATAGGTCCTGTGCTTGGTGGTATTCTTGGAAAAATAGATATTAAAATGCCTTTTTTTGTTGCTGCCGGATTTTCAATTATAAATGTCATTTACGGTTTTTTTGTATTGCCAGAGTCTTTGAAAGAAAAAAATAGAAGAAAATTTGATTGGAAACGTACAAATCCTATAGGAGCATTAAAAAATTTAAATAAATATCCGTCAATTTTACACCTGATGTTTGCGGTTTTTTTGTTAAGCGTTGCAGCACATGCAATTGAATCAAATTGGACTTTTTTCACTATGTATAGATTTGATTGGGACGAAGCTATGGTTGGTTATTCGCTTGGTTTTGTAGGGATACTTGTTGTAATAATTCAAGGTTTCCTAATTAAAAAAATTATTTTAAAAATAGGAGAAAAAAAAACTATTTATCTTGGTTTTATTATGAGATTTATAGCTATGTTGCTTTTTGCTTTTGCAAGTAAAAGTTGGATGATCTTTGTTTTTCTCATTCCGTATTCTCTCGGCGGATTATCTGGACCTACTTTACAAGCATTTATTTCTAATAGGGTTTCTGATAAAGAACAAGGTGAATTGCAAGGTTTACTATCAAGTTTAACAAGTATATCTACTATTTTCGGTCCTTTAATAATGACACAATTATTTTTCTTTTCAACAAAAAATGATACTTCTTTTTACTTTCCAGGAGCACCTTTTATTTTGGCTGCATTATTAGTATTTCTTGCTTTCTTTTTCATCTCAGGAAAACTTAATAAAACAATTAACGAAAAACATAGTTATAAATAATTTACAATTAAATATTATTTACTGACGTTACGCATAATTTTAAAAATAATATTTTTTTTAAATCAAAAATATGTTTCAAGCGTCCACGCTTGATTTTCTAAGTATCTTTCGTTAAAATACTTTCTAAAGTATTGATTTTAAAAAATCAAACTTTAAAAATTACGTGTCAAGCGTGGACGATGACGCATTTTTCATTTTTTTTAGAAAAATAGCATTCTTCTAAAAAAAAAAATTATAATGCGTAACGTCAGTTATTTAATAAAATTATAAACAAAGTTTTGATACAAATTAAATTCAATAGATTTTTTATGATTTTTTATAATTAAAAAATTTTTTTTCAAAAAAATGATAATATTTTAACATTTTTATAATTAAAAAATTTAGCTATTTATTATTTTTTTTTGAAATAGATTTTATAATCTATAACTTAATTTTTTTAATTTAATTGTTTTCCATTTTTCAAAATTATTTATTTTTATCTGTTCTCTTGCTTCTCTAACTAATTCTAAATAAAAAGCTAAATTATGAATACTTGCAATTTGAGCGGCAAGTCTTTCATTAGATTTTATCAAATGTCTCAGATATGCTTTCGAATAAAAATTATCCACGAAAGATTTTCCATTTTTATCAATTACAGAAAAATCTTTTTCCCATTTTTTATTTTTAATATTTATAGTTCCTTCTGAGGTAAAGAGCATTCCATTTCTTGCATTTCTTGTTGGCATAACACAATCAAACATATCAACACCAAGAGCAATTCCTTCTAAAATATTTGCGGGAGTTCCTACTCCCATTAAATAACGAGGTTTTTCTTCCGGAAGAATATTGGTAACAATTTCTAACATTTCATACATATCTTCTATTGGTTCTCCAACAGATAAACCTCCTATTGCATTTCCTTCTCTTTCGAAAGATGCTATTGTTTCGGCAGATATTTTTCTTAAATCTTTATAAACACTACCTTGAACTATAGGAAAAAAAGTTTGTTGATGCTTATATTTTATTTTTGTTTTGTCAAAATGTTCTATTCCTCTTTTTAACCACCTATGAGTCAATTCCATAGATTTTTTTGCATAATTAAAATCGCAAGGATAAGGTGTACATTCATCCAATGCCATCATAATATCAGCACCAATAATTCTTTGTGTATCTACAACATTTTCCGGAGTAAAAATATGTTTTGAACCGTCTATGTGAGACCTAAAAATTGCTCCTTCTTCTGTTAGTTTTCTTCTTTGAGAAAGAGAAAAAATTTGATAACCACCACTGTCTGTTAAAATTGGTTTATTCCAATTCATAAATTTATGCAAACCACCTGCTTCTTTCAAAACATCAATACCCGGACGTAAATATAAATGATATGTATTTCCTAAAATTATTTGTGCTTTGATCTCTTCTAGTTCTCTATGGTGAACAGCTTTTACTGTCCCAAGAGTTCCAACAGGCATAAATATTGGGGTTTCAATTTTCCCATGTGATGTTGTTATTTCACCAAGTCTTGCTTTTGTTTTTGTATCTTTATTAATTATTTTGAATTTCATAAAAAAATTTTTTAGCAAATTTAGTTTTTTTGAATTAAAAAAAATAGAATTTAAATTTTTTTTGTAACTTTGTTTTATTTTTATATATGAAAAATTACAACAAGTTTTATAAAATGTTAAGAAGTCATGTTTTATTTTTTTTTATTTTTGTTATGTTTTTTAATTCTTTTTCAAAAGCACAAGAAATCAAAAAATACAAAGAAAAGGAATTTATTAGAGAAGATGGTAGATATTTTATAAATAAGAAATTACCAATTTATTTACGTTTAGCAAATAAAAAGGAGGAAAATGCAAAAAGTCATTTACTTGAAAGTGAATCTAGTAAAGATTTTGTCAATCCATTTTATTTTTCAAAAGAGGGGAAAAATATTTTAAAACTTTCTGTTAAAGTTTTGGAAAAAGGACGAAAAAAAAATATCAATTTTGAAGTTTATGCTGATGGCAAATCTCCAATTTCAAATGTTAATTTGACAAATTCTTATCTTTATAAAAAAGATAAAAATATTTACACTTCTGATACGGTTATTCAAATTATATCTAATGATAAATTATCCGGAGTTCAAGAGGTAAATTTTTCTGTAAAAGGAAAGGATTTTCAAAAATATGAAAATGGAATTTTTTTAAAATATGGTGAAGGTGAACAAAATATAAAATATTATTCTGTTGATAATGTTGGTAACATAGAAAAATTAAAAGAACAAAAAATTATTATGGATTTAACTCCTCCGGTCAGTAAACCAACAGTAAATGTAGATTATCATTTGCTAATAGACAGCATCGGAAAAGAGCATCATATTGCTTCTCAGCGTTCTAATATTTCATTAAATGCTGTGGATACTTCTGCTGGAGTTAATAAAATTTTTTGTCAATTAAATGATAAAAAAATGCACATTTTCAAGAAAAATATTTCATTAAAAAATTTAATTCAAGGTAAACACCATTTAAAACATTATTCCATAGACAATGTTAAAAATCAAGAATTATTAGAAGATTTTGTTTTTCATGTTGATAGCTCGCCACCTATAGTTATAGAAGAAATACTTGGTAATATGTTTATTGCTTCTGGAGTTTCTTTCACTTCAGGCAGAAGTAAATTTAAAATAAAAGCAGAAGACAATATTTCCGGAGTAAAAAAAATTTTATACCAAATAAATGATAATGAAATAAAAAAATATACAACAGAATTTTATTTGCCATCAGAAATAAGACAAGTTACTATAACATACTGGGCATTGGACAATGTAAATAATAAAAGTGGTTTTGTAAAAAGATATAATAGAAAAGAAATTTATATGGATTTAGCTGGTCCTGAATTAAAACATAAATTTGACGGACCAACTTTTAAAATTTTCGAGAAAGATACTATAATTATAAGTCCAAAAACAAAAATTATTCTTAATGGATATGATGAAGGTGCCTCTTTAAAAAAAATAGAATATGAAATAGATAAAGAGGAAAAAAAATTATACAGTAAAGATACTTCTTTTACAATTTCAAAAAAAGGAAACCATAGAATTGTTTATTATGGTTTTGATAATTTAGATAATAGGAATTATGCATATTTTTATTGTAAAGTAGATAATACTCCTCCGGTTTTAGAATGGCATTTTAGTGTTGAAAATATTGGAAAAAAATTAATGAAATTCAAAAAAACTAATGTTTATCCAACTTATGTTAAATTGTATCTGGCAGCAACAGATGAAGAAGTTGGTACAAAAAAAATATTTTATAAAGTAAATAAAGAAAAAGAAAAAACATATATAAAAGAGATTTCTTTCAAGAAGAAAAGAAATAATATAGTAAAAGTTCGTGTTATTGACGAGTTAGGAAACGAAGCAAAACATGAAATTCGTTTCATCATAGATGAAAGTAATGATGAAAATGAATAATATTTTTTTTTATCAAATAAAAAATATTAAAATTCGTCGTTTTTAGATTTTTTATTATTATAAAAATATTGAAATTTTGGACGAATTTTGAAAAAAAATTTTTTTTATTTTGAAATTAGAATATTTAAAATTTTGGACGAATTTGAAAAAAAAATTAAATTAAATCTCTTATTAAACGAAATAAAGACTTGAAAGCAAAAAATAGCTGTACGGGACGAAATATCATTTTTGTTTGTCGCATTAAAAATTTTGGCGAGAAATAAAAACTTTTTATAGATTTTGAATGATAATAAGCAATTTTTTCAGAAAATTCTTTCGTATGAATTTTACTTTTTACGTGATATGGATTTTCTTTTGAAGAATATTGTGTCCAATCTAAATTTGTTGCAAGTTCTGTTCCGGGCAAAGGAATAAAAATACTAAATTCAGCTGCGTCTGCAGGAATTCTTTTCACAGCTTTTAAAGTTAATTTTAAATCTTCTTCTGTTTCGCCGGGTATTCCAAACATATAATTTGCAATTATTCCTATTCCAATTTTATCTGTCAATTTAATAATTTCTTCTGCTTTTTCTATGGTAACACCTTTTTTAATAACATCTTTTAACATACGATTTGAACCACTTTCTACACCGTAAGAAATATACTTACAACCACTATTTTTCATTTTTATGAGCATTTTTTCATCAACTGCATCTACACGAGTTCCACATATCCATTTTAAATCTCTCTTTTTCAACTCATTACAAAGTTCGTCCATCCAATTTTTTCGTAAAGTCAAAGTGTCATCATAAAAATAAATGCTTTTTATTTTATGTCTTTTTATCAAAAAATCTATTTCTTTCATAATATTTTCCACCGAACGAAATCTCACTCTTTTTCCAAATAGAGATTTGGAAGCACAAAAAGTACAAGAATATGGACAACCTCTTGTTCCAACCATTGCAATGCTTGGCTGTGGTAAACTCCATCTAATTCTGTCTGTTCCTTCGTAATTAAAATATTTTTTTATGTCCAAATAAGAATAAGTTAAAAAAGGAATATCATCTAAATTATTAACAATTGGAGCATAAATAATTCCTTCCGCTTTTATATTTCTATCCGCAATTTCTAAAAAAATAAATTCACCTTCACCAACAACCACAGCATCAGCATCAGAATCTTTCAAAACAAAATTTGGTAAAATAGATGCATGTGTTCCTCCAATAATTATTGGTATTTCTGGATTTATTTTTTTTATTTTTTTTATAATAGATTTTGCATCTAAATAAATTAAAGTTGTTGCAGTTATTCCAATAAAATCAACATTTTCTAAATTAATTTTTTTTTCAAAACCAATATCTAATATTTCAACTTTATGAGAGTTTTTTTGCAAAACTTCTGCTATGTAACTAATTCCCAAAGGAGGTAAAACTCTTGGAATTGGATCTGGATTTATCAATAATATTTTAGACATTTTATTAATTTTTTATAAAATTTTTTTTTATAAAAAAACATTAAAATTTATAAAAAAAAAAATCAAAAATTCTTAAATTTTTTAAGAATTTTTTAGAATTTTAATTCTAGCCATTAATTTAAAACAATTTTTTAAAATTTTATACTTCTAAACTTTCTTTAGTTTCTGTTTCTTCTTCATTATCTTCCATTAACAACATATCCAAAAGACGTTCTAATTCGTCATCATTATCGTATGCAAGAGTTTTTCCAAAATCATCAAGCGCTTTTATATTTTCGTCAGTTGTGTCGTCCATTTCAGGATTAATACTGTCAGGTAAAGCAGATTTAATTCTAAAATATTGTGAAATCTTATTGTTTGCTTCGAAAATTTGTTTTAACTGAAAGTCAACAGTTTCTGGTCCAGCAGAAAATAAAATATCTAAAATAGGTTTTATCCAATCTACCATACCCCAATCTTTTACATTATCATATAAATAAGGTTTTTTATTTTCTCCGGTTCCTATGGAAAAAATAACCATATCAGATGCTGTTATTTTTTTTTTTTCTTTTATAGAAAAAATTTCTCTTGCCTCAGCATAAGCACATAAAGCAGGATTATTTGCAACCAGACCTCCATCAATTAATGAATACATTTCTCCGGAAATAGAACGAATATGAGCTAATTCAAAATAAGTTGGAGCAGCAGCAGTTGCCCGAGCAATATCTCTGATACGAAAATCTTTTGATTTATCTTTTTTCGCTTTTTGTTGCCTAAAAAAAATAGGTTTTCTTCTTGTCATATCGTAAGATGTTATTAATGATGGTTTTAATAACTGACTTAATTTTACATCACCCATATAATTTTTCAAAATTTTCTCTAGGTTTTTAGCTGGATATTTTTCATCAAAAATTCCACCGAGATTTTTTATTTTTTGAAAAAAAGGAGTATGAAATATTTCACTTCCATCTTTTAAATAAATATTTAGAATTTCTTCTGCAGAAAATTTTGATTTATTTTTGTTTTTTTCATCTGGTATCATACAAATACAAGCTAAGATTCCACCTGTACTTGTACCTGCAATCATATCAAAAAAATCAGAAATCCTAGCTTCTGGATTTTTTGTTCTCTCTTGCAATTTTTTTTCCAAAACACATAAAATTCTACCCGGAATTATTCCTCTTATTCCTCCTCCATCTAAAGACAATATTCTTTTAAATTTTTTCATAAAAATTTTATTATTTTTCAATAATAATAAAATTTTTTAAATTTAATGAAATTATATGAAAATTTTTAAAACATTACTATACGAAAGATTAAAAAAATCAAATTTTTTATTATGATAAATAAAATTAATTAAAAAAAATTAGTGTAAAATAAGCTTTTGGAAAACTTATTAAAATTAAAAAACTTTTTCAAATTCGTCCAAAATTTCAACATTAAAAAAAATTTTTTCGAAAATCGTCCAAAAAATTTAATGTTTTTAAAATTAAAAATTAAAAAATTTTTTTTTCAAAAAACGCCCAAAAAATTTAATGTTTTTAAAATTAAAAATTAAAAAAATTTTTTTTCAAAAAACGTCCAAAAAATTTAATGTTTTTAAAATTAAAAATTAAAAAAAAATTTTTTCAAAAAACGCCCAAAATTTTAATATTTTTCAATTTTCAATTTTAAAAAAATTTTTTTCAAAAATCGTCCAAAATTTTAACATTTTTTAATTTGAATTTAAAAAAAAATTTTTTCAAAAAACGACCAAAATTTTAATATTTTTCAATTTAAAAAATATTTTTTCAAAAAACGACCAAAATTTTAACATTTTTAAAAAAACCTCCAATGTTAATGTTAAAAAAATTTTTCAAATTCATCAAAATTTTAACATTTTTTAATTTTCAATTTTAAAAAAATTTTTTCAAAAATTGTCCAAAATTTTAA
>JAOZVH010000315.1 GCA_029938235.1 Bacteroidales bacterium
ATTTTGAAATTAAAAAATATTAAAATTTTGGACGAATTTTGAAAAAAAATTTTTTCAAAATTCGTCATTTTTTTTTATTTAATTTTTATTAAAAATAAAAAAAATTTTTTTTTAGATTTTGTTATGATAAAATCTTTTAGGTAAAATGGTTCAAAATATGCAATATCAACAAATTCTAAATTTTTGAAAGAACTCTCAGATAAACTTATCATACTCTTTGCCGAAGCATCTATATTTTTTAAAAAAATTGCGTTTTTATGAGAAATAAATTTTTTACATTTTTCTGCACCGTTTCCAAAAAAAACTAATTTTCTATCTTTTAATAATGAAATATAAGAATTTTTATCGATAATTTTTGCAGAAACTTCTTCAATAAATTTATTATTCTTATCAAAAATTGCTGTATAAACTTCCATTCTTCTGGCATCTATCATTGGAACGAAATAAGTATTTTCATAAAAATCATTTCTATTTATTTTTTGACAAAGACTTTGCAAAGTATTAATTGCAATTAATTTTTTATTTCCACCGTAACAAATTCCCTTAACAAAAGAAACTCCTATTCTAAGTCCGGTATAAGAACCTGGACCTTTACTAATTGCAACAGCGTCTAAATTTTTAATTTCTATATTATTTTTTTTTAAAATATTTTCTACAAAAACACTTAGTTTATTTGCATGTGTTCTGTCTTCTTTACTTTCCTCCATATCAATTAATTTTCCATCTTTTGAAAGAGCAACAGAACAAATATTTGTAGAAGTTTCTATATTTAAAATTAAAGCCATAATAAATTATTTATTAATAAGTTCTTTTAAAACAGAAAACGACTCTTTTACATAAATATCCTTAGATAAAGCATCTAACCATTCTTTTCTACTTTTTAGAATGGTAGTATCCTTTTCAATTTCTGTCATATCTATTTTCAAATTTGAAAATTTTAAATCAGTTTTTTTAGTAAAAAGGTCTTTATACTTCTCAGAAACTTTTTCAATTTTTTTCTCATTTTTTTTATATTTTTCATAATTTAATGAGATTTTTGTATCTTCGCTTCTTTTTTTCAAAAATTTTGCACTCTCATAAATTAAAGAAAAATCTTTATTTTTTTCAGAACGTTTTTTACTATTCTTTTTTATTCTTTTTATATTTTTTAAATAATCCGTACAAACAACATAATTTGCAGATAAAATTTCGTCCCATTTTACAGCAAAATCTTGCTCTTTCTCTCCAAATTCGAAAAAAGAATAATTATCAGGTAAAATAATATCTGGTGTAACTCCTTTTAATTGTGTAGAATGTCCATCTATTCTATAAAATTTTTGAGTAGTTAATTTTATTGACCCAGCAGGTTTCATATAATCATAAATTGGAGGTAAAATATCATCAAAATTTACAAAACGTTGAACTGTGCCCTTTCCAAAAGTAGATTTACTTCCGATAATTATTGCTCTTTTATAATCTTGCAAAGCAGCAGCAAGTATTTCCGAAGCAGAAGCACTTATAGAATTTACCAAAACGACAACAGGTTTATCAAATTGAACTCTTGGGTCATTGTCTTTTAAAACATTAACTTTTTCGTTACTTGTTTTAACCTGAACAATGGGACCATCTTTTATAAAAAAACCTCCGATTTTTACAACATCATTTAAAGAACCACCTGTATTATTTCTTAAATCTAAAATCAAAGCATCAACATTTTCATCATTTATTTTTTTCAATTCTTTTTCTATGTCGTCAGAACATCTACGACCTCCGGAATTTTTAAAATCAACATAAAATATTGGTAAATCTATGTAAGCAATTTTATATTTTTTGTCTTTATCTTCTATTAAAGACGACTTTGCATAAGTCGTTTCTATAACTACAACATCACGAATAATAGGAATTACTTTGTAAGAACCATCTTTTTTCTTAACTGTCAATCTAACTTCTGTACCTTTTTTTCCACGTATCAACTGAACAGCATCATCAAGTCGCATGTCAATAACATCAACTGGTTCGCCGTCTGCCTGAGCAACTTTTGTAATTAAATCTCCAGTTTTTAATTCGCCTTGTTTCCAAGATGGACTGCCAGTTATTATTCTGACAATTTTTATATAACCATCACTCGATTGCAAAGTTGCACCTATACCTTCCAACTGTCCAGACATAGAAATATCAAAATTCTCTTTTTCTCGCGGCGGATAATAATTTGTATGTGGGTCAAAAACATTAGTTATGCAATTCAAATACAAATTAAACCTGTCTTTTTTTTCCAGCTGATTCATACGTTTAAACCAATCTTTATAAGTTTTTAAAACTTTTTTTCTGGATTTTTCTTCAAGAAAACTAAAACTTTCTATTTTTACAGTATCAGATTCTTCTTTATCTTTTTCTTGTTTTTTCAAATAGAAATGAACTTTCCTCAGAACTTGATTTTTTAACATTTTTCGCCAGACTTCTTTTAAAGATTTATCATCAGAAGCATAATTTCTTTCTTCTGGGTCTGTTTCAAATTTCTCTTTTTTATTAAAATCAAATGGCTTTTCTAAAATTTCTGTAAAATAATCTTCTACATTTTTCAATCTTTTTTCTGCCATAGAATAAGAAAGTTCAAAAAAATTTGAATTGCCAGCTTTTATTTCATCATCAATTTGATACTTTATTTTTTCCAATTTATCTACATCTGATTGCAAAAGTAATCTTTTATTGTAATCTAATTGCAAAATATATGTTTCAAAAACTTTTTCTGCAAAATCGTCATTTATATCTTTTGGTTCAAAATGATAATTTTCTAAACTGCTCAAAACTAAACTTATAAGAAATTTATTTTTTTTATTTTCGTCCTGCCATGAAGAACGACAAAAAGAAAGTGCAAGAGAAATAATTAACGAAATTATTAAATAACGTAATAT
>JAOZVH010000316.1 GCA_029938235.1 Bacteroidales bacterium
AAAAAGAAAAATTTTAATCTTATAAATTTAGACGAAGTTTTAAAAAAAAGAAATTTAAATTTACCAAAATTTATAATTAATTTTTTAAAAAAAATTTTTTATCAAAAAGAAATTAATGATTTTATCATTAAAAATCAAGATAAACATAATTTTGATTTTATAGACGAAATCATTAAATATTTCAATTTAAAAATTGAAGTAAAAGGACAAGAAAATTTGCCTAAAAATGAAAAATTAATTTTTGTTGCAAATCACCCTTTGGGAGGTTTAGATGGAATTATTTTTGCCCGAACTATTTCAAAATTTTTTCCAAATTTGAAAATTATTGTAAATGATTTATTATTTTTTTTCAAAAATTTGCAAAATATTTTTCTCGGTGTAAATTTATACGGCTCTAATTCTAAAGTTCACATTTCAAAAATTGAAAGTGCTTTTAAATCTGATAAACAAATTTTAATTTTTCCTGCGGGACTTGTTTCAAGACGTAAAAATAGTATAATTCAAGATTTAAAATGGAAACATACTTTTGTAAAAAAAGCAATTCAACACAAAAGAAATATTGTTCCGGTTTTTATAAAAGCACAAAATTCTAATATTTTTTATAATATCGCTCGTTTTAGAGAAAAAATTGGAATAAAATTTAATGTAGAATTAATTTTATTGCCCTCAGAAGTTTTTAAACAAAAAGATAAAAAAATAAGTCTAAAAATAGGAAAAAAAATTTTTTATAAAGATTTAGAAAAAAATTTTTCTCAGAAAATTTGGGCAGAAAAGATAAAAAATAAAGTTTATAATTTGAATAAAAAATGAAATTAAAAAATTATTTCGAACCGTTTTCTTATAAAGAAAATGAATATTTTGATTTTTTACCAAAAGATTCTATTTTAGGAAAAAATGTTTATTTTTTTAGTGAAAAAGATAATTATATTAATTTAGAAAATTACGATTTAGTGATTTTTGGAGTTGAAGAAAATAGAAATAGCAAAAATAAATTTTGCAAAATTGCTCCGAATTTTGTCAGAAAAAAATTATATTCGATGAGTAAAATCAATGAAAATATGAAAATTATTGATTTGGGGAATTTTAAAACTGGAAAAACAATTAAAGATACATATTTTGGAATTTCTTATATTTTGGAAAAAATATTGGAAAAAAATGTTATTCCGATTTTAATCGGTGGAAGTATAGATTTAGTTTTTGCAAATTTTATTGGATACAAAAACATAAAAAAAAATATAAATATTGCTTCAGTAGATTCAAATTTGAATATTTTAAATGAAAATAATTTTTCTTTTTTAAAAGAGATTTTTAAATCAAAAGAACCTAATTTATTTCATTTTTTAAATTTGTCTTATCAAAATTATTTTGTTTCTGAAGAAGAATTAAATTGGATAGAAGAGAATAATTTTGAGTGTTTGCGAATGGGTAAAATTCGCGAAAACATTAAAGATACAGAAATATTTATTAGGGATATAGATATTTTTAATGTCAATCTTTCCGCTGTTCGTTTATCAGATTCGCCGTCGAATTTTCTTAGTTCTCCAAATGGACTTTATGCGGAAGAAATTTGTCAAATTGCAAAATATGCAGGAATGAGTGATAATATCTCCTCCTTTGGAATTTATGAAACAGGAATAAAATCTGACGATAATTTTCAAAGTTCGCATTTAACAGCACAAATTATTTGGCATTTTATAGAAGGTTTTTATTGGCGAAAAGCAGATTTTCCAAATAAAGAAACTGAAAATTATGAAAAATTTATTTTAAATTTGAACAGTGAAATTTTTACTTTTTATAAAAGTAGAATTACTGAAAGATGGTGGTTAGAATTTTTTTATAATGATAAAAATGAGCGAAAAAAATTTATTTTATCTGTTTCGCATCAAGATTACATAAATGTTTTGAATGGAAATTTACCTGAAAGATGGTTAAAATTTTATAAGAAGTTTTTATAAAAAAGAAATTGCATTTGGACCTTCATTAAAAAGAAGGTCTATTATACTTAAATTAGATTTAAAACCAAATTTATTTTCAAAAACCTGTATATAATTTTCCATTAAAAATTCAATGTCAGCAAGGTTTTTTTTAGGACTTATTTTTCCTCTAAAATCTAAAATTTCAGTTTGATCTCTTGAAATATAATTTTTTGTAAAAGAAAAATTATTTTCAATTTCTAAATTTTCTATAATTAAATTTTGAAATTCTGTATTAAAATCTAATAAAAATTTATATTTTTTAAAATAAAAAATTTTTATTTCGTCAATAAAATATTCGTAAAAAGGTGAGCGACCGTATGCAGATTTTATTGATTTATAATGTTGTTTTTGCCAATTTGTTTCGTAAGAAATTTTTACATCTTTCATTAAAGTTTTTTGTTTTTTCTCATTTTTAACTGGTATACTTAAAGTTTGAATTCCATTTGCAGAATAAATTTTACACCTATTCCTATATGTTTGTTTTGTGTAATTTTCATTAACTTCTATTAAAACTTTGTAATTCAGTAGTTTAGAATAATATTGAATTGGTGCAAGGTAAAAACTTTCTAATAATATTTCTTTCATAATTTTTAAAAAATAATATATTTTTTTATTTTTAATAAAATAAATTATATTTGCGTTTTTAAAATAAAATTTATTAAAAAAAAATAAAAAAATGCGAACGAAAATACACCCAAAAAATTATCGTCTTGTTGTATTTAAAGATATGTCTAATGGTCATACATTTTTGACAAAATCAGCAGCAAATACTAAGGATAATATAGAATATAATGGAAAAGAATACCCATTAATAAAGTTAGAGATTTCTAGCAAATCACATCCTTTTTATACAGGAAAATTGAATTTTGTAATAGATACAGCAGGTAGAATTGACAAATTCAAAAGG
>JAOZVH010000117.1 GCA_029938235.1 Bacteroidales bacterium
ACGATAAAATCAAGAACAAAAATTGTTCAGATAATCAGCTATGAAACATTAAGAATTCACGGAGCTGTGATAAGTGTTGCAAAAGAATTGAAAAAAAATTTATTTGTTTGGAATAGAATTGACGGTATACGAAAATGGGATATAAAAAATAAAAAATTTATTGAAGAAGACGAAGATAAGAAACAATCAAGTCAAGCATTAGAATTTTTCACAGACGAAGAAACAAAAAATGCGATTGTTTTGTTAGAAGATTTTCACCCTGATTTAGCTGAAAATGAAGTGCAAAATATACGAAGATTAAGAAATATTGCATTGTCAAACTCGCAAGATAAAACCTTGATATTGAGCCAGCCATTTTTATTTTTGCCAAAGGAATTAGAAAAAGAAGTGCAAATTATTGATTTAGAATATCCTAATTTTGAAGACATTAAAGCAATTTACGGTAAAGTTTGCCATGATTTTAAAATTGAATACAAAGAACCAGATGAAGATTTTATTGAAGCTGCTCTTGGCTTGACTATAATGGAAGCAGAACGGTCATTTGCACGAGCTTTTGTTGAAGATGGAGAATTAACAGTTTCGCAAATACCGATAATTATTAAAGAAAAAGAAAATATTATCAAAAAAAGTGGATATTTAGAATATTATCATCCAAAAGAAACAATGAAAGATATTGGTGGACTTGATAATTTGAAAGATTGGCTACAAAAACGTGGATGTGGTTTTGATAAATCTGCAAAAGAATTTGGACTGGAAACACCAAAAGGAATTTTATTGCTCGGTATTCCCGGAACAGGAAAAAGTTTGACAGCAAAAGCAATCGGTAGTGAGTGGCAGTTTCCTTTATTACGTTTGGATATGGGTAAAATTTTTGGTGGAATAGTTGGTGAAAGTGAAGAAAATATTCGTGGAGCCTTGAACATTGCCGAAGCAATTGCACCATCAATTTTATGGATTGACGAAATAGAAAAAGGGATGTCCGGTATTTCTTCTTCTGGTGGTTCTGACGGCGGAACAACGGCAAGAGTTTTGGGAACATTTTTAACATGGATGCAAGAAAAAACAAAAGCTGTTTTTGTAGTGGCTACTGCAAATAACATTTCACAATTACCTCCTGAATTACTAAGAAAAGGACGTGTAGATGAAATTTTCTTTGTGGATTTACCAACAGAAAAAGAACGAAAAGATATTATGAAAATTCATATCAAAAAAAGACGTTCTAATCTTAATAAATTTGATATTGATGAACTTGCAAAAGTTAGTAAAGGTTTTTCCGGTGCAGAATTAGAAGAAGCCGTAAAAGAAGCTATGTTTCAGGCTTATGACAATGAGGAAGATTTAACAACCAAAGACATAAAAAATGCTATTGAAAAAACTTATCCACTTGCAAAAACAATGAATGAAGTTATTGAAAATATGCGAAAATGGGCAAAAAGCAGAGCAGTTATGGCTTCTACTGAAAAACATGAAAAATTGGATACAAAAAAAGAAGATAAAATCCCAAAATTAAAACAAGAACAATATAACAACCCTTTTATCAATTAAACTATGTTACATTATTTTACACAATTGCCAAAAGATAATAATTTAATTTTTGAAAAAAACATTGGAGTTTCAAAAGCGATAATGCACACAGCCCAAAATGCGTTTACACCATTTTATCAATATCTTGCCACTACAATTAAGGCACTTAACAATAAAGAAGTTTTTGCAGAATGGAAAGAAGTAAAGCAAGACAATCTAATTGAATTGAAAATTATTGGTAGCCTATATGAAGTTCCAAAAACTACAAAAATAAAACTTCTAAATATTGAAAAGGGAATTTATTCGATTGAAGGTGAATATGAAAAAGATTTTGATATTCCATTAATCTTATGGAATAACAAACAAAAAAATAAAATAAACTTAACCGAACAAAACTTTTTTTCTAAAAATAGAATAAAATTAGATAATATATACGAAGAAATTGAAAAAGCAAATTGGGCAGGAGATGATATTATAATAAAACCAACTTGGATAACAGTAAACAAAAACGACAAAATAGAACAAGAAAGCAAACAATTTAAAATAAAATCAGTAAATAATAATATAATTAAAATTGAAGGAATTTTAAATAATTCTCAAATATTAATTAACAATAAACAAATTGATTTTGAAATTATAGAAATATCAAAACCACCACAAAACACAAAACTAATAAAAGAAGAAAAGAATAGATTTATTGTTTATTCTGAAAACAAAACAAAAGGACATAATTTTAAATTACAAAATTTATTAAACAAAGAAAATATAAATTTTGAAGATGGAACAAAATTTAATGCAGAAAATACGGAAAACTTAACTTTTAAAACAAAAGATAAATTATTAATTGGAAAAAAAGTAATTTGTGATAATGTGAAATTTACAATAAGTGAATTATATAAAAAAGATAAAAATCAATTTTGGATACAATTAGACGAAATAAACGAAGAAAAAGAAGATATTCCGGGTTTTTCACCTTTAAAATACTTCTTTGATGATGATATTTCAATAAAAGACAGTTCTGGAAATGAATATACTGTTGCACAAGGAATTGAAAGTGAATATAAATTAATTTTACGAGAAAAAAACAGTAAAAGATATAATAGTTTTGCTTTTCCGAGAGGTAAAAAATTACAAGTAAGAGTAAATACTTATCAACTTCGTAAACAATTAGAAGCTGTTTTAACATTGCAAAATATGCCTGTGGCAGAACATTCTAATTTGATTAAATTATTTGAAAAAAAAGAAATTGTAAATTGGCACGAACCTAAAAAAGAATTTATTAATGAATGGATTGTTTTAACTGATGAAAATAGAAGTGGAAAAGAAGAACAAAGAGAATTTGTAGAAAAAGCACTATCAACACCTGATTTTGCAATACTTGAAGGACCGCCCGGTTCTGGTAAAACAACTATAATTTTAGAATTAATTTGCCAACTATCAAAACAAGGAAAACGTGTTTTGCTTTGCGGTTCTACACACGTAGCAATAGACAATGTTTTGGAACGCTTAAAAGACAAAAACAAAAAAGACGACAAAACTTTAATTGAAAAATACAATATTTTACCTGTTCGTATAGGTGATGAAAACCGTATAAATGAAGATATTAGAGAATTTCAAATTGACAATTTACAGAAAAAACATAATATTTCAGAAGAATTATTACTTGATATATCAAATCTCGTATGTGGAACAACTATTGGAATTTTGCAACACCCAAAATTTAAAAGTAGAAGGTCATACAATCGTAAATACCCAACTTTTGATGAGCCAATTATTCCAGAATTTGATTATTTAATTATTGATGAAAGTAGCAAAACTACATTTCAAGAATTTCTTGTGCCGGGACTTTATGCTAAAAAATGGATTTTGGCAGGAGACGTAATGCAACTTTCACCTTTTACCGACCGTGAACAAATTGTTACAAATCTTGAAACTTTGCCTTTAAAAAAAGGAACTTTACCAAAAGAATATCAAAGAGCAACTTTTTATTTGCATAAATTATTGGAAATAACAAAATATGCGAGAAATAAATTTATTTTGCCTGTTTCAAATCGTGTTATTGAAGCATTTGAAATGGAATTAATGAAGCGAAAGAAGGATAAAATAATCAGACTATTTGATGCAAAAACATACAACAGACTTGAATTAACAGCAAGCGATATTATTATTATAGACAAAAATATTTTAGTTGAATATATTGATGAATTGCCAGAAACTCATGCAATTTTACGTTATGAAAGTTGGCAAACTTCACAACATGCATTTATACATAATAATTGGCAAAAAAAAGGGAATAATTTTAAGCTCAAAAATAGAGGTAAAGAACTTGAAAATAGTTTTGAAATAGTAGAAGAAACGAATAAATATTTATTAGAAAAATCGTGGGCAGAAGAAATTGCTTGGCGTATTGATAGAGAACACCAACTAAGATTACTTGGAGAAAGCAAAACGAGAAATTATAAAAAAACAATAGAAGAACTAATCCCTTTGTCGCTTGATAAAGAAGATATTGAAAACAGAATTAATAATTTGGCAAGTATTGCATTTCCTTCAATATTAGAAAGTTTAATAAAAGGAATAAAAGGCAGAAAAAGTTCAAATAGAACAACAATTTCAGAAGGATTTTCATCAAGAGAATTAAGAAGCAGAAGAACAGTTTTAAAATATCAACACCGTATGCACCCTGATATTTCGAGATTTCCCAGAGAGCAATTTTATAAAAATGACAATGCTTTATTAGATTTAGAAAAACCAAAGCCAATTGCAGAAATGCGAAAATGGGATTATAATAGATATAAAAAACATAGTATTTGGCTAAATGTAAATGGTAATACAGTTAGGAATTATAATGAAAATGAAGCAAAAAATTTAATTTCAGAGCTTGGTGAATTTATTGATTTTGCAAGCAAAAACAAACAACCCGAAAACAAAGAATGGACAATTGCCTGTCTTACTTTTTACAAAGGACAAGAAAGTAAAATTAGAGAACGTTTGCAAAAATTAACAGGCAAAGAAAATGCTTTTTCAAATTTTAATATTGAACGAAATGGCAAAAAAATTAATATTAAATTACACACAGTTGATAAATTTCAAGGACATGAAGCCGATATTGTTTTTATCTCAATGGTTCAAACTTATAGAGACGGATTTATGGATAATCCAAACAGACTAAATGTAGCAATTACACGTGCAAAATTCCAGTTAGTGATAATTGGAAATTATAATTATTTTGCTAAAAAAAGTCGTTCGGAAGATTTAAAACTATTGGCACTTAATACTCAAATTCAAAAATAAATATGAAAGCAACTTTAAGAAAAAGAATAAAAGTAAAAACTGGAATAACTTATCTTGTTTTTGAAAAAGAACAAAAAAGACCAGATATTGTGAAATTTTTAAATGGGGAAGAATTTAAAAATGAAACAATAAATAACGGAGTTAAAGAATATTTATCAAAACTACATATTTTAAGTAGAGACGGTTCATTAACTCAAAAAGGAAATAAAGTTATTGAAACAGGAAAAATATTTCTTCAAGAAGAAGGAAAATATAAAATTTGGTTTATAGAAAATGACGATTTCATTAATACAAAAATTCTTTATTTTAAGAGAGAATCACCAAAAAATAAAGAAAGAATTAATAAAATTAATATTGATTTTGAAAAAGAAAATTATTTTTTACCTATAAATAATAATAATGAGTTTTCATTTTTAAAATTAGTAAATACAGACGATATTTCAGGACAAATAAATCATCGCACTGAAGAAATTGAGCTTGTTTGGAAATGGAATGATTTAGAAAATTCTAATTTTAAATTTAAAGGCAAAATTGACAATAACACAATAAAAGAACACAAAATTGAAAGTGCTGAAAAATTGGAAGAATATTTTTTAAAGATATTCTCTGATTGGGACGATATAAATCAAAAATTAAAATTTGAATTTAGAAATTTAACAAATGATACTGAAAAACGAAAATTCAAATTAAATTATCAAAATAAAAATCAAGCAGGTTTTGACAATATTGAATTTACAGATATTTCAATAATGCCTTATGACAATCAAGATGCAATAAAATGGCGAAATTGGTTTATTAATCAAGAGATTAAAAAAGAATATTTTTTAAAATACGATTTTGAAAAACTTTTAAATGAGACAAATAATAAAAACGGTTTTTCTGTCTATAAAAACAATTTAGATATTCCTGAAATTTCGGAATATAGAAATAAAATTTACAGTAAAGATACTTCAAAACAAAATATTGCATTTTGGCATCTTGCAGCACCAAACGACTTAAACCCTGATGAAAATCAAAAATATATTATAAAATCGTTTGATTATGCAATTGGTGAAAATATTTCATTTCAAAATATCGTAAATAAATTAATTGAAAATTCTAATAATGAAACAAATACTGTTTTTTATTACGATAAATATACTTATACTAATTCTCAACAAAAAAGTATAACAGCTTTTTTCAATACTTTTAAAAATATTGAAGAAAAAAGAAAATTTTTAATTACAATCAAAAACTTGAATGGTAAAAAACGAAATAATTATCTATTTCAAAATTCTAAAATTAAAGTTATTGATGTAAATGATATTTTTCAAAGAAAATTACCACATAACCGATATATTGTTTTGGCAGAAAGCAAAGAAAAATATACAGTTTGGCAATTACCAAGTTCTATTGATTATATCAAATTTCAAGATAATGAAATTGAACATGAAACAATAGGCGAAATAAAAGATAGTATTTCTTTTAACCAAGTGAAAAAAGAAATGCTAAAAAAACAATTAAGAACCTTTATTGAAAAAAAACTATAATGCAAAAAATAAAAGCTATATCAAAATCAAAAAATATTAACTACGAAAATAAAAAAGTTAGTAATTTTTGGTTAAAAATAAAAGATAAATCAAATTTTCAAGAAGAAAATAATAATTTTGAACAAATCATTTCTGTATTTAAAGAAATACAGGATAGTATAATTTGTATTCAAACAGAAGAGCTTAATCACTCTGGAATAATAAATGCAATTTTTAAGGCTTCTCAAAAGCAAAACCGTATTTATATTCTTACAAATGAAAAAGATAAGTATTTAAAACGTCTTGAAAGCGTTTGTCTTGTCAGATACGGAATTAAAAATATAGGTTCTTTTATACTTGTCAATCCAAATACAAGTTCAAACAAAGGGGTTCTTTTTACAGCACCTTTTATCGAAACAAGTTTGGTAAATGCAGAAAATATAAGTTTGAATTTAGATAATGAACAGGTAAAAATTCTTTTTCGCTTTTTTTCAGATAATTTTTGGAATAAAGCAGAATTTGAAATAATTGAAGATTTTAACAATCCAAAAGAAACATCTGAGCCACCTTTGGATTTTTTGCCAAATATTCAGGATTTTTGTGATGCTGATTTTGTTAAAAATGAAATTTCCAAAATAAATAATGATTGTATAATTTCAGTTCCAAGTTTACAGACAAATGATTTATTAAATTTTGTGTCATTAAAAAACTCTAAAATACTTACAAGTTTGAAAAATAATGATATTGAATTATTAAAAATTATTGCTAAAAACAATAATTCAATACATTCAAAAAATCAAAATTCAAACAGAATAATCATTGAAAAAAAAGGAAATTGGCTAATTCCCAAAACAAATATTTCAGAAAATGATAACTTTTTTGCTTTAAAATTAAATAAAAAGCAATTTGATAATTTAGATAATTTAATCAATTATAAAATTGATAATACCAAATTGAAATTTAATTTATCAAAAACAAGAAAGGAATTAGAAAATAAAACTATTCTATTACTTGATAACATTGAAAATGAAATTGAAATAAAATCAGAAAATAGTAAAAATTTGGCAAATATTGAATTAATAAAATTATTATCCAAAGAAGAGTTTGAAAATAAAGAACCTAAATTTATAGACGATAATGTTTCTGTTAAAATAAATTATAGTTGGCAAATAATACCATTTTTCACTCCTAAAAATGCTAAAAAAGCAAAATTATATCAAGATTGGGAAAAGTACCAGAATGAGTATAATTCTTTTATAAAAAGAATTGAAAAAGCAATAAATGAAAGTGAAAGCAAAAAATTTACAAAAAAACTAAAACGCTTTTTTCTTAGTAAAAAACAAACAATTTCAAAATTTCAACAAGAATTAGAAGAGATAAATAAAATTAATTTATCTGTTTTGGAAGTTCCAAAAAGAAAAGAGAGCATTCAAAAATTAAATGAACTTGCAAAAAATGTATCTGTGAATTTATATGAAATAGATACTGAAATAAAAAAATCTGGAATTGAAACCGAAATTGAAGAAATAAAGAAGAAAAAAGAAAAAAAAGGAATTGAATTAGAAAAATTTATTGAAGAGCATGAAGAAAAATTAAAAGAAAAGGAAGACAACAAAGAAGAATTATTAAATAAATTTCTTAAAAAAAACAATATAAAAAAAGATAAACTAAAAAAGCACAAAAACGAATGGCAAATAAAGAAAAAAAAGAAAAAAGAAAAAATTGCAGAAGACCAGAAAAAATTAGAAGAATTAAAAAATATTGAAGGTTTTAATTTCCGTAATAAATTTGAAAATGAAAAACAAAAATTTAAGAAAGAAATTAAAAAAATAGAATCACAAATAAATAGCAAAGAAAAAGAACTTAAAAAAACAGGAAAAGAACAAAAACAAAGTGAAAGTTCATCATTAAATCTTGCAATAAGTAAAGAACAAAATAATAAAAACATAAAACAAAGTAAAGAATTTAGTATTTCAGACATTGATTTTTTACCGAAAATTGGAAAATTATTTGAAGTAGGAAAACAAAAATACCTTGAAATTGAATTTTGGGAAGATTTCGAACAAGGAAAAACTGAAACACAGCGTTTAAATGCAAAATTAAGTGCAAAAAAATAACTATAACATTATGGCAGAACAAACAATAACTATTACCATTGATGAAAATGGTAAAATAAATGCCGAAACAATTGGCATAAAAGGTGAAATGTGTCTTGACGAATTGCAAGAACTTCTCGAAAATGAAGGAGATTTATTATCTGTAAAAAAAACAGATGAATATTTTCAACAACAAACAGTTAAAATTAAAAATAAAATTAAAAACAAAAAACAATGAGTACAGTAATTAAAACAGTAACGCCATTTATTGACAAAGAATGTTTATTGAAAGCATTAGATAAATTGGACGTGAAATATACTATAAATGGTAATCAAATAGTATCTCAAAATCAAAAATTCATTTATAGAAATGGACATTATACTTTGGACATGTATAGTCATAACTATCAATCTGTAAACTGGAATGACTATAAAAACAAAAATAGTTTTTTAGAAGTAGTTGAAAAAGAATACAATCAATTTTATGCTAAAAAACTTGCAGAATTAGAACGTCTTAGACAAGAAGCACTCGCAGAAAAGGAAAGGATAAGATTAGAAAAAGAAATAAAAAGAATTGAAGAAGAACGAAAAGCCTTTGTAGAAAAACAAAAACAAGCAATTATTGAAAAAGCCAAAGCAAAAGGTTACTCTGTAAAAGTAAAAAAAGTAAAAAATAAAATAAAACTTATACTTGTAAGACACACATACTAAGATGAATATTGCACATATAGAAGAACAAAGTTATATTTACGGAGCAGGTTGTAGGTTTGTAATTTGGACACAAGGTTGCTCAATACGTTGCAAAGATTGTTGGAATAAAGAAATGTGGAGTTTTAAAACAAAAAATAAAATATCAACTAAAAAACTTTTTGAAAAAATAATTAATGAAAAAGAACATATTCAGGGAATAACAATACTTGGCGGAGAACCGTTTGACCAATACGAAGAATTATTATTTTTTGTAAAACAAATAAAAAAAACAGATTTGAGCATAATTATTTATACAGGTTATTCAATCAACGAATTAAAAAGCAAAAACAAAACTGAAATATTAAATCTTATAGATATTATAATAACAGACAGATACGACAAAAATTATCGCACTGAAAACGGTGGATTAATTGGGTCATCAAATCAAAAAATCAAGTTTTTAACAAAAAAATATACTAAAAATGATTTGCCAAAAAATAATGCAATAGAAATATCAATAAATGAAAACGGACAAATAAATATGTATGGGTATCCGAATGAATAAAAAACCATAAATGATAATAAAATCATAACTTTGCAAAAAAACACCAAAAAATTTTTTGAAAAAAATTAAAAAAAATGCATTTAATATGAAATTAAAAAATTAAAATTTTGGACGATTTTTGAAAAAAATTTTTTTGAAATAATTATTAAAATTTTGGTGTTTTTCAAAAAAATTTTTCAACCTGTACAAACCCAAAAAATTAATGTTTTTTTGAAAAAAG
>JAOZVH010000317.1 GCA_029938235.1 Bacteroidales bacterium
ATTTTGAAATTAAAAAATATTAAAATTTTGGACGTTTTTTGAAAAAAATTTTTTTTATTTTGAAATTAAAAAATATTGAAATTTTGGACGATTTTTGAAAAAATTTTTTTTTTGATAATTTCAAAACATTAAAATTTTGTCGTTTTTTGGAAAAAAAATTTTTTTTTTGAGATTAAAAAACATTAAAATTTGTGGAGAATTTTGAAAAAAAAATTTTTTGAAGAAAAATTTTTTTTTATTAAAAAAAATTATAATTTTGTTTTTTTTTATTTATATAAAATAAACAAAATGTTATTGAGAATAAAAATGAAGAATTTTTTATCTTTTTATGAAGAAACAGAATTTAATATGTTTCCTAACTTAAAAAAAAAAAAAAATATTGATGCTCGTATTTATCAAAATAACAAAATCCCATTATTAAAACAAGCCGTTGTTTATGGTGCAAATGCATCAGGAAAATCTAATTTTATTCAAGCTTTTTATTTTATTAAAAATTTTATCCTTAAAAAAGATTTTTTAAATAACGAAATTATTAGCAAATACAAATTTAGATTAACTGAAAATCAAGAAATTAAACCAATTATTATTTCCTTAGAATTTAAAAGTGCTAATGAATATTTTATTTATGAAACCAAAATAAATCATAATTTAATTAATGAAGAATTGTATATTTCTGGATTAGGTGAAAAAGAAAATGATAATATATTTTTTAGAGATGGTTCTGAATTTTCTTCAGAAGAAAAAAATCCTAAAATAATCAATACAATTAAAAAGCTAATAGAAAAAAATTCATTATCTTCTTTGTTATCTTTGAATAAAGAATTTCCTATTATAGATAATGTAAAATTAAAAAGTATTTATGAATGGTTTGAAAATAAATTGAATATTTTATCAAAAAATAGTTTTATACCGTCATTAATAAATTCAATGTATGAAAATGAAAATTTATTAGAATTTACAAAAAATATTCTGTCTAAAACAGATATTGGTCTTAAATCCTTAGAAATTAAATCTAAAAATTTTGACGAAGTAATTTTTAAAGATAAAAAGTTTAGAAATTTTGTGAAAAATAAAATTAATGATAATTATGGTTTTTCGAGAATTCTAAATGAAAGAGTTCTTTTTTCTATTACGAAAGAAAAAGATAATTTTTTTATAAGAAATTTTGTTTTCAAACAGCTAGGAATAGACAATTATTCAGCTGAAATGGATATAGAAGATCAATCTGACGGAACTGTAAAGCTTTTAAATCTTATTCCTGCGATTTTTGACGCAATAAAAAATGAAAAAATTATTTGTATTGACGAAATAGAAAATAGCATACATCCTTCTTTAATTTCTGCTTTAATAAAACATTTTTCTGATTCAGATTCTAATGGACAATTAATTTTTACTACTCACGAAACAGAATTATTAAATCAAGAAAAATATATGCGAGCTGATGAAGTTTGGTTTACAGAAAAACATAAAGGAAATACAGTATTATATTCTTTAAATGATTTTAAAGAACATAATACAGTTCATATTAGAAATGGATATTTAGAAGGAAGATATGGAGGAATTCCTTTCATTGATAATTTGTAATTTAATTTATGAAAAATTTATATTCTAAAAAAGCAGGGAATAGAGAATTAAATTCCAAAAGAAAAAGAACAAAATCAAATGTAAAAAAAATTTCAAAAGATAATGTTCTTTTGACAGATCCTTCATATCAAAAAAAAGATGGAAAATTAAGTCCTTCTTTATTTATTATTGTTTCTGGAGGCGAAAAAAGAGAGAAAAATTATTTTGATTATTTTAAAAATAATTCAAAAAAATTCCCACGAATAAAAATAAAATTTTTCTGTAAAAATGAGAATGGAGAAACTGGTCTTGACGTAAATAAATTAGTAAAAGAAGCAATAAGAATTAAAAAAGAAAAAGATGAAACAAAAGCTGATGATATTATGGATAGTATAAATTTAGTAACTGATCTAGATCATTTTTATCCTCAATTAATTGAAAATATTCCAATTTGTGAAAAGGAAAATTTAAATTTATATATTAGTAATCCTTGTTTTGAAATTTGGTTATATTATTCTTATTTTCAAGAAAAACCTAGTGATTTTAATATTCCAGAAAGTAAAACAAAAATAAGTAAACATTTTAAAACTTTTTTAGGTAATAAGAAAGAAGGAGGAATTGATCCTAGAAAAGCACCAATGGAAATATCAAATGCAATTAAAAATTCAGAAAAAAATTATAAAGAATGTAATTATAAAATTCCTAAATTGTTTTCAACAAAATTACATATTTTGGCAAAAGAATTATATAAATTAATGGATTAAGAATTTATTTATTTTTTAATAAAAAAATAAACGAAAATTAAAAAAAATATTTTTTTTTGGAAATTTGAAAAATTTGCCGTTTTTTTTGAAAAAAAATTTTTTAAAATTTTAAGTTTAGAAAATGTTGAAATTTTGGGCGTTTTTTGAAAAAAATTTTGAACGAATCTGAAAAAAATTTTTTTTTATTTCAAATTTAAAAATATTAAAATTTTGGACGAATTATGAAAAAAAAATTTTTTTTATTTTGAAATTAAAAAATATTGAAATTTTAAAAAAAAAATTTAAAAAAGATGCTAAAATTTTATGAATTTTCAACAATTTTTTTAGATAAAAATTTTATAAAAAATTCATTATCCCATCCAAACTCTTTTAAAATAAATTTAACATTTTTGAATATATTATTTGTAGAATGCCATGTATAAATGAAATAATTATCTGATATTTTTGAATATCCCATATGCTTCAAGCGTCCACGCCATAGCCGTATCTAACGACTTAAATTATTGATTTTAAGGCAATTATAATTCTTTTTTTTGATATAAAAAAT
>JAOZVH010000118.1 GCA_029938235.1 Bacteroidales bacterium
TTCAAAAAACGCCAAAATTTTAATATTTTTTAATTTCAAAATAAAAAAAATTTTTCAAAAAAACGTCCAAAATTTCAACATCTTTAAATTTCGAAATTAAAAAAAATTTTTTTTTCAAAAATCGTCCAAAATTTTAAATATTTTAATTTCAAAATAAAAAAAAATTTTTTTCCAAATTTGACCAAAATTTTAACATTTTAAATTTAATAATTGCGGTGAAAACACAGCAAGCGCAGAAAGAAATTTGTTATCTCATATTGAGAAGTTGAAATGGAAAATAAATTAGTTTGAATCCTTTAAAAGAATAAAGATATTTTTTTATCTGTAAATTTTTTTGCTTATTTTTGAAAAAAAATTAAAAAATTTATTTATAATGAATTTCAATAAATTAATACAATCTTTTCAAGATACACATAAGATATTTCAAAGCAGAGCATTTCAAAGCGTAAATATGAATCTGACTTTAAGAAATTGGATATATGGAATGTATATTTTTGAGTACGAACAAAATGGACAAGATAAAGCAAATTATGGAGAATCATTAATGAAGGAAATTGCAAAAAAATTAAAAAAAAGCAAGATAAAAGGACTTTCATTTACAAATCTCAATATTTTTAGACAATTTTATTTAACATATCCACAAATGTCTAAATATTTGGATTTGAATACATTTACACAAATATTAAATGTCAAAAAAATAGAAAATCAAAAAATTCAGACACCGTCTGAACAATTGATTTCTGCAGAAATATTAATTAAACAATTATCTTTTTCTCATTTTGTAGAATTGATTAAATGTGAAAATAATTTACAAAGAAATTTTTATGAAATAGAATGTATCAAAGGAACTTGGTCTGTAAGAGAACTAAAAAGACAAATGAATAGTTTACTATTTGAGAGAACAGGATTTTCAAAAAATAAAGAAAAATTACTTCAAAAAAGCAATAAAAAAGCAGAAAAAATTTCTCCACAAGAAATAATTAGAGACCCTTATTTTTTGAATTTCTAGGATTGAAAGCTAAAGATGTTTTTACCGAAAATGAATTAGAAACTGCTTTGCTTACTCATATACAAGATTTTTTATTAGAATTAGGCAAAGGTTTTACATTTGAAGCACGTCAAAAAAGAATAAGTATCGGAGGAGAATATTTTAAAATAGATATGGTTTTTTATCATAGAATTTTAAAATGTCATGTTTTGATAGAGTTAAAAATTAGAGATTTTAAATATTCAGATGTAACACAACTAAATGTTTATCTGAATTATTACAAAAAATATGAAATGACAGAAGGAGATAATCCTCCTATCGGAATTTTATTATGTACAAGTAAAAACGAACAATTAGTTGAGTTTGCAACAGAAGGAGTAGATAATCAAATGTTCATATCAAAATATAAAATTGCATTGCCATCAAAAGAAGAGCTAAAAGATTTACTTCAATCTGAAATAAAGCATTTTAAAAACTTAAATTAAAAAAAATTTCTTTCAAAAAACGTCCAAAATTTCAACATTTTTAAATTTCGAAATTTAAAATTTTTTTTTCAAAAAAACGACCAAAAGTTTACGATTTTTAAATTTCGAAATTAAAAAAAATTTTTTTCAAAAATGGCATTTTTTTTTAATTTTTTTTAATTTACATTTGTTTTTTTATAAAAATTTAAATATTTTACATTAAAAAAAAAATAGGAATTATGGAAGTATTTACATTTCATTTACGGAAAATCAAAAATACCTTTTATTTTAGAATTACTTTAAATTTTGATTTTATTCAAAATTTAAATTTTGACAAAATTGAATTAATAGAAGAAGAAATGTTAAAAAAAGCAATGGATATTGCAGAAGAAGAAAATGATTTTTTTAATGAGCAAGAAGCTTTAAATTTTTTAAAATATGAAAATAGCATATCATAAGAAATTTTTAAAAGATTTAAAGAAAATTAATAAAAGAAATCCTCAATTTTTCTAAAAAATTAAACATATTTCTTTTAATAAACTTCCTGCTTATGTGGAAATAAATGACATTTCAAATGTCAAAAAACTAACAAATTACAAAAACTATTATAGAATAAGAGTAGGAAGTTATAGAATTGGTTTTAAGAAAATAGCAATTGACAGTATTCAATTGTTAAGAGTTTTAAATCGCAAAGATATTTTTAATTATTTTCCTTAAAAAAAAGGAAAATTAATATTTTTAATTTCAAATAAAAAAATTTTTTTCAAAAAAACGTCCAAAATTTTAACATTTTTAACGTAAACAACATTTGAGGTTTGAAAAAAACTCAAATGTTGTTTACAAAAAAATTTCCGAAAGATGCTTAAAACGCCCAAAATTTCAATATTTTTTATTTTGAAATTAAAAATTTTTTTCAAAAAAACGCCCAAAATCTCAACATTTTTAAATTTAAATTAAAAAAATTTTTTTCAAAAAAACGTCCAAAATTTTAACATTTCTTAATTTTGAAATTAAAAAAAATTTTTTTCAAAAAAACGACCAAAATTTTAACATTTTTAAATTTAAATTTAAAAAAATTTTTTTCAAAAAAACGTCCAAAATTTTAATATTTTTAAATTTTGAAATAAAAAAATTTATTAAAATATAATTTAATATTTAAATCCAATCAAAGCATAATTTATCAATTTTGTTTTGTAATTCCATTGTTTTACTTATTGATAAAATAACTTTTTTTATATGATTAAGCTCATAAAAATTAAGTTCTTTTTTCTTTCTATAGTTCAAATATTTTTGAAGAATTTTGTAATTTCCAATTTGATAGTTCCAAATTTTATCTGTTATTTTATCAAAATATTGCTTTTTATTTATATATAATTTATTTTCTTTTTCAATAAAATTAATATTTTCTAATTTAAAATTTCCTTCACCGTGCAATTTTGGTAAAATATTCGGCTTATAATTTATTTTTAATAAATGATTTTGAATTAATTCCTTACCAAGTTCTGATAATTTATAAAAAATTTCTTCGTTTTTAGTAAAAAAAATTTTTGGAAAATCAGATTTTAAAAATTCATTATATTTTCTTCTGTAAGTTTTAGAATATAAAATAGAGTATAAATAACTAAATATTTGTTCGGGTTCCGGTTTTTTTTCATATTGTTTTTTTATAAACAAAGAAAAAGAATTTGTGAAATTTGGTGTTTTTTTATCATTTTCATAAACATATAAAGGAGCAATATACGCACCACCAAAACCACTTTCTAAAAAAGAACGTTCTATAATTGTTTCTGTTGCAAAAGCATTTTTAAAATTTTTATTTTGCATTTGTCGTTTGAAAATTAATGCTATATTTTTTTTATTTATAATATGTTTCATTATTACAAATCGACTTCTTGCTAATACTTTATTATCATAAAAAATCCATCTTTTATCAAAAACTCTATACTGTATTGGTATTATTTTATCATCATTATATTCTGCTTTCTGATGTTTTTTTAAATTCCAATTAGACATTTTTTTTTTAATATTATATTTATCTATTATTTCTTTTTCCTTATTTTTTAAAGTATATTTTATTCTTTCAATTAAATTTGTTTTATTAAAGTCAATTAATAAACTATCATATCCTGTTTCACTTGCACTTCCATATTTTTCAAAAATTTCAGTTATTTTTATTGCTTTCTTATAATTTTTTTCATTTTTTAAATCTTTATAAATAAACCAAAAATTAGGTAATTTAGGATTTAATTCTGTCCATTCAATTGTGTCAATATTATTGTTATTAAGAAAATTAAATTTTTCTTCACGACTGATTAGTTTATTTTCAAGAGTTGAAAAATAATAAACTTTTTTCCTTTTTAAAGATTTTTCTAATTTTACAAATATGACGATTGAAACTCCTACTTTTATATCAAATACATTTTTATCTCCCTCTTGTCTATTGCTATTTCCATGTAAATTAATTATATAAATTTTATCAAAAGTATTCAACAAACTTTCACGCATTCTTCTGTGTGTAATTCCATTTAAATACGAATTATTTGTAATAATTCCAACAATTCCTTTGCCTGCACCTTTTATTTCGCCAGAAAAAAGATTTTTATTTTGCTTATAATTATATTTTTGTCCTTCAATTTTTGCCTGAGCAAAACGAATAAATTTAATATAATCATCATTTAGGTTTCTTATATTTTTTTCATTTTCTAAACCTTTTTTATAATCTGCAATTAAAGATTTTATATAAAGTTTTTTATTTTTTGAATAATTACTGTAGGGCGGATTTCCAATTATTATCTGAATTTTATCTTCCATTTTTATTCTGTTTGCAATTTTTCCTTCTTCCGATAAATACGGAAATAATCCAACTTCTTTATATGAAGTATCATCAAGTGTATCTGTGAGATAAATCGGTATCCTATCGTTTTGCAAAAATTTATAATTATTTTCTTTTAAAAATTGAATTAATTTTATATGTGCGACTGCGTAAGGTGCAATAAGATATTCAAAACCAAAGAAATTTTTAAGTAATCGCTCTTTTATAAATTTTGATTGTAAACTTTTATCAACTTCCTTTAAACTTTCTTTGTAAGTTTCTAATAAAAAAGTTCCTGTTCCTGTTGCAAAATCAAGCATTGTAATATTTTCATCGCTGTAACCTATTTTATTAAAATCGTTTCGTAAAATATCACCAACCGAAGATACAATAAACTTAACAACCGAAACTGGAGTATAAAAAACTCCTTTATCAAATTTTATAGTTTTATCGTATTCTTTAATTAAATTTTCATAAAAATAAATATAAGGGTCTTCTTTGTCTAAGTCTGTCGAACTTGGTTTTATAAAAGATAATTCATCTTGTAACTCCTTATAATTTATATTATTAAGAACCATTAACATTTTATCTATTATCCACTCAACACTTTCTGGAATATTTGATAATTGTAAAATATTAAATACTTCGTGAAAAATATTTAAAGATTTAGGAATAAATTTTGTAAAATTATATTTATTTATTTGTTTAGTATCAGCATTTAAACCTGCAAGAAATAAACCATAAACAACAGTTTGTGTGTAAGCATCTATATATTCATCTTTTGTAAGATTTTCTATTAAAGTTGTTTTAAAAAGTTCATAAAGTCCGAGAAGTTTTTTTCTAAACCAATTATCAATATTATTATTAATAATAATTGTAAATTCTTTTCTTAGAAATTTTGCATGTTTAGCAAGGATTTTAGATAATTTTTCAGGCTTTTTAATCAATTGAAATCTAGCATCAAAAAACTCATCAATAAGTTGTTTAGTTTTTTCAACATTAGCTTTTTGTAAATTTTTTTCTCCTTTCATTATAAGAGTAGAATTCAAAACTTGCTCACCATCACGAAAAAGAATAAAATCTCTGTAATTTGTAAAAAGTAAATTTGGAATAACACTCAAATATCTTTTTAATTGTTCTGTTTCGATGTATTTATCTAAACTATCTTTGTATGGTTTTGTCTCAATCCAACCTATTTCTAAATCATTTTGTGTAACATAAAAATCAGGTTTACCAAAAGTTTGTTTTTCTGTTTTTTTGCTCTCTTGAATGATTTTAATTGTTTTTTTTGGTTTAATGTTATTCAACAAATTTTCAAAATCAGTACGTAAAGTATATTCAGTCGAATGTTCAATTTTATTCTTTATATTTTTTAAGTAATTTTTAAATTCCATTGTTTAAATTTTTTAAGATAAAAAAATTAATATTTTATAAAAATATAAATTATTTATAAATAAATTTTTTTAATTTTTAATTTTAAAAATAAAAAATTTTTTTTCAAAAAAACGTCCAAAATTTTAACATTTTTTAATTTGAAATTAAAAAAAATTTTTTTTGAAAAAAACGCCAAAATTTTAAGATTTTTAACGTAAACAACATTTGAGGTTTTTTCAAACCTCAAATGTTGTTTACAAAAAAATTTCCGAAAGATGCTTATAGGTGCGGTGAAAACACCGCACAGGCGCAGTATAAGAATATTAAAAAAAAATTTTTATTTAAAAAATATTTTATTATTTTTACAAAAAATTTAACTATTTTAACTATTAAGTATATATAAAATATATTACGATAATATTTTTTATTATGAAAGAGAATAATAAACTTAACACTGTATATTTTGAAAATTCTTCAATGAAAGGACTTTATGAAACTATGCAAAATTGGCAACAGGAAAATCTAAAAAGATTACTTTCCATTAGTATACAGAATGATAATGGCATTTTTTGTTGTATTGCATTGACTAACCCAACCGAGGTCGTAATTGTTAATGGACATGATGGTAATACTGGCGGTGCTTTGGTAAAGTATGGTCGTTTGTATGTCAATTTATAGCATTTGCGATATTTTCAATCACATTATTAAAATTTTAAATTAAAAAAATTTTTTTCAAAAAAACGACCAAAATCTTAACATCTTTAAATTTCGAAATTAAAAAAAATTTTTTTCAAAAAACATGCGTCAAGCGTCCACGCTTGACACGTGGAATACCAAATCAAGCGTGGACGCTTGACGCATATGTGTTTTACAAATTATTTTTATTTTTTTATAAAATGTGCCCCGCAAAAGGCTCGAACTCTTATCTTCCCCTTCATCATAATTTGAAAATTCATTTTATCATGGAGGGGGACGCTTTGCCAATTAAGCTAACGGGACTATATTATCTACAATTTGTTTTGCTCTTTCTTTTGTTAAACCATACTTGTTATTCAAAAAACTTATAATTGCATTATATCTTCTTTTTGGATTGTTTGCAAGTCCTTTGAACATTTTTACATGTTTTAAATAAGATATAAAAATTTCATCATCTGGATTTAAGCTATTACAAATATTATCTGCAATATCTTTCACAGTTCGTGTAAATAAGATGAAGTCATCAAAATTAATATTTCCGAATTGATTTGGAATATTTTTAAACTTATAATCATTTTCAATATCAAGTTTAAATAAGCTCACTTTATTATGTTTTTTACTCAACTTATCCAAATTTATGTGTTCGTGTGCATATTTATTTCGAACAAGTCTATAATATTCATAAATTTCTATTCTGTGTTTTCCAATGCTATCAGTTATGTTAGTAGTAGAATTTGAAATTTTATGCAATATTTTTATTAGAAGACTATCCGAGCTATCATTTAAATTCCAATTCTGTCTGTATAATTCAATGTGTTCTGTTTTTAATTTTCTCAAAAATAACTCAAAAGTTTGATAAACTGAAAAAATATAGCCTTGTGCAATTCTTGATTTATATAATGTCTTATCAATTGTATCAACTTTTATACTATGTAAGTTAGATTTTTTTTGTAAAAAAATATCAAAATCATTAATGGTTGAGTTTTCTTCAAAATTTGCAATAAAATCTCTTATTGCAATTTCTGCAAATTCAACAAAAGCATCGTGTTTTCCTAAATTTCGATATAATTCTGTTACGCAAAAAAATCTAAATGCCATTTTTATTGTTTTTTTTGATTATGCTTAACGGTAACTGCTTGGTGGCGGTGGTTTTGTGGTGTTTTTTCAGGTGTGCGAAGCACACCGAAAAACGCCACAAAACCACTGACACCAAGCAAATGTTAGGTGTATTTTATCATACTATTGTTTTTATAATATCTTTTAAACCTTCTATTAATGGTGTTTCATCAATAAAAAAGTTTTTATACATTTTTTCTTTTTTGTATTTCTTCACTAATTTTACAGAAGGAAGTCTATTGTTAATTATATATTTTGGAACAAACTCAGGAATAGCATCAATGATATTTGATGCAGGATAAACAATAAACGAATTTCCAACTGCTATAAAAAGATCAGCATTTCTGGCAATATTTAATCCAGTATCAAACATTGGTAAATTTTCTCCAAACCAAACGATATCAGGTCTAAGTTGCGAACCCTTTTTACATTTATCACCAATATCTAACTTATATCCTTCAATATCATATTTAAGATTAGCATCTAATGTGCTACGTGATTTAAATATTTCTCCATGTAAATGCACTACTTTATTTATTCCTGCTCTTTCATGTAGATTATCAACCACTGGTGTAATAATAGACAAATCGAAATCTGTTTGTAAACTTGATAAAATATGGTGAATTTCATTTGGTTCTGCTGAGTATGCTTTTTTCCTGCGTTCATTATAATATTCTAAAATTACTTGGGGATATAAATGCCAAGCTTTAATTGATGCTAATTCATTAATGTCGTATCCTTTCCAATTTTTCAACGCATTTACTCCGACACCACTTAATGCACTAACTCCTGTGCCAGAAAAAATAACAAGTTTTAGTTTATTATTATTTTTTCTTTTTTCAAAACCATAATGTTTTTTTTCTAAAATATTTTCATTTTCTGTAATATAATGAAAAACTTCTTCAAGTTCAAATTCATATCGCTTTATTTGGTTATTGAATTTTTCTATTTCTAAATTGCATTTTGCAGTTTCTGTTGGGTTTTCTGATAAATCTCGTTTAATTTCCCATTCATTTAACAACTCATAGTGGCTTTCCAGTTTTTGTTCCAAATAATATTTTCGTTTTGTTTTAAAATACATAATCTGTTTTTTACAAGTTTGTAAATTTTTTTGTGTTTTGATTAAACTGAGGACATTCTGAACATTCTGTGTGTAGAAAATTATAAAATGCACAATTATTTGGTGTTGAAGGAGGAATACTATTTTTGTTCCCATCTTTACGCTCAGTCCATAGTTTAACAAAAGTATCTTTTATTGATGTTTCTATATCAATATATTTTTCAGGAGCCTGTTTTATTTCACATATTCCAAATCCTTTATCAAGTATTAAATATCTACAATCCTGATTATTAGAATTATTATCATCTATTTCTAATTTGTTCAATTGAATACTATAATCATCAATTATTTTCTTTATTGATTGAATTTCTATTTTGCAACGTTCCTTTTCTTTGGGATTGTCTGATAAATCTTTTTTGTCTTCCCATTCATTTAATAAAAAATATTGTTTTTTAATCTTTTCACTTAGCTGCTCAATTCTTATAGATGAGTAAGGAGAAACAGTTTTTATGGTCTTTTCAATCTTGTCATCTTGATAAATTGTTGTATTTAAAATAGGTTTGTTTTTATCATTCGTTTTAGATGTAACTATTTCACTTGCTTTTTCAGGGTTTTGAGCTATAAAAAGCATCTGCATTTTAAGTTCAGCAAGTTTTATCAATAATTCATCTCGTTTTTCTTCTAATGATATACTCCTGATTGTTTGACAAGTTGAGTATTGTAACATATCAAGTTGTTTTAGCTTTTCAGAAGCTTCAACAAATTTCGGGTCAAGTTCAAATTGTCCGACTTTCAAGTCAAAACCACTCACTTGTTCGCCAGATAGACCTGCTGATAATCCACTAATATTTAGTGAATTTGTTTTATAAGTGAAAAATTTTTCACATTCTATTTTTCGACTAAAAAATCCCATATTTATTTTGTTTTAATTATTATTATATACGTTTTTACATAAATAAAGACGTTAAATTTTGTTGACTTTTAAATTTAATTATTAGTATTTTTTTACGACAATTGAGGCTGTTACACCTAACGGATGGCTTTATGCACCTCCTGTTACATAAAGTCTTTTTAATATATTTAAATATAAGTCTCATTTATAGTTTTTTATAAATTATCATTCATGTTTTATAGTTAATAAAATAAAAAAACAAAAATAATAAAAAAAATTAAAAAACAAAAATAATAAAAAAAATTAAAAAACAAAAATAATAAAAAAAATTAAAAAACAAAAAAACTTTCCAAAAGTCTCAAATTTTTTGGAAAGTTAAATAAATTATATTTTAACTTAAAACCGTTTCAAAGTTTTTCACTAAAATATCACAAGCATAATTAAATCTTTTATTAAAATTAT
>JAOZVH010000010.1 GCA_029938235.1 Bacteroidales bacterium
AAAAACGACCAAAATTTTAATATTTTTAATTTCGAAATTTAAAAAAAATTTTTTTCAAAAACGACCAAAATTTTAATATTTTTAATTTCGAAATTTAAAAAATTTTTTTTTCAAAAAACGACCAAAATTTTAATATTTTTAATTTCGAAATTTAAAAAAAATTTTTTTTCAAGAAATCGTCCAAAAATTTAACATTTTAAAAAATACAACATTTGATTAGAAACATTGGAGGTTTAAAAAAAACAGATTATGATTCAAGCGTCCACGCTTGATTTCGTTGCATCATCCTATAAAGCATTGATGTTTAATGTTTTAATGATGATTTGGAATAAAATTTTTGAAAAATATTTTGAAAAAAAGCATGTGGACGCTTGAAGCATTTTATGAAATTAAAAAAATTTTTTCAAAAAACGACCAAAATTTCAACATTTTTTAATTTCAATTAAAAAATATTTTTTTAATAATTCGTCCAAAATTTCATTTTTTTTTAATTTCAAAATTAAAAAAAATTTCTTTTCAAAAATCGTCAAAATTTCAATATTTTTTAATTTAAAATTAAAAAAATATTTTTCAAAAATCGTCCAAAATTTTAATAATTTTTATTTTGAATAAAAAAAATATTTTTCAAATTCGTCCAAAATTTTAAGATTTTTTAATTTTTAATTTTTTTATTTATAAAATAAAAATTTCACTGCTTGCAAATTAATATAAATTTGTTTTAAATCAACAAATTTTAAACTATCTAAGATGTTTGATACAAAATATTCATAATTATTATTTTTATCTTTTTCCAGAATAATAAATTGCCATAACCTACCAATTACAAAACTCCCTATAATTTTATTAGAATTATTCAAATTTATTGCAGCAAGCATTGCCGCAAGAACTTGATTTTCTGGATTTCCTGTTGCATTAAGAGATTTCTTATATTCTTGTAAAAAGAAAAATGGATTTTTAGGTTTTTCTATTCCTTTTGCAATTATAAAATCTGGTTTTCCTTTTAATAAAAAACCATTAATTTCACAACTTATTTCCTCGCCATACCAATCAAAAATATCTCTAAAATGAAAATCTACTTCATTTAAAATAGGACCTATAAATTTTATAGATAATTTTTGTTCGTTATAATAGGATAAATACAATCTATTTTTTTTTATTAAATTTAAAAAAAATTTTTTTTCATTTTCAGAAATTTGATAATTATAATTAAACCATTTTTCAAATTTTTCATCATTAACAACAGGACGAATATTAACAACTTCCATTAATTTGTCAATTGTTGCATCTCTAAATTTAATTATTTTTTCCTTGTTATTCATATATTTTTTTAATTAATTTTTTATATAAAAAAAATATAATTAATTTTTTCAAAAAACATCCAATTATTTTTTAATTTTAAATTAAAAATTTTTTAAAAATTCGTCCAAAATTTTAACATTTTTTAAATTCGAAATAAAAAAATTTTTTTTTAAAAAACGTCCAAAATTTTAATATTTTTTAATTTCAAAATAAAAAAATTTTTTTCAAATTCGTCCAAAATTTTTTTAAATTAAAAAAAAATTATTTACAGTATAAATATTTTACTGCTTGCAGAATGATATAAATTTTTTTCAAGTCATCGAAATCTAAGCAATCTAAACCTTTCGAGAGAAAATATTTATAATCACCGTTTTCTAATTTTTCAAGAATTAAAAAGTTCCAATATCTTCCAATTATATATCCTCCTACTATTTTATTTTTTTTATTTAAAGTTAAAGCTGTGAGCATAGCAGCAAGAACTTGATATTTTGGATGTCCACTGGATTTAATTTCTCGTTTATATTCCTGCAAGAAAAAATAAGGAGTTCTTGGTTCTTCTATTCCGGTTGCGACAAAAAAATCAGGATTTCCAATAAGACTCCAACCGTTTAGTTTACAACTCATTGAATAGCCATACCAATCTTTGACAAACTTATTGCTAAATTCTATTTTATTTAGAATTTGTCCTATAAATTTTACTGTTAAGGTTTGTTCATTATAAGAATGCAAGAAACTTCTGTTTTTTTTTATTAATTTTTCTATAAAATTTTCTTCTTCTTTTTTTAAATCATATTTGTATGTGAACCATTCGTCAAATTTAGATTTTTCATAAGCATCTTCAATATTTACAATTTCCATCAATTTTTCTAATGTTGAAGATCTAAAATTTAATACTTTCTCTTTTTCATCTGATAATTTATATTCATTTTCCAACCATTTTGTAATTTTTTTTTTATCTGTAATTTTCATCAATCTTTTTATGGCGGCATTTCCAAAAATTATAGATTTTGTAAATTCTTTTTTCATATTTTTCAATTAAAATATTTTAATTATTTTTTTCAATTTAAATATTTTTTTCAAAAAAATTTTTTTGAAAAAATTAAATTATAAAAAACCTAAAAATTATGTTTATAATTGAAAAATTTTTGAAAAAGTTTTTTTTGAAAAAATTTTTGGTTCTTCTAAGCTTTATGTGAAATAACATATTTTTTTATTAAAAATAAAATGATTCAAACGTCCACGATGATTTAGTTGCACTACCCTTTAAGTCATTGATTATTAATATAATAATGCCATTTTATAATGAGAGTTTTTCGATAAAAAAAACAAATTTTTCACAATTTTATTGTGAAAAATTCCCAGTTCACAAAAAGGTTAGATAGCCAAATTTTTTTTTGATTGTAAAAAATCTTGAAATTTTGGCGTTTTTTTTGAAAAAATTTTTTTTTGATTGTAAAAAAATCTTAAAATTTTGGCGTTTTTTTGAAAAAATTTTTTTTTGATTATAAAAAATATTGAAATTTTGGACGTTTTTCAAAAAAAATTTTTTATTTTGCAATTAAAAAATGTTAAAATTTTGGACGATTTTTAAAAAAAATTTTTTTTAATTTAAAATTAAAATATTTAAAATATTTACGATTTTTGAAAAAAATTTTTTTAATTTGAAAAATCGGCGTTTTTAGGGGAATAATAATAAAAAATTCATCTTGGACAATGATGAATATGTATTAGGCATTTTGAGAATAATTTAAAAAATACAAAATAAAATTTTATTTTGTATTTTTTAAATTTAATTAAAAATTATTCAATTATCAATTTAGAGATATGTTCTTTATTTTCATATTTAACTTTCACAAGATAAATACCCTTAGAAAAATTAGAAATATCAATTCCATTGACTACATTTTCTAATTTATTTTGATACAAAATTTGACCTTTTAAATTAGTAATTTCAACATTACTATTTTTATCTAAAATTGTATTAATATAAATATTTTTAACAGCTGGATTTGGATAAATATTGATAAATGATCTTTCATTATCTATATTTTCAATTTTTACATCGAATGAAACAATAATTTCATCACTTGCAGTACAAGCATTAATAGTTGTAATTTCAACTTCATAAGTGCCATTTTCTGTAACTGTTATGGTTTGTGTTGTTTCATTATTGTTCCATGTATAAGATGATATATTTGTATTATTATTAGGATTAGCATTTAGAATAATTTCATCTCCTGCAATTGCATTTATATCATCACCTAAGTCAAGTTCAGGAACTTCAAAAATTGTAACTGTAATATTATCTGTAGATTCACAAGAACTATCATTTGTAACTGTAGCACTGTAATTATATACCCCAACTTCTGCACTTGCAATAACTTCGCTAGTCGTTTCTTCAATATTTTCTCCATTTAAAGTCCAAGAATATGTATCAGATGTATTAGCATTAGGAATTGTTATGGTGTAATTTTCTTGCTCACCAAAACAAAAGGATTGATCTTCTCCTAAATCTACTTCTGCATTTTCTAATGCTGTTATTGTAATGTCATCACTTACTTGACATGAGTTTTCCATAGTAGCCAATAATGAATAATTATAAGTTCCTGCTTCTGTATTTACAACTAACTCATTAGTATTAGCATCACTGATCACTTCACCATTTAAAGACCAAACATAAGTTGTATAATTATCATCTACATTAATAGGATAATCAGTATTTTCACAATAAACAATATCATCGCCTAAGTCAATAGAATAATCAGAACAGTCTATAGCATTTTTAACCGCAACATTATCTATAAATAAATCATTATCAGAAGCGTCAGAAGCATCTAAACTTTCACCATAAAATCCGAATTTTACAACACCAGAATATTCTGAAAGATCAATTATAATATTTTCACCAGCCGGAGTTAAATTATCTTCATGTGTCCATTGTCTTAAAATATTAGTAGATGACCAAGTTTCTCCTCCATCTGTAGAAATCACAACTGCAAATTTATCATCTTCTCCTAAAACAGAAGCATTCGTATTATTATATTGAGTTAAACTTAAATCAAATTCCAGTTGATAATTATCCTCTTCGCCACCTAAGTCAATTGGTGCAGTAATTAACCAATATTTACAATTTGTTCCATAAATATTTATTCTCATAGCTCCAGTAAATCCTGTATTAGAAAATCCATCTACAGTCCAAGTTGAACCGTCAGCAGTAAATATCACTTCTTCTTCTAATATTCCTTGTTTTTCTGTCCAGTTTAAAATTGAACTTGGACCGCTAAAATCAACAGTAAATTCCGGAGTTAAAATTGGATTATTTTCCACTGTAAAACTAAATACAGGACAATTTACAGCATCACCATTTTCATTATAAGGAATTACAGACCAATAATAAGTTGCCAAATAATCTAAATCAAAATTTTCTAAAGAGAAAGCTGTTGCATCTTGTATATCAATAAAATCACCTTCTGTAGGATTTTCGTTTTCACCGATATAAACTTTATATCCAGTTGCAAGAAATGCGTCTTCCCATGTTAATTCTTCTATATTAGCAGGAACATCAGTACTTTCATTTTCAGGAAAAACAGAAAATATAGGGTTTGGTACTCCACCTAATACAATCGCCGGATGAATTACATTGTCTATGTAGGCAAAATAATAAGTTGCAGTTTGCCAAGTTCTGTGGAAAGCTAAATAAACTTCTTGACCAGCATAAGTTTCATCAAAAACATAAGAAATTTGTTCCCAAGTTAATGAGTTAATATTATCTAAGTTTAAAATAATTTCTGTATAAGCAGTAATATCTGTTTGAGACGAACTTCCTAAAGCTAAACGAACTTCTAAACCTGATGGATAATCTACGCTTTCTGTTTGGTATAAAAATGAAAAAACGTCTCCGTTTTCTATTTGCATTTTCGGAGTAAACAACCAACTTGCATCATCTTCTCTAACTCTTGCCGAAGCTTCACCCTCATAAACATGAGTTAAATCTGTAGATCTTGCCCAGCCAGTTTCACTCATTGCCCAACCTAAAGGAGGAAATGTTTCGTTTTCAAAATCTTGTAAAACAAGTGTATTAGAATAAGCACTTCCTGTTAGATTAAGATTAATAATATCATTATTTAAAGCATTAGATTCAAATGTTAATATGACAGAAGCGTCTCCAGTTCCTGTTGGTGTATAAGTAATATCTACCGTTTGGCTTTCTCCAACTTGAATACTTCCTGTAAAATCACAATAAAATGGAGCTGCCACATTTGTAGCAGAAATATTTAAAACTTCATTACCAATATTATATATTTCAAAACTCAAAGTTTCTTCTTCTCCCATACTAAGAGAACTAAAATTTAAAGAATTTTGACTTAATTGTATTCTTGCTCCGTCTGCCGTTTCATTTACAGCAAAATTATCTACAAATAAATCATTATCTGCATTGCTTAATGTACTTTCACCATAAAAAGCAAGTTTTATCATTCCAGAATAATCAGATAAATCAATGGTAATATGTTCACCTTCAACAGTCAAAGCATCTGTACTTGTCCATTGTCTTAAAATATTATCAGAAGACCATGTTACGCCGTTATCTGTAGAAATCACAATGGCAAATTTATCATCTTCACCTAAGGAAGAAGCATTTGTATTATTATATTGCGTCAAACTTAAATCAAATTCCATTTGATAAGGTACTTCATCATTTCCTAAATCTATAGGTGGAGTTATAGCCCAATATGTACAATATCCATAAATATTTAATCTCATTGCTCCGGTAGTTCCATCATTAGAAAAACCATCTGGCCCCCAGCCATAAGTTGTTCCTATTAATTCTACATTTGTTCCTAACAAATCCGTTGCTTTTACCCAATTTTCAGCAGGAAAAGGAGGGTCATTAAAATCAAAAATAAATTCTGGAACTAAATTTGGATTATCCATAGTTGTAAAACTAAATACAGGACAATTTTCAGCATCACCATTTTCATTGTAAGGAATTACAGACCAAAAATAAGTTGTTGAATAATCTAAAACAATATTTTCTAAAGAATAATTTGTTGCTTCCGCTATATCTGTAAAATCACTTTCTGAAGGATTTTCATTTTCGCCAAGATAAATTTTATATCCTGTTGCAAGAAATACGTCTTCCCATGATAATTCTAATATACCTGCATTTATACTTGTTGCTTCATTTTGAGGCGAAGGAAATAATACTGGATTAGGAACATCATTTTCTACAATATCAGGATGGTAAATATTATCTATAATAGCATAATAATTATCATCTGATTGCCAAGTTCTGTTTATAGCTATATAAACATCTTGACCTGCATAAGTTTCGTTAAAAGTATAAGATATTAATTCCCAATTTATAGAATTAACATCTACAGTCAAAATAGTTTCCGTGTAAGCAGTAATATCTGTTTGCGAAGCATCACCTGAAGCTAAGCGAACTTCAAAACCACAAGGAGAATAATCATCTTCTATTCTATAAAAGAATGAAAATATATCTCCATTTTCTATATTTAATTTTGGAGAAAATAACCAACTTTCATTAGTTCCTCCTTTAACTCCCGCAGAAGTACCTACTCCTCCATAAGTATATTCTTCGCTTAAAAAAGGTGCCCATTCTCCAGCCATTATCCAACCAGCAGGAGGAAAATCATCTCCTTCAAAATCTTCCAAAGCAATATCATCTGGATATGAAGTACCTGCTAAATCAATGACATAAGCGTTATTATTTCCTGCATTAGAATTAATAGTTAAACTTGAAATTGATTCTACATTTTCGCTTGGAGCGTAAGTAACCGAAATATTTACATTTTCTCCAACAGGAACATTTCCAGTAAAATCACAAGAAAAAGGTGCATCAACTTCTACGGAAGTAATTTCTAATTCTTCTGTACCAATATTAGAAACTAATAAGTTTAATGTTTCTGATTCTGGTATATTAACAATACCAAAATTTAAAGAATTAGGATTAACTAATATACTAGGACCTTCAACAGCTTCACCTATACTAAAATTATCTACAAATAAATCATTATCTGCCATATTTGATGTACTTTCAGCATAAAAGCCAATTTTTACATCTCCGGAATAATCAGATAAATCAATAATAATATGTTCGCCTAATGCAGTTAAATTATCGGAAATTGTCCACTGTCTTAAAGTATTTGAAGAGGACCAAGTTTCACCATTATCGGTAGAAATAACGACCGCAAATTTATCGTCAGAATCAAAATAACCATTTGTTGTTTCTCCATAAGCTGTTAAACTCAAATCAAATTCCATTTGGTAATCAGTACCACTTCCTAAATGAATAGTTGGAGTAATAGACCATAATTTACATGCTGTCCCATAAATATTTACTTTCATTGCACCAGTAGTTCCATTATTGGAAAAACCATCTGGCATCCAGCCATAAGTTACAGAAAGTAAAGTGCTATTTTCTATTAGGAACCCTTTTCCTTTTGTCCAACCTTCAGTGGGATAAGCAGGATTGTCAAAATCAACAATAAAATCTGGTGTTAGATCTTGTGATTTTATAGAGGGAAAAGAAAAAAACAAGAAAAAAAATAAAAATAAAAATATTAAATTTTTCATTATAAATTAAAAATAAATTAAAAATAAAACATTTTTATATTAGAATTTAAAGCCTTTAAAATTTTTATTCTATAAAAAATTGTGAATTTTTTTTGAAAAATAATTTTTATTTTATTAATACAATTTTAACTTTTTAAATTCATACATAATATAAATAGACAATTTTTTTAAAAAAAGGTTGCTTAAAAAATTTTTCATTTTTTTTAATAAATTTTATATTCATTTTATTTGTATAAAATGTATTAAAAATTAAAAAAAACTCAATTTTGGAAAAATTTTTGAAAAAAATCGCCAATTTTTTATAATTTATAAAAAATATTTTTTCAAAAAAACGTCAATTTTTTAATGATTTTAAATTATTATAAAAAATAATATTTTTCAAAAAAACGATGAAATTTTAATGATTTAAAATTATTATAAAAATAATATTTTTCAAAAAACGTCAATTTTTTAATGATTTTAAATTATTATAAAAATAATATTTTTCAAAAAACGTCAAATTTTTAATGATTTAAAATTATTAAAAAAAAATATTTTTTTCAAAAAACGAAATTTTTTAATGATTTTAAATTATTTAAAAAAAAATATTTTCCAAAAAACGCCAATTTTTTACGAATTTTATAATTTATAAAAAAATTTTCAAAAAAACATGTGATTTTTTGGTTTGTACAGCTTGAACAATTTTATAAAAAAAATAATTTATTAAAAAAAATGGCATTTTTTTTAATAAATTATTTTTTTTTATAAAATTCTTTTTCTAATAAATCAGATTTTTTTATACTTCTTCTTAGCCATTCTAATTTTATGTTTAATTTTTCTTCTTTTTTCAAAAGAAAATTTATTTTAGATCTTTCTAATCTCAACCTTAAATGATGTAAAATTGTTGCAACAGAAACAGAGATATTAAGGCTTTCCGTAAATCCAAACATATCTATTTTTAAATATTCGTCAGAATTTTCAAAAACTTTTTCAGAAAGTCCACTCATTTCTGTACCGAAAAAAATAGCAAATTTTCCTTTATTTATATCAAAAGTTTGTAAATTTTTTGCACTTTTATGAGGTGTAGTTGCAATAATTCTATAATTTTCATTTTTTAATTTTTGTATAGTTTCTATAGTATTATTACTTTTTTCATTATATCTTTTCAAATCTAACCACTTTGAAGAGCCTAAGGCAATATCCGGACTAATATAATATTCATTTTTATTTTCTATTATATGAACATCTTGAAAACCAAAACAATCACAAGAGCGTAAAACAGCACTTGCATTATGAGCTTGATAAATATCTTCCAAAACAACAGTTAAATAACGACTTCTTTTTTCTAAAACTTTATCAAAAAGTTTAACTCGTTTTTCTGTTACAAATTTAGATAAAAAATCAATTAATTTCTTTTCCATAAAAAAATTTTTTAAAAAAAACGTAAATTATTTTAATTTTTACAAATTTAATTTACTTCTGCTGCAAGTTCTTTTAAAGTTGAACTAATTTTTATTCCTTTTTTATCTACATTTTTTATATTTAATTGAAATCTTTGTTTATTTCCTTCTTCGAGAAAAGAAATATCTGCACCGTTTTTAAAAAGATTATTTTCCTCTGTTACAACAAGTGTAGGTTTTTCTTCAATAATTTTTATTATCTCTCCCAAAGAAGAGCTTTTTTTATAAGGTAGATAAATAATATGACAATTTGTTTCTGCTAAGTCATTTACAGATAATCTTTTTATTTCTATTATTTGAGCACCTATTTTTCTTTTTTCTGTAAATTTTTTAAGTTCACCATTAAGCAAAGAAGTTCCAACAATTCCAATTATGAAATTCCCTTCTCTATATTCAATGGGCCAAACCATATAACGTGCAAAGTTATAAATAAAAATAGACCTTAATTTTTTATCCTGAGACTTTGCATTTATGCAAATAAATATAAACAAAATTGATATAATAATACGTTTCATATTTTTAATTTTCAAAATTCAAATATATAATATTATAACGAAATTAATATTTTAAAATTTTAATTTCCACTCTTCTATTTTTTAATTTTTCTTTTTCTGTAATTGCTTTCGGATATAACATCTTTGAAAAACCATAACCTATGGTTGAAATTCTATCTTTCTTTATTTTATGTTTTACAAGAAATTTTTTAATATTTTCCGCTCTTTTTTTTGAAAGTTTTTTATGTATAGATGAACTGGTTCTTGATTTATGTGTATGCCCTTCTATTTGTATTTTTAAATTTTTATTAGCGTTCATAAATTTCAACAATTTTAATAAACTTGATTCACAAGTTGGTAAAATATCTGGTGTCCCACCGTAGAAGTTTATATTATTTAGAGTAAATTTTTCTCCTTTTTTTAATTTTTCTAAATAAATTTTTTCTTCTGTCATATTTTCTATGGAAACTAATGTATCTTTAAAAACATAAGAATCAGAAAAAATAGAAAAATTCACTTCTTTCTCAGAAAAATTTTCATCTAATTTTTTATTGAAATTACCTTCTTTGTCGGTTTCAATTTTGAATAAAACCTCTCCTTTAATATTTTCAATATTAATTTCTGCTTTCAATCCTTTCTTAGATTTTTTACTCATTATTTTACCTTCAAAAGAAATATCTACTTTATAATTAAAAGAAATTTTATGTCCTTCATTAGGTTTTTTATAACTATCAATAACAATATAATAAATTTCACCTGCTTTTACATTCATAAATTTACTGTGAGTTTCCCCAATTCCAGAAGCAACCCATTCATTTTTAGAAGAAAATGATAATCCAGTTTTCCCATCATTAGAAATCTTATTTCTAGATATATTACTTCTTTCCGGAAGCATCATTTTTTTCAAAATAACATTTTTACAAAAGCTGCTATCTGTATATTTAAAAATTAAAAAATCATAATCATCTTTTAGGTTACTTGGAGAAATTTCAAAAATAAATTCACCTGTTTTCTGAGTTTCAAATTTATACCAAACAGAATGATGTTCTTTTTCAAAATAATGAATACTGTTTTTTGGATTTTTATCAAATTCTAAAATTTCACCAAAATCTTCCGGAGCATTTGTTGGTCCAAAAATATTATCTGTACTTATAAACAATGCTCTATCACAATCAGAATGCCTATTTATCTTAACAAGATTTTGTGTATAAAAGCTAATGTTAAAAAATAAAAAAATAAGAATAAAAATATTTTTCATAATACTAAAAAAAAAATTATTATTTTATTAAATAATTATACGTATTTTTTGAATTAAGATTTAATTTTTTTGATAATACTTATATTTCTATTTTTTAAATTTAAAAAAATTTTATGAATTATCTAATTCGTCTAAATTATCTTCTATATATTTTCGCATAGTTTCTTCGCCTGTTAAAGATGAAATATTTTTTTCATTTTTTAAAATTGCATTTATATCTTCCTCAGAGAATCTTTTCAAATTAGTTACAATAATATTTTGTTTTATAAAACTTCCTAATTCATTGCAAAGATTTATAGATTCTTGAAAAAGAATATGAACTTCTTTTCCAAATGGAATTAGAACACTTGCAGTAGCAAAGCCTTTATAAAAATCGATTTTTTCTATTTCCGAATCTTCTCTCTCTGCTGTAGAGTTAAATTCACTCAGAATAACTTTTTTCTGAGTTTTTGTGAAACTCTCTTTATTTTCAGAGAAAAATACAGAAAAATAACGCAATTTAGAACCTCTGCCACCAAGACCACTCGAAATAAAAACTTGGTTTGTTTCTAACAAAGAAGATTCTATTAACATTTTTGATTCTTGATAAGCGAGAATTGCCCAATCTTTTAAATCATCATTATCTGATAAATCATTTTTAAATTTTTCAATTGTTCTAAATATTTTTACATCATCAATTTGAGCTAATTGTATTAATAATTTCTTTTTATCATCTTCAGAAATCTTATCTGAAAAAAGTTCTTCTTTTTTATCAAAAAGTTTTTCTTGATTTATTTCTTCATTAATTATTTTAAATTTAAATTTTTGATATTTTATCTGAGTGGAAACATTTATCTCCTCTTCTAAAATACTAAAATCTTTTGGGACTTGTTTAAAAAAACTATTAATTTTTTCTAACATTTCTTCTCTTTCCATATTTTTTTATTAAAAAAAACAAAACTAATTAATAATTATATAAAAAAATATTTTTTTTATAATTATTTTTATAGATTTTAAATGAATTTATAAAGTGTAAATTTTTTAAAATAAAAATAAATTGAGAAAATAATTATAATAGAACTTATTTTATTATTACTAATTTTTTATTATAAGTTTTCTTTTTGTTATTTATTAATAAATTATATGTATAAATTCCATTTTCAAAATTATCTGAATTAAGAGTTATAGAATGTTTACCTTCTTTTAATTCCGAATAATTTATATTTTTCATTTTTCTTCCGTATAAATTATAAATTTCTAATTCAACATAAGAATCCTCATTTAAAAAAAATTCTATTTTTGTATATCCATTAAATGGATTTGGTTTATTCTGAAAAAGTTTAAAATCATTATTTAATGGTTCTAATATTCCCGTAGAATTATCAATTGGTTGTTGTTGTGTAACACAATGAACCATACCTCCATTTTCATATAAATTTCTTACGTCAATAGCAACTACTGTTCTGTTTGGATAAAGTGCTTGGATAATATTATTTGCAACACTATCGTTTGGGTCATTATAATTTGGAACAAGTACAACCGTGTTTGCAATATAATAATTTGCATAAGAGCCTTTATATTCTAAATTATATCCATAAGCTGTTGTTACATCATTTTGTGTTAATGGAATATAAACAAAATTATAATATTCATTATCAATGTCTGTAGCATCATATAAAATGTCAATATCAGATTGAGAAAGTCCCCAATATATCAAATCTGCATTATTCATTGTAACGATAGTATTACTGTTTGCAAATTTCATTACTCCGTCAATATGCATGTCTGTAATTTCTACACCATAAACTCCATCAATCCACAAAAATTTTGTAATTCCGAGATTATTAGTTAAATATTCTTCAACTTCTTCTTCTGTTAAATCAGGATTCCTACTTGAATGAGTTACTGAACTTCTCGTCGCCATCATTGTTCCTCTTCCATCATGTTCTAATGCTCCTCCTTCAAAAACCATTGCACTTAAATCAACAATTTGTATATTCATAACTGAACTTATAAGAGAAGGAATTATATCACAATTATCATAAGGAGCATCATTTCCCCATCCATTAAAACCCCAGTCGAGAATAACTTGTTCGTTTTCTTCGTTCTCGACAAAAATAGGTCCATTGTCTCTAACCCACACATCATCAGTTGGAAAAATAAAAAAATCAATATTTGTTAAAGGAATATTTCCCTCCTGAAGAAGATCTATTATTCTGTTCTTCTCTGCATTATTGTAGGCAATTATATGAACTTTTTCACTTGAAATTAGTGCATCAGTCATATCAACCCAAGTTTGATCCAAACTATTTCTGTAAAACATGCCATAAGTATAATGATGTGGCCATTGTAACCAAGTACCTTCATGTTGCTCTGTTTCCTCAGGCATTATGTAACTTTGAGATTTTAATACATTATGAAATAATGTAATAAATAAAATTATTGTTAATAAATTAGTTGAAATTTTCATAAATTATTTTTTTAATATTCTTATAAAGAATTTTTTTCAAAAAAACGACAAAAATTTAATAAATTATTAAATTTTTGTCGTTTTTTTGAAAAAACTTTTTTGTAATAAATTATTAAAATTTTTGGCGTTTTTTGGAAAAACTTTTATAATAAATTATTAAAATTTTGGCGTTTTTTGAAAAAAGTTTTTTTAGTAAATTATTAAAATTTTGGTGTTTTTTGGAAAAACTTTTTTAATTTAAATGAAGAATTTTTTTAATTCTTCATTTAAATTAAAAAAATTTCATTAAAAATTTATATTAATTCCAATTAAATAATTTCTTCCAGCCTGAGGAAAATAACCATTTAATTCACTTTCTTCGCCGCCAAGAGAATAACGATAAACCCAAGCATTTGTTTCGTATTCTTCATTAAAGAAATTATTGAAAGTAATAAACACATCGATTTTAAGATCATTTATTTTTTTCGTAAAATTAAATTTCAAATCGTGAACTAAATAATCATCTAATTTTCTATTTTTATTTGAAGTATTATCAATAAATTGTTCATCTACAAATTTACTTAAAACAGAAAATTTTAAATTTTTAATTTGATAACTTAAATCATTACTAAGTATAAAATTTGGCGAAAAAGCTAAATCAGTTTCACCGAGATCTTTGGAGATTTGTCCTCCATTATCCCAGTCATCAACATATTCAGTAAAATTTTCAATTTTATTTTCGCTGAATGTTGCATTCCAATTCCAAGATATTTTTTTATATTTACTTGCAAAATCAATTTCTATTCCTTGTCTATAACTTTTATCAACATTCGTCATAATGGCACTACCAACATTATTAATTTTTCCTGTTTGCACTCGTTGGTCTGTATAATTCATATAATAAAAATTTGCTCCCAAATTAACAATGAAATCATCCATTTGATTTTTATATTTTACACCAAATTCAAAATCTTCTAATTTTTCTTCTTTTGGTTGCAAAGTTTCTTCTAAATCTTTAGAATCTTTAAAATCGCTACGACTTGGTTCTCTGTGTGCTATGGCATAAGAAAAATAAGAGCTAAAATTATTATTCATTTTAAAAAAAACACCTGTTTTTGGATTAAAAAAATTATAATCATGTTCTTGTGAAATATCTGCAAAATCATCGTGTATTCCTTTTATTTCATGACTAATTTTTCTAAATTGTGCATCTCCAAAAACATAAATATTATTTATAATTTCATAATTTAATTTTAAATAAGTATTTATATCCAGTTTTTTTCCATCGTTAAAATACCATTGATGCGGCAAAGATGTTGAACTTTTATTATTATCTGGATAAATTACTTTTATCACATTTCCAAAATGGTCACCTTTATAATTTCCAACAGACACACCTGCAATTGCCGTTAATTTTTCTAATTTGTAATTTGCAGAAACTGTCCCAAAATAAAAATTATTATCTAAATATTTTCTCTGAACAAAATCAGATACTTTAGTTGTATCTTCTTCATTAATAGCGTAATTCATATTATAATCGTCAAGAAAATTCTTTCCTGATTTATAATTTTCATAATAACCTTCTCCATGTGTAAAATTAAAAGTTCCATTAATATTCAAATTTTTTGACAATTCATAAGCAAATAATAATTGATAATGTTCTTGCTCGTAGTGGTCTATTTCATTTTCGTAAGTATATTCATTATAAGTTCTATTGCTTTTTAACAATTCTTTTGGAACTCCATTCCATGCTTGATAAGTTTCTTCTTGTCCAATAATTGCATTTAAACGAATAAAACCTTTTTCTAAATGATATGCTCCGGTTGCAAACACGGATTGCAAATCAGAACTTGCTCTATCTATAAAACCATCAGACCTTATTTGTGAAGCTCTCACATCAAAAGAAAAATTATTTTCTAATAAACCTGTTCCGCCGTTTACTGTATATTTTTGCGTATTGAACGAACCTTGGGAAATACTCAATTTTCCGTAAGGAGAAGTTTCTTTTGTTGTTGTAGTTTGCAAATTTACACTTGCTCCAAATGCTGTTCCTCCATTTGTAGAAGTCCCAACTCCCCTTTGAATTTGAATATTTTCCACCGAAGAAGCTAAATCAGGTAAATTTACCCAGCCTACAAAATAAGATTCCGCATCATTAAAAGGTACGCCATTTAAAGTAATATTTACTCTTTCGGCATCTATTCCTCTTACTCGCATAGCCGAATAACCAATACCAGCTCCGGCATCAGAAGTCATAACAACAGAAGGCGTATTTTTTAATAATGTAGGAATATCTTGACCTAAATTTTTATCTTCAAGTTCCTTTTTATCAATATTCTTGAAAGTCATTGGAGTATTTTTTCCAACTCTTGTTGCAGAAATAACAATTTCCTCATTTACAAAAGCAGAATTTTTTAATGAAAATTCTTTATTGATTTTTCCATCTATATAAATATCCTCACTAAACCCTTCATAACCAATAAAAGAAATTTTTATTTTATAACTTCCAACTTTTAAATTTTCAAAATAAAAATTACCATTTTTATCTGTTGCAATTCCATATTCTGTATTTTCCAGAACAACACTTGCACCTGCCAAAATTTCGCCTTTTTCATCTTTTACAATTCCATTTAAAGAGGATTGCGAAAACACATTCACAACAAAAAAATAAAAAAACGCAAAAAAATAAATTTTTTTCATTATTCAAAAAATAAAATTAAAAAAATAAATTGGGATTTCTTTTTCCTTAAACAGCATTACCTGTTCTAAGTTCAAAGGGTATAATCTCAGCTTTTTTTAAGCACCCCCAATTTTGTAAAATTATTTTGCAAATGAAATTAAAATTTTTGAAAAAAAGCAAATTATTTTATAATTTTTATTTCAAAATAAAATATTCTTCGTCTTTCAAATTAAAATAATTTCTATTTAGAAAATTTGTTTTTCTTTTAAGATGAAAATTTGCATTTAAAAATAATTTTTTATCTTTTAAATTTACTTTTTCTTTGAATTTATTTATCTTAGTAGTAAGATAAACCGTTTTTTGCTTATTTTTATTTTTTAAAGATGTATATAATAAACTAGTTTGTGCAAATGCAAAAGAACCTATTATATATTTTCCTTTTAATCTTTTTTGGTTAATAAGGAATTTTTGATTATTATATTTCCCCAAATCAGAAAAAAACTCATCTAAATAATAAATTCTTTTTTTATAAAATTTTCCTGTCATTATTATTGTTCTTATAGAAAAGAAGAATATTATTATCAAAAAAGAAAATTTTAAAAATTTATATTTTTTGTAATTAAAAAAAATATCTTTTAAAAAAGGAATAATTATAAAGATATTTATAGGCATAAAAACTTTTTCCATAGACATAATTGCATCACCTTTATTAAAAATAATTACAATAATTAAAAAAAAGAAAATTGTTGAGAATGTATAAAAAGCAAATTTCAGGAATTTCTTTTTTATTATATAAAATAAAGAAGTAAAAATAAATATAGAAATTGGAATTAAATAAATTCCATAAACTCGTGCCTTAGCAAATTTAAAAGAATAAAAATTTTTAATATTAAATATCAAATTAAAAAAATTATCCATTTGATTTAACTTTTCTCCTTCGTAGGAAGAATTGTTTATAGAAAAATATTTATGAGAGTACAAAATGAAAATAAAAATAAGCAAAATATATATTTTATAATTTTTGAACTCTTTTTTATCTATGATATAAAATATAATAATAAAAACTAATGTAAATAATGTGCTAGGATGAGAAAAATATGATAATAAAATTATCAAAAAACTAGTCAAATAAAAAATTATATTTTGTGGAATTGTATTTTTACGAAGGTAATATAAATTTGCAAAAATTAAAATTGAGTAAATTACTCCTTGTCTAAGTTCTGTTACTGCGGCAAAAAAATTGTGAGCAATACCAATAACAAGAAACATTATAATTGTCCAGTTTACAATTTTATTCTTATAAAAATAATTTGAAATAAGATAAATAGAATAAAATAAAATGTAAAATGATAAGGAATAAATAAATATTATTGTTTTTATTTCAAATTTAAAATAAATAAATAAAAACGGTAAAATTTGTGGAATTACTGCCGTATATCTGCCATGAGCAGTAAAAAAATTATTATTAATAATATTAAAAGTGTAATAAGCCGCATCAGAAATAATTATTCTTTCCAATGCAAAATGGAAACTTAAAAAAATTAATACAAAAAAACATAAATGTTCTAAAATATCATATATAAAATTTTCATTCTCAAATTTTTTTTTCTCAAAAAACATCATTTTTTTTAATTTTTTTTTCAAAAATTCTCATAATTTATAATTTCATTTTAAAAATTTAAAGAATTTTATATGAAAATTTTTTATAAAAAAACGTTTTTTTTTATTAAAAATAAAAAAACTATTTTTGTAAAAAAATTATAATTTAGGATTATGAAAAAATTTTTTCAAAAAGATTCCTGTAATCTAAATAATATGCTTAAAGTAAAAAAGCGACCAATATTAATAGAAGCAAAACAAATTTTTGAAAAATTTGAAGTTGAAACTATGGAAGGAATAATGAAAGGTAAAAATGGAGATTTCTTAATGAAAGGGATAGATGGAGAATTATATGTTTGTGATAAAGAAATTTTTAACAAAACTTATGTTATTTTTAAAGATTTTTAATTATTTATTTTAGATAATTTTAATATGATAAATTTTTAAAAATGAAAAATTCATTTGGAATTTCTGAATTAAGTCTTATTCCTATACGTAAATTTCCAAAAGAACAAAGCGAAATGATAAGTCAAATTTTATTCGGAGAAACTTTCGAAATTTTAGAAAAATTCGAAAACTGGATAAAAATAAGAAATTCTTTCGATAATTATGAAGGCTGGATAGATAAAAAAATGTTTTTTCCAATTTCATATGATTTATTTTATGAAATTTTAGAAAATGAAAGCAAAACAAAAATTACAAAAAATCAAATAACAAAAATTTACGACGAAAATAATACCTTTGTAACTTTTCTAAGTGCCGGAAGTAATTTGCATTTTTTTAATAAAAAAGATCTTTCATTTAAAATTGGTAAAAAAAAATTTTTTCTAAAAAATGCCGAAAATTTTAAAAATTTAAAAAAAAGAGATGAAATTATAAATTCATCTAAAAATTTTCTTAATTCGCCTTATTTATGGGGGGGACGAAGTATTTTTGGTTTTGATTGTTCTGGTTTTACACAAATAGTTTATAAAATAAATAAAATAAATATTCCAAGAGATGCTTATCAGCAAATAAATTTAGAAGAAAAAATAAAATTTGAAGAGGCGAAATATGGTGATTTAATTTTTTTTCAAAATGAAAATAAAAAAATTTTTCATACAGGAATAATGCTAAAAAATAAAAAAATTATACATTGTTCGGGAAAAGTTAGAATGGACAAAATAGATAAAAATGGTATTTTTGACGAAGAAAAATTATTTTATTCGCATAAAAAAACTTTTAAATTTATAATTTCATTAAAAAAATTCATTTTTTAAATGAAATTATTTTTTATAAAAACATTAAAATTCTGGACGAATTTGAAAAAAAATTTTTTTTCAAAATAAAAAACATTGAAATTTTGGACGAATTTTTTGCTTTAAACATTGGTATTTTTAAAAACACCAATGTTTGTTTTAAGATTTTTTAAAAAACATTAAAATTTTGGACGAATTTGAAAAAAATTTTTTTCAAAATTTCTCATTTCTTATTAAAAAATAAAGAACCATTTTTCATTAACCAAAATTTTCCTACCATATCATTATCCCAATAATTATTAATATTTTTTATATCATAAATAATAAAATCAGTATTTTTACCAAAATGTATGGTTTTTCCTTCTGGCACTTTCAAAATCAAATTAAGTTCTTGTTTTTTCCATTTATCTTTTTTCATTTTTATTAAAAAATAAGGGTCGAAAAAAATTGAAATGTCTTTTTGTTCGAAATCATAAGTAAAACTTTTAGCATTTTCTTTTGCTTCCTTTTGATTTTTCCCCAAAGCCGTATAATTAACAATTAACTCAAATTTATTTGTTTCACTTTTTTCAACATTTAAAGTTGGTTTTCCCAAAAGTTCATTTTTACCATTTTTGTTCGCAATTAAAATATCACCTATCCAAATATTAGATTTCTTATAATTAGGATTTTTATCTAAAAACTTATTTTCATTCATTTTTATAAATAAAGTATCCAATTGAAAATCATCAAATACTACTCTATTTTTTATAGTTTTTTCTTCGCTAAACTCATTTGAAATATTAATTGAAATAATTATCAAAAATAAAAAAGCCGTAAACCAAGTTATAAATGAAGATAAAATTATTAATTTATTTTTACTTTTAAATTTGAAAATTAATTTCAAACCTAATAATATAAACAACAAAATTGGAATTAAAACAATAACAGAAACGATAAATAATAAAATTTTTATATCAAAAGAGTTTGCAAAATATTCTGCATAAGCATATAAAGAAAAAGTATGAATTCCAAAAATATTATCTGAAATAACTGTTGTTTGCTCTATTAAAAATGTAGAAAAAAAAGCAGTTAAAAGAACTAAACCAATTAATGTAAAAAATATTCCAATGATCATCTTAAATAATTTAAATGATATTCTAATTATTAGAAGAATAAAATCAACAAATTTTCTAATGAAATTTCCTAAGATTTTTGTTTTTTTTTTGTTTTTTTCTGATAATTCACCGAAATTATCTTTTACATTTTCTAACTCTTTTGTTATAGATTTCTCTATATTAGAAATATTTATTCTTTTTCCTTTCATTTTTAATTTCTGAGAAGTTGAAATAGCTTCTGGAATTAAAAACCACAGAAAAATGTAAAAGACAACTCCAAGTCCATAAACAAATATTGAAATACCAAAAATAATTCTAAAAATAATTGGATCTATATTAAAATAATTTGAAATTCCAGAAATAACGCCTCCGACCACTCTATTTTCCATATCTCTGTAGATCTTTTTTATTTTATTTTTATCACTTATATTTTTTGCTTTTGGTACAGCAATCCATAAAAATAAATATAATAACAAGCCAGTTCCATAGAAAAATATAGAAACACCAAAAATAACCCTAATAAAAATTGGGTCTATATTAAAATAGTTTGCAATTCCGGAACAAATTCCTCCCAAAAAACCACTATTAGAATCTCTAAAAAAGTTTTCCGATTTATATTTTGTTTTTTCGTTTTCCATGGAATAACTTTCGTCATCGTCTTTCTCTTCTGCAAAATCACTCGGAGTTCCCATTATTTCTACGACTTTTTTAATGTCGGTCATATTAATAACTTCTTTTTTATTTTCTATTTTTTTGCTAAAAAGTTCAGAAATACGATTTTCTATATCTTCAACAATTTCTCTTCCTCCTTCAACAGATAAAAAATGTTTTTCTATTTCACTAAGATAGTTTTTTAAAAAACCATAAGCATCTTCATCTATATGAAAAATTATTCCAGAAATATTAATTATTACAGTTTTTTTCATTTTTATTTTTTTTAATGATTTTATTTTCTTTTTCTATAGCTCTAATTTTATCAACGGCTTCAACAAGCTCTTGCCAAGAATTATCTAATTCTTCCAGAAAAGATTCGCCTTCCGGAGTAAGTTTATAATATTTTCTTGGCGGTCCTTGATTGGATTCTTCCCATCGATAACTCAGGAAACTTCCATTTTTTAAGCGTGATAAAAGAGGATACAAAGTACCTTCGACAACTATTAATTTCAAAGATTTTAATCTTTTAATAATTTCAAAAGCATAAGCATCTTCAATAGAAAGTATTTTTAAAATGCAATATTCTAAAATACCTTTTCTCATTTGAATTTTAGCCTTTTTTAATTTCATATTTATATAAATAAAAATGCAAAGATAAATGTTTATTTTTAATAAACAAGTACTTTGTATAAAAAAGTACATACAAAATAATTATACCGTATTTAATGAGGAATTTTTTAAACTCTAAATTAAAAATCTTAAAATTTTGGCGATTTTTGGAAAAAATTTTTTTTTGATAAAATCTTAAAATTTTGGTTTTTTTGGAAAAAATTTTTTTTAATAAAAATATTAAAATTTTGGCGATTTTTGGAAAAAATTTTTTTTTGATAAAATATTAAAATTTTGGTTTTTTTGGAAAAAATTTTTTTTAATAAAAATATTAAAATTTTGGCGATTTTTGGAAAAAATTTTTAATTATAAAAAATCATTAAAATTATAAAAACTGTTTTTAAATATTATTTTTCTAACCTCCAATGTTATTTTTTTATAATATTAAAATTTTGGTCGTTTTTCTATTATTGAATTTTTTATAGATTGTAAATTGATGAAAATTTGTTTTAATTCTTGAATTTTCAAAGAATTTAATCCTTCGTGAACAAAATATTGATATTCATTAATTTTAATTTTTTCTAAAATAAGAAAGTTCCAATCTTTTCCAATTACATAACAACCAAATAAATTTTTAAATTTGTTTAATTCTATTGCTGCAATCATTGCTGTGAGTAATTGGTCTTCTGGATCAGCTATACTTTTAGAATGTTTAAATTCTTGAATAAAAAAATATGGTTTTTCGGGAATTTTTATTCCATCAGCAACCATAAAATCTGTCCGACCTTTAAACAACACATTATTTACTGTTGCTTGTATTGAATATTCATACCAATCTTTGACATTATTGAAAATAAAATCTATTTTATTTAAAATAGGAATTATAAATTTTGCTTTTAATTGTTCCTCATTATAAGAATAAAGGAAAAGTTTATTTTTTTTTATTAAATTTTTTAGGAAAAAATCTTCTTTTTCTGATATATTATATTTATAAGAAAATAATTCTTCAAATTTATTTTCGCTGTCCATTTGTTTAATATTTACAACTTCCATTAATTTTTGCATACTAGAATCACTAAAAGCTAAAGTTTTTTTTATTTCTTCTTCCTTAAATAATTTAATATGATTAGAAAACCATTTTTCAAATTTAATAAGATTAACATTTTCTTTATCAATATTTTTGACAAGTTTTTCTATAAGCATAGAAACAAAATTATTACTCTTTTTCATAAAATTTATTTTTTGTTTTTTTCATAAAATAATTTTGGATATAATTTTTTTCAAAAAAACGTCAATATTTTAACATTTTTTAAAATTAAAAAATTTTTTTTTCAAAAAAACGTCAATATTTTAACATTTTTTATAATTTATAAAATTTTTTTTTTTCAAAAAACATCAATATTTTAACATTTTTTATTTTTCATTGAAAAATTTACATTAAAGTTTACAATATTTATGTTTTACAGCTTTAAGATTTATGTATATTTGTTTTAGTTCGTCTATTTTACAAGAGTTAAAAAATTCTGATTCGTGATATTTATATTTTCCGTTTTCATATTTATTCATAATAATAAAAGCCCATATTCTACCGATATTATAAGCACCTTTCATTTGATTTACTTTGTTATTTTCCATTGCAACTGCCATTTGTGCAAGCAATTGTCTGAGTGGGTCAGAATTTGTTTTTTGCTTTTTAAATTCTTGCAAAAAGAAAAACGGTATTTCTGGTTCAAAAACACCACTTGCAACCATAAAATCAGGTTTTCCTTTTAAAATATATCCATTTAAATTACCATAAATTTCTGGCTGATACCATTCTCTATAATTTTCACTATAAAAATGAACTTTATTTAAAATGGGAACAATGAAATGTGCAAGTAATTGATATTCTGAATAATCAGCAATATTATACCTGTTATTTTCAATTAATTTAATTAGATATTCTTCATCATATTTATTAATTTCATAATTAAAATTAAACCATTCTTTAAAAATATCACAATTTTTTACCAATTTAAAATCACCTATTTTTTTTAAAGTTTTATAAGTAATTTCTGAAAAATTTATAAATTCTGTTTTCATAATTTTAATTTAAATAAATTTATCAAAAAAAAAAATTTTTTCAAATTTAGATAAATTTTTAATAAAAAAATTTATCAAAAAAAACGCCAAAATTTTAATGAATTATTAAAAAAAACTTTTTTTCCAAAAACGACCAAATTTTATAATTTTTAATTCATTTTTTTATTGGTAAAATTATTTTAAAACTATCAATAATTGTTTGGAAAACTCCCAATATATTTTCAACTTCGCTTAGATAATATTTTTTTTTATCAATAAAAAGTTTTTTGTCTAAAAGCTTCATAAAAAGCCAATTGTCAGCTGTTGTAACACAACCGTAAATACAATCAATATTATCTATATTATTTATTTTATTAAATAAACTTGCTGCGTACATTTGTGCTGCACATTGCGAAACTCCATGTTTCATATCGTCTTCTTTTGCTTCAACTATCTGAAAAATAGGACTTTCTAAATCATATTGTCCAGTATCCTTAGTAATTATAAAATCGCATTCTCCATTTAATCCTTTTTCTATATCTACGTCTAAATTATTACCAGAAAAAATTGTAATAAAATTTTTATTACGTTTTATCAATTCTATCAATATTGGCTGAACTATTGATTCTGATTTTGTTTTTTCATTTTTTGAACGCATTAGAGAACTATAAGATAAAGTTGTTTTCAACCATTCGCTCAATACAACTGACTTGATATTTTCAAATAAATTTTTTTCAAAAATTGTTATCCCAAAATTTTCTTTTATCTGAAGAATTTTTTTAAAATTGCTGTAGCTCATTTTTTATAATTTTAATTTTTTTTTTATATAATAAAATTATATTTAAAAAAACGAAAAATTTTTAATTTTTATTTCGAAAAAAATTTTTTCCAAAAAATGCCAAAATTTTAACATTTTATTAAAAAAAATTTTTTTCCAAAAAATGCCAAAATTTTAATAATTTATTTAAAAAAAAATGTTTTCCAAAAAATGCCAAAATTTTAATAATTTATTAAAAAAATTTTTTCCAAAAATATCATTTTTTTTGTAAATTTGAATAATCAAATATAAAAAATAAATAATTTCTCATTATTTTCAAAATCCATTTAATGTCATTGTCACAGTAGGAATTAATAAAATCCAACCAATTAAAATTAAAATTAAAATTAATGGAGTTATCCATTTCACCCATTTTTCATAAGGAATTTTAGCAACACCAATAACACCAATTAAAACTCCGGAAGTTGGAGTAATTAAATTAGTAAAACCGTCACCAAATTGAAATGCCATAACTGTCGCTTGTCTGGAAACACCGATTAAATCAGAAAACTGAGACATCATTGGCATCGTTAAAGCCGCTTTTGCTGAACCAGAAGGAATAATTACATTTATAATTGTCTGAAATAAATACATCATAGAAACAGAAGCAATTTTACCCATATCATTCATAGAAGTAGAAATATAATATAACAAAGTATCTATAACTTTTCCGTCTTCAAGGACAACTAAAATTCCACCAGCAAGTCCAACAACAAAAGCTGCCGAAAGTATGTCTTTCACCCCTTCAATAAACAGATTTGTTATTTTATTTGGTGAATAATTCATTGAAGCTCCGGTAAAAATTCCCATCACAAAAAATAAAGTTGCAATTTCTTTTACGTACCAACCATAAGCCATAACTCCTATAATTAAATAAATTATCGTATAAATTAATAAATTTAAAACAAAAAAATGAACAGATTTTCGTAGAAAAATCACACTTGAAAATGCAAAAATTACAGTAGAAATGGGAATTATTGGAACAATTGCTGAAGAATTTCCAACTTTTAATTCGCTATAAGTATGTGTAAACGAATAAGTTATCATAATTCCCATTAAAATTAAATAAACTATCCAAGCAGAATGTGGAGTTTCATATTTTATATTTACAACATCTGTTTCGCCTTTTTTCCTCCAATATTTGTCTTCTTCATAAACTATAGAACTTTTAGGATTTTTTTTAACTTTATTCGCATAATAAAGTATGTAGGAAATTCCAACAAAATTAATAATTAACCAAGCAAAAAGACGAAATTCTATGCCAGAAAATAACGGTAAACCTGAAAGTCCTTGTGCAATTCCAATTGTAAAAGGATTTAATAAAGCTCCGGCAAAACCAAGTCCAGCGGCGATAAAACACAAAGAAACTCCAACTATAGAATCATAACCCATAGAAATAGAAAGCGGAACAAAAATAATTATAAATGCAATAGTTTCTTCGCTCATTCCAAAAGTTGCCCCAAAAACGCTAAATAATAACATAATTAGGACAATTATAATATTATTAGAACCAATTTTTTTTATGATTTTAAAATTTTCTAAACTTTTTGTAAATTTTAAAAAAGAATAAATGCCAACATCTATTGCTCTACTATTATTCATTATCCAAAATGCGCCGCCAATAATTAAAATAAAAACAATAATATCGCCTTTATCTACAAAACCATCAAACATTGCAGAAAACATTTGCCATGTTTGAGGTTCGCTATTTTCTATATATTTAAAAGAATTATTTACAATTACTTGACGTTCTACACCGTTTACAATTTTTGTCTCTCGTTCATATTTTCCCGCAGGAATTATCCAAGTCAAAACAGACGCAAAAACAACTATGTAAAAAACTATTACATAAGTATGCGGTATTTTTATTTTTTTTAACATAATTAAAATTTTTTATAAATTTATAAAAAAAATTCCAAATAAAAATACAATTTTTTAAAATTATTTTTATACGAAATTTAAAATTTTGGGAAAAAATTTTTTCCCAAAAAACGAAAAATTTCAATGTTTTTTTTATATAATATAGAATTATTCTTCGTTAAAGATTTTAATCGGAGTTTCAATAATATTACTTTTATTTAATGCTCTATCAACAACAAAAAACTCATATTTAATTGTATCGTAAGGCAAAGTTTCTATAAATTGACTTCTCGGATAATCAAATAAAACAATTACTGTCGCTTTTAAAACTTTATTTCGTCCTTGAACTTCTATAAAAGGTGTTCTAAAATTAGGAATTTCAACATCAACTTCTTCAAATTCACCGTCAATTTTTGCATACAAAGTCGTATATAAATTATAATAACTTGTACTGTCAATATGTGAATTTTCTAAACCAAAATCTCCATCGCCATCAATAACAGAAAAAGTTATTTTTGTTCTTTTCACTGTTGCCTGCAAAATATTCTCTGCTTTTTTAAAAGTTATTTCTTTCAATTCTATTTGCGGCACTTTTGAAAAATCTATTGCTTTCTCGCAAGAAATTGAAAAAATTATTATTAATATTAAAAAGAAAATTTTCTTCATTTTTATTTCTAATTTACGTAAAATTCTGATGATTTTCTTGCATAAAATGGAAGCATCCAAGAAATTTTTATCCCATAAAAAATGTCATTTCTTTTTGAATTATCTTTTTTCATTAGATCAAAATTAAAATCTCTACGATTTTTTGTGCTTGCATGCGTAAATTCCAAAGCAAAATTAAAATTTGCAATATTGCTCTCGCCGAGATAAAAATAACCAATGGAAAAATTATAACCAAAACCATTAGTTAATCTGTCATAACCTTCTAAATAATCTCCCATAATTTGTGGAATATCATTATTTTCATTTTCTATTTTTATAAAATGACTTAAAAAAAGAAATTTTAATTTGAAAATTAAACCTGAATTTGGATTAGAAAAATTTAATGGAATAATCTTTCCAAAAGCTGTTCCAATGGTGAAACCTCTTTCATAAAAAACATAAGCTCCATATTCACCAACAGAATTAATAATTAAACCATCAGAAGTTTTTATTTTATCTAAAATATTATCCTCTTTAAGATCATTTCCAAAAATATAATCAAAATCAACAAAGAATATCCAATTTTTTTTTGTCTTAATTTGAAAAGCACTTCCAATGGTAAAATTCTCTCCAAACCTATCAGATAAATCTCCGCCGGGAAATTGATAAGAATATGAAAATGAAATAGCTGGGACAAAAATACTAGAATCTTTTATTTGTGAAAATAAAAAATTATTTACAAAGAGCAAAGAAAAAAATAAGATTTTTTTTATCATTTTTATAAATTTAAAAAACAAAACAAATTTTTTAATTTCATTAAAAAAAATTTTTTCAAAAAAACAGCAAAATTTTCAACATTTTTTAAATAAAAAAAATTTTTCTTCAAAATGTTGAAAATTTTACGATTTTTTAAAATATTTTTTAATTATTTTTTTTTATAAAAATCTAAAAGCCAATTATTTATATTATTTTCTATTCTTTTTTCTATATTTGAAATATCTGTTTTTTTGAAAATATCTCCGGTTATATTTTCATATAATTCTATGTATCTTTCAGAAATTTGATTTGCAAATTCTTCTGTAATTTTAGGAATTTCTTCTCCCTCTTTACCTTGAAAATTATTTTCCATTAGCCAAATTCTCAAAAATTCTTTTGACAATTGCCTTTGTTTTTTATTTTTTTCAAAATTTCCCCTATAAGTGTTTTTATAAAAAAAACGAGAAGAGTCCGGAGTATGAATTTCGTCTATTAAATATATTTTTCCATTTTTTTTACCAAATTCATATTTTGTATCGACAAGAATTAATCCTTGTTTTTTTGCTATTTCTGTACCCCTTTGAAAAAGTTCTAATGAATATTTTTCAAGTGCTTCATACTCTTCCCTAGTTGCAAGTCCTAATTTTAATATTTCTTCCTTAGAAATATCTTCATCATGCTCGTCTTTTGTTGTTGGTGTAATAATTGGATATTCAAATTTTTGGTTTTCTTTCATTCCTTCTGGCAAAATCAAACCGCAAATTTCTCTATCTCCATTTTTATAAATTCTCCATGCATGACCTGTCAAATATCCCCTTACAACCATTTCTATTTTAAAAGGCTCAACTAAATGTCCAACAGTAACCATAGGATCCGGAGATGCAATTTTCCAATTTGGGACTATATCAGAAGTCGCATCTAAAAATTTAGAAGCAATTTGATTTAAAACTTGTCCTTTATAATTGATGTTTATTGGCAAAACTTTATCAAAAGCAGAAATCCTATCCGAAACGACCATTATCAAATACTCATTATCTAACTTATAAAGATCTCTGACTTTTCCTTTGTAAAAACTATTTAAGTTTTTAAATTTGAAATTTCTTTCAATTAAAGATTCTTTCATTTTTATTAAAAATTTTATTTTTAATTATTTTTGCATTATTATTGCAATAATATAAAAAATATTTAATTTTGTAAAAATTTTTTAATAAAAAAATAATGGAAACTAGTTTTGAATTTTTAAAAAAAATACAATGGATAATTCAACCAATAGCTGATTTAATTAGTTTTTTCTTTATTGGAGACGGAATTTACTGGTTAATAACGCTTTTTTCTCTATATGTTATATTTACATTAATAAATGCAATTAGAAAAAGAATACTTCTTGTAAGCTCTTCTAAATATACAAGAAATAAAGTTATTTTTGGTGAAATTCCATATATTATTATTTCCGAAGTGATGAATATTTTTTTAAAAATAACTACAAGATTACCTGTTCTTCTTGGAATTTTTTTATTTTTTATTTTTATGGGTGGAGTTTCAAAAGAAGTAAAGAAAATAGTAAATTTTGTTGACGAGCAAAAATATAACAAAAAAGCGCAAAGTGTCTTAAAACAAGTTGATAAAAGACGAAAAGTTGCTGAAATTCAAATTACAGAAAAAGATTTTTCTACAAATTTAACGACCATTAAAATTAATTTTTGTGATGAAAACGGTTTAACTTTACCAAATAATATACAAAATATAGAAATGAAAGGTAATAATTTTTATTTTAGTGCTGATGTTTTAAATTTCAAATACAGTACTATTTCTGATTATAAAGATAATAATTTATTTTCAAATTATAAAATTTATAGTGATGTAGTTAGCGAAGAAAAAGGAATAAAATTAAATACAGAAAAAGACAGTTTACCTTATGTTTATCAATTATCAAGAAAAAATGTTTTGGGAATGACTTACGAAGAATTTGAATCTTATGCAAAAGATCTTATTATGTTAAAAGATAAGCCAGAAAAAAGCAAAGCAATGGGTGTAGAAATAGAAAGAGTTGCAATTAATGAAAAACTTAGAAAAGGACAAATTGTTTATTTATGGATAGAAGAAAATGGAAAATTAAGTTTAGAAAAAAGATACTA
>JAOZVH010000119.1 GCA_029938235.1 Bacteroidales bacterium
TTTTTTAATAATTTAAAATCATAAAAAAACGGCATTTTTTCAAAAAAAAATTTTTTTAATAATTTAAAATCATAAAAAAACGGCATTTTTTCAAAAAAAAATTTTTCAATAATTTAAAATCATAAAAAAACGGCATTTTTTCAAAAAAAATTTTTTTTTGAAAAATGAGGATTTTTTGGCTATAGAACCTTTTTGTGGTGAGAATTTTTTTCATAATAAAATTGTGAAAAATTTGTGTTTTTTTCAAAATATTTTTTAAAAATTCTCATTCCAAATTTTCATTAAAACGTTAATAATCAACATCTTATAATGAGGTGCAACGAAATCATCGTGGACGCTTGAATCATTTTGTTTTGGATAAAAAATTTTTTTAATAAAAAAACGGCATTTTTTCAAAAAATTTTTTTTTTAATAATTTAAAATCATAAAAAAACGGCATTTTTTCAAAAAAATTTTTTTTTTTGAAAAATGAGGATTTTTTTAACCTACTTCAAATCCGTGTTTTAAAAGTCCGTCAGAAATTTCTAAATTTAATTTTTCCATAACAGAACGATTTACTTCGAATTTTAAAGTATCATCTTCCATAATTATAAAATTTATAGAAGCTCCTTTTTTTGCTAAACCATCTCTTTCTGCGACAATAAGAATTGGTTTATTTTCTATAATATTTAAAATTTTTTTTAAATCACGACTTTTTGAAGAAGATATATAAAGTATATCAACATCTTCAATTTTGTCGGAGGAAAAAAATTGTTTAATAATAATTTTTTTTCCATTTGCAGCTTTTTTTATTGAAGCCATAATTTCTAATTCCTCGAAAATTGGCGAATTACCATAAACACCAATGACAAAATTTTCTTTTAAATGATCATTTGGCCAGTAAATATTTTTACTAAAAACATACAAATATAAACACTGAGACTTATAATTTATTTCCTGAGATATACCATTAAAACAAATAAATGTAAATAAAATAAGGTAATAAAATTTAAAAAAAATACGTTTTTTTTGAAAAAAAATTTTTTTCATTTTTAAATTTATATTATAAATGATAAATTTAATATTTTTGCAGTTTTATTTTTTTCATCTAAAACGGCATAAAAATTAAGATGCAATTTTACAATTTTATCATCTATTTTTTTTTTAATAGTTTTTTTATAAACTTCACCATCACAAATATTTTTCCACATTTTAGTTGAAAAAGCTATTTCTTTATAAGAAAAAATTTCCTTAAAATGTTTAAATCTTATATTTGCTAGATTATCATAATTCATAGTTTCTAAGAAATTAAAATTTGCATTTATTAAAACAGCATCCATTGAAAATTCTGCTCTAATTAAATTTTTATTAATTGATTTTAAAACACCAATTCTTTCTATTTGTCTCTGGGAAATTTTTTTTTCTTCTTTTTTTAAATTTTGTAAATTTCTTTTTAGACTTTCTTCTCTATCCTTAAAAATTTTTTCTTGCTTTTTTGATTGCTTTAAAAATTCTATTGTTTGTAAATTGATTTTTGTATTTGCGATGGTTGTTGCTATACTTTCCGTTATTTTCTCTATAAATTTTATCTCAAAATCTTCGAATTCTTTAAAAGAAGCAATTTCAATTATCGCAATAATTTGTTCATCTATAACTATGGGAATTATCAACAAATGATTAGGAGGAGCATCTCCCATTCCGGAAGTTATATTAATATAATTTTCTGGAATTTCTTTTAAAGAAATAATATTTTTTTCTATTGCACAAACCCCAAGAAGTCCTTCTCCAATTTTAATTTTTTTAGATTTTAATTTTTTTCTACCATAAGCAAAAGCAGCAATAAGCTCTAGAAATTTTTCATTATTTTCTTCTTTATAAATAAAAAAACCTCCTTGATTTGCTTTTAAATATTTCACAAGATTAATAATAATATTACTACTTAGCTCTTCTAAATTTTTATTCTTATTTCTAAGAATTTCCGAGAAAAAAGTTAAACCTTCAGATGCCCAATGACGCTTTTTGTCTTCTTCTTTTCTGTAAATTCTTTCTTTTTTTGCACTTTTCAAATTGTCTCTTAGATCAATTAAAATATTCCCCAATACATCTTGTTTTCCAAGAGATTTGAAATTTAATTCAAAATCTCCTTTATTTATTGCCTTTGCAAAATTTACTATTTTCCTTGTATTTTCAGAAAGAAAATTACTGACTTTTGCCATACTTCCAATTTCATCAGAATTTTCTTCTAAAATTCTATCTGGAATGTCTCCGTTTCCAAGTATAATCAAATTATTTTTTAATGAAGAAATTGATTTGGTAATATCTTTAATGAGAGAATAACTTAGCGAAAAAGAAAAAATTACTATAAAAACTATTACAATATAAATTTCTAATGAAGTTTTTTTCTCTAAAATATAAGCTTCTTGATTGCTAATATTTGCCTTTTCCATATTAATTGCCATCATTTTTTGTAGAATTTGTTGTAAATTTCTAAAAACATAAAGCTCTTCATTTGCACTAATATTTGCCGCTTCTCTGTCCAGACCAACAGAAGAAAAAGCTTTTATTTTTTTATTGATTTCTTTATAAAGTTTATATTCTTTTTTAAATTGTTCGAATAGTTCAATATCTTTATCTGTTTTTAAAGTTTTTTCTATTTCTTTCATATAAATATCAACTTTTTTAATATTTTTTTCTATGCGTTCGTCGGCTTGCATCTTTGTAAAAGTTTCTGAGGAAACGATGTGATTTTTACCCTCTATCACAACAGAATATAAATGCTCTGTCAATTTAAATAAATTCGTTACTTTTGTTAAATAATTTTGATTTATTTCGTGAGCCTTTTGTGTTAATTTTGTGATTCCGCTTAATCCAAAATATCCTAAACAAGCCATAGAAAATATCAAAATTCCAACAAGAGAAATTAAACGGAATTTTATAGACTTCTTATTTTTTTTCATAAAATAAATTTATCAAAATTATAATTTTTTTTATAAAAAAAATAAAAAATAATTTAATTTAAAATTAAATTCATAAAAATATTTCAATTTTAAATTTTTAATTTAAATTGCTAAAAAAATTAGCATTAAAAAAAAATTTTTATTTTAAAATTAAAAAATCATTAAAATAATCGGGTTTTTTGAAAAAATTTTTATTTTAAAATTAAAAAATCATTAAAATAATCGGGTTTTTTGAAAAAATTTTTTTTTTAAAATTATAAAAAATCATTAAAATAATCGGGTTTTTTGAAAAAATTTTTATTTTAAAATTATAAAAAATCATTAAAATAATTGGTTTTTTTGGAAAAAATTTTTATTTTAAAATCATAAAATTTTGGACGAATCTTGAAAAATATTTTTTTTATTAAAAAAAATACATAAATTTATTTTATGTATTTTTTTCAAATTTTCAAATTTTAATTTTTCTGATATTTTTCGTAATTTATCATTAATTGATTTCTAAAACGTTTTACTAATTCAGTTTTTTTATAATTTCCAGTTATTCTTACAATTTCCTGCAAAATCGCCATAGACATTTCTTTATCTCTTTGAATTAATGGAGTATTTTTTTTATTTATTGAAAAATAATAATCTAAATCTTCCTGAGTGTTTTTTGCGAGAATTTCTAAAATTTCCTTAGCTTTTTCATCTTCACCTATTTGATAATAAATTTCTGCGTGCATTAAATTATAATAATTATAAGGCATATTTTCATTTGGAATCAAAAGTTCACATCTTTCAAGAACTTTCATAACAGAATCTTTTTTTCCATTTTTTGCAAGTTTTCTTGCTAATCTGGCAAAATTATTTCTAAAATTACTCATCATTCTTCTGTTATTTTCATTCAAATAAACTTCTGGATTATCTATTCCGCCCCAAACAAATTTATTCATCATATTATCAAACATAAGGTTTTCTTCAAGACTTCCAATTTGTCTATTAGAATTATTTTTTATCGGAACAATCCTATATGCAAGTCCTTCCAACTGGAAATATTTTTCTAAATTTAAATAACTACTTCTACCAACAGTTATCGCAAAATAAATCGGTCTTTCCCAATTATTAGAAGCCAACATATCAAGAACCATTAATTCGGCTTTTCTTAAATAAGCTTTATTACTCAGATCAAACTCCAAGCGATTAACAATTTTATTAGCATCTTTTGGGGAAACAGTACCATTATTAACAACTTTGGCAGAATCAACCGGAACAAAAAATTTCTTTGTTGGAATATAATTATATCCTTCAATTCTTGTACTTTCAGTATCGTCAGCTACAAATTCAATGGCTTTTTTTAATTCAATATGTTTATCCAATTTAGGAATTAAATAAACAACATCACGATTTCCTTCTTCATATTGTTTTGGTTTTAATAAATATTTTATCGGTAAACCTTTATAATTTTGTCTTCTGGATTGGTCAATATACCAGTCAGTGTTAAAATAACTTAAATTTATTACTCTGACATCTGTACGATATCCTTCAACCTCCTGGACATACCAAAGTGGAAAAGTATCATTATCTCCATTTGTAAATAATACAGCATTTTTTTGACAGGAATTGAGATAATTTTTTGCAAAATCTCTCGCCGTATAACAATCTGAACGGTCATGGTCGTCCCAATTTTCCTTTGCCATTAAAGTCGGAACCGCTAAAAAACTTAAAAAAGTTACAATTATAGCCGACATTTTTCCATCTAATTTTTTGCTTAAAAAATCATACAAAGCAAGAACTCCCATTCCTATCCATATTGCGAAAGCATAAAACGAACCTGCATAAGCATAATCTCTCTCACGAGGTTGATAAGGTACTTGATTTGTATAAATGATAATTGCAAGTCCGGTGAAAATAAATAATAATAAAATTACCCAAAAGTCATAAACCTGAGATTTTTTGGAGATATTATAATGAAAAATTAAACCTATTAAACCAAGAATTAACGGCAAAAAATAATATTCATTATGTGCTTTATTATTTTTCAAATGCTCTGGCATATTTTCAATTCCGCTTAGACGATTATTATCAATTACAGGAATTCCGCTTATCCAGTTTCCGTGATTTACTTCGCCGCTACCTTGTATGTCGTTCTGTCGTCCGGCAAAATTCCATAGAAAATAACGCCAATACATAAAACCAACTTGATAATTAAAAAAGAATTTTAAATTTTCTGAGAAAGTTGGTTTATAAAGTGTTTTTTGTTCTCCATCTCTAGCGTTAACTTTTATTGGTTTACCTTTTACATTTCCCCATCTTTTATAACCCTCCACATGATTTGCCGGACTTTCCTGACCGCTATACATACGTGGAAATATAGTTTCAAAACGTTTGTCGTATTTGTAAACTGGTTTATAATCTAATAGTTCATATTTTCCATCTTTTTCTATATATATCGGACTTCCGTCTTCGCTATTTAACATCGGAGCATTATAATAATGTCCAAAAAGCAATGGACTACTTCCATATTGTTCTCTGTTTAAATAAGATAACAAAGAAAAAACATCATCTGGATTATTTTGATCCATAGGTGGATTGGCAAGCGAACGAATTACTATTAAAGAAAAAGAGGAATAAGCAATTAAAATTACAGTAAAAGACAATAAAATAGTATTTAAAATAACTTTCTTTTTTTCAATGGTATATTTTAAACCATAAATAATTAATGAAAATAAAACTAAAATATAAAAAATTATTCCAGAATTATAAGGCATTCCAAAAACATTTACAAACAATAATTCAAACTTAGAAGCAATATTTACAATTTGCGGAATAATTCCATATTGTATAGTTCCGAGAATTAAGATGGAAATAGAAAATGCAATTGCAATTCCTTTTCTACTTATTTTATATTTTTTAAAATAGTAAACAAAAACTATAGCAGGAATTGCAAGTAAATTTAATAAATGTACACCTATAGAAAGACCCATTAAATATGCAATTAAAATTATCCATCTGTTTGCTTGTTTTTCGTTTGCGACGTTTTCCCATTTTAGAATAGCCCAAAAAACTAAGGCAGTAAATAAAGAGGACATAGCATAAACTTCTCCTTCTACAGCAGAAAACCAGAAAGTATCTGAAAAAGTGTAAGCCATAGAGCCAACGAAAGAACTTCCCATTATTGCAATAACTTGAGAATCTTTTAAGTCTTTTTTATTATTTTTTGTGATTATTCTTTTTGAAATGTGTGAAATGGTCCAAAATAAAAATAATATTGTAAAAGAACTACACAGAGCAGATAAAATATTTATCATTAAGGCAACATTTTCCGGAGAAAAAGCAAACATTGTAAAAAATCTTCCTACTAACATAAAAAACGGAGCACCAGGCGGATGACCAACTTCTAATTTATAAGAGCAAGTTATAAATTCGCCGCAATCCCAAAAACTTGCAGTGGGTTCTATGGTCATTATATAAACTATACTTGCAATTAAAAAAGTAAACCAAGCAGTAATATTATTAATTTGACTATAATTTTTCATTATTTATTTTTTTACAAATAAAAATAAATTTTAATAAAAAATTTATTTATTTAAATAATAAAAAATCATTAAAATTTTGATGATTTTTTGAAAAAATTTTTTTTAAATTAAAAATTAAAATCATAAAATTATTATATTTGTTTTTTAATTTAAAATTTTAATTATGAAAAATTTTTTTATTATCATTATTTCATTGTTTTTTTTAAGTTTTCAAACTTATAATAAATCTTATGAATATTATGATGATTTTGAGCCAATTTCTGTAAACTTAGAAGAAATAGATTTTGGAGATGTTTATGAAAATGAAATTGACAGTGTAGAACTTATTTTTTCTGCCATTGAAAATGTAGAAATTGAAAATATTTTTTTTGAAACTTACGGTGAAAAAGCATTTTTTATTTCAGAAAACAGTTTTTATTTGGAAGCAAATGAAACTAAAAATATTTGGATAAAATTCTCCCCAAAACATAACATTTATCACAATTCAGAAATGTTAATTATTGCACATAATTCTTCTGATGAATATTATTCTTTATCTGTCGATTTACGTGGACAAGGAAAATATAGCAATTCTTATTATAATAATACAGAAAATAAAAGTGAGCAAGAATTAAAAGAAACTTTGAATAATATTATTTCAAGTGGTTATCAATCACACGGTTATAATCAATCCAGAGATGAAATGTATATGTTAATTGATAATAAGAAAGTCAATGGGCAAGGAGCAAATCAAAATACTATAGAATGTGTTTATACTGGACGAATTGCAGTTGGTTATACAAGTAGGAGTAATTTATACAGCAATCATGACATAAATTGTGAGCATACTTTTCCGCAATCTTTATTTAGTGAAAACTTGCCAATGCGTTCAGATATTCATCATTTATTTCCGACAGATGTTTCTGCAAATGAAACAAGAAGTAATTATCCTTTTCATACTGTAAACAATCCAACTTGGGAAGAAGGTGGTTCTAAACAAGGTAGTAATATGTTTGAGCCAAGAGACCAGCAAAAGGGTGCAACAGCAAGAGCGATGTTATATTTTGTAAATCGTTATGAAAATTATAATAATTTTATTTATGCACAAGAACCAAGTTTGAAAAATTGGAATAATGATTTTCCGCCGACAGAAATAGAAAAAATTAGAAATAATGATATTTATGATTTTCAAAATAATAGAAATCCTTATGTAGATTATCCACAATTAGCAAATAGAATTACATCTTTTGCATCAAACTCTGTTGAAAATGAAAATTATTCCTTAGTTTTTTCGGTAGATACTGTTTTTATTGAAATGTGTGATAGAATTTACAATATTTCAATTGTGAATAATGGCAATCAAACAATAAATTTATCTTATTTAGATAATGATCTTCAACTATTATTTGTTGAAAATGGAGAAGAATTTTATGCCTTAGGAGAAAAAATTATAGAAGTTGGTGAGGTCATAAATTTAAAAATGTACAGCTTTTGCCCAGTAAAAAATGAAACATTTATTGGAAATATAAATTTTGAGACAAACATTCCAAATCAAACGAACATTTCAATTCCTGTAAAATTTGGTGATTTTCCAGGTAGTTCACCAAAATATCTTTCTTTTAATTCGCCTTCAATTTATCCTAATCCTGCAAAAAATGAAATTTCTATAAAATTTAATGATGAAAATCAAAATAAATTTTCTGTAAATATTTACGATATTTTTGGTAAAAAGGTGAAAAATTTAGAAGATTTATATGATGAGGAAATTACAAAAATTTCCATAGAAGATTTAAAAAATGGAATTTATTTTGTTAAAATTTTATCTGAGGATTTTATTTATGCTAGTAAAATTTTAAAAAATTAAAAAAAATATTAAATTTGCAAAAAAAATAAATTATGAATAAAATATTTTTAGTTATTCAAAGAGAGTATTTAGAACGAGTTAAAAAAAAGTCTTTTATAATTATGACTTTATTAACTCCAATTTTATTAGCTGCTTTGATGATACTTCCGGCATTATTAATGAATATGGACGATGATAATTCAAAAATTATTGCTGTTGTAAATCAATCTAAATTATTTAATAAAGATGAATCTTTAATTAAAAGGAAAAACGTAAGTTTTAAATTTATAAAAGATGAGGGTTTAGAAATTATAAAAGAAAAATTTAAAGAGGAAAATTATTATGCAATTCTGTATCTTACAAAAGAAGAAAAATTCTCTATTTTCTCAGAAAAAAATATTTCCATAGAAACAAAAATGACGGTTTCTGATTTCATAGAAGAGAAATTGGAAATCCGTAAACGTAATTCTATTTTAATGAAAATAGATAAAAATATAGATGCCGAAAAATTAGAGAAAGAACTTTATGAAGCAAGAAATATAAACATAAATCTTGAAACTATAATTTGGGGAGAAGACGGTCGTGAAAATAAAGGTTCTACAGAAATTGCCGCCATACTTGGTATAGGAATGGGTTTTTTGATATATATATTTATTTTTATGTACGGTGCTCAGGTTATGCGTGGTGTTATAGAGGAAAAAACAAGTAGAATTATTGAGATAATAATTTCATCTATAAAACCATTTCAATTAATGATGGGAAAAATTGTAGGAATTGCATTAGTTGGTTTAACGCAATTTTTAATTTGGGTTATTTTATTATTCGCTCTGACGAATATTTCTAAAGCCTTTTTAATAGACAATATTGAAAAAAACAATAAAGATCAAATTGAGCAAATTTTAGAACAAAGTCCAGAAAAAGAGAAGAAAAAAATAAACAAATTATTTGATAATTTAACTTCTGTAGATTTATATTCTACAATAATAAAATCTATTGCATTTTTTATTTTTTATTTTCTTGGAGGTTATTTATTATATTCTTCTTTGTTTGCTGCTGTTGGTGCTGCTGTTGATAATGAAACCGACACTCAACAATTTATGATACCAATTTCACTGCCGTTAATTTTGTCTTTCATTGTTGCACAGATAGTTATTAAAAATCCAGACAGTCAAATTGCATTTTGGTTTTCTATAATTCCATTTACTTCGCCAATCATTATGTTAATAAGAATTCCTTTTGACCCACCTATTTTTGATATAATTTTATCTTCATTTTTGTTAATTTTATCCTTTATTCTTACAACTTGGATGGCATCAAAAATTTATCGTGTTGGAATTTTAATGTACGGGAAAAAAGTAAGTTACAAAGAATTATGGAAATGGCTAAGATATTAATTTTTAATGAGGAATTTTTGAAAAAAATATTTTTTTTTAATGATGAAATTTTATAATTTTTAATAATTAAAAAAAAATTTTTTTCAAAAAACGATGAAATTTTAATGATTTTTTATAATTAAAAAAATTTTTTTTT
>JAOZVH010000120.1:0-3036 GCA_029938235.1 Bacteroidales bacterium
TTCAAAAAAACGGCATTTTTTTAAGATATTTTATTATTAAAAAAAATTTTTTTTTCAAAAAAACGGCATTTTTTTAAGATATTTTATTATTAAAAAAAAATTTTTTTTTCAAAAAAACGGCATTTTTTTAAGATATTTTATTAATAATAAAATTTTTTCCAAAAAACGCCAAAATTTTTAAATTTTATTAAAAAAAATTTTTTTTTATTTTGAAATTGAATAATTGTGCGATGAAAACACCACACAAGCGCATGGAAATTTTTTATAATTTTATGAAAAATATCTTTTGAAAAAAAACGTTTCAAATTTTTAAATCAAAAATCTCATTTAAAAATAATAAAAAATGAATAAAAAAGAAATTTTGATCTTTTGTTTTTGTGTAATTTTTATTTTCGTTAATAAAATTTCTTATTCGCAGACAGGAGAAATACAAGGAGTTGTAAAAGATGAAAATAAAGAACCAGTGCCATTTGCAAGTGTTGTTCTTGAATTAGACAGCAATATGGTTGCTGGTGCTCCGACAGATTTTGATGGTTATTATATATTAAAACCTGTACCTGCTGGAATTTATACTGTTAAGGTTAACTGTGTTGGATTTCACACACAAACAATAACAGGTGTCTTAGTAAATGCAGGTAAAGTTCGTTTTCTGGATATTGAAATAAAATCAAAAAATGTAAAACTTAAAGAGGTTTGCGTTGTTGCATATAAAGTCCCTTTATTTGATAAGGATAATACACAATCTGGAGAAACAGTTACCTCAGATCAAATAAGAAAAATGTCTGGTCGTGGAGTCAATTCAGTGGATGCAACATATAATGGAGTTTACTCTGAAGATGGAAAAGTTGGTTCAATTCGTGGCGGACGTGCAGATGCTAATATAACAATTATAGATGGTATGCAAATACAAGGATCTAGCAAAATACCTTATCACATTGAAAATACAGAAGAATATGATGAAATTGTGGAAAATGAGTTTGTAAACCCTTTGGATAAACCTTTATCAACTTTTTCTATAGATGTTGATAAAGCGAGTTATTCTAATATTCGTCGTTTTCTCAATAGCGGACAACTGCCACCTGCTGATGCTGTGCGTATTGAAGAAATGATTAATTATTTTGATTATGATTATCCTGAGCCCAAAGGCAAAGAACCATTTGCTGTACAGACACATATCGGAGCTTGTGATTGGAATAAAAAACATCAATTAATGATGGTGAATTTACAAGCAAAAACCATAGAAAAAGAAAATTTACCTGCAAGTAATTTGACTTTTTTATTAGATGTTTCTGGTTCTATGTCTTATAGTTTGAACCTTGTGAAAAAATCTATGCGTTTATTAGTTAATCAATTGAGTGAAAGAGATAAAATTGCCATTGTTGTTTATGCTGGTGCAAGTGGTTTGGTTTTAGAGCCAACAAGTTGTGATAAAAAACAAACTATTTTAAATGCTTTAGATAATTTACAAGCAGGAGGTTCAACCGCCGGAGGTGCAGGAATAGAATTAGCATATAAAACTGCTATGGAAAATTTTATTAAAAATGGTAATAATCGCATTATTTTAGCTACAGATGGTGATTTTAATGTTGGTATTTCTAATGATGATGCTTTGGTAAAATTGATTGAAGAAAAAAGAAAATCAGGTGTATTTCTTAGTGTTTTAGGTTTTGGAAGTGGTAATTATAAAGATTCTAAAATGGAAAAATTGGCAGACCATGGAAATGGAAATTATGCTTACATTGATAATTTAATGGAAGCCCAAAAAGTTTTAGTTACAGAAATGGGCGGAACCTTAGTAACCATTGCCAAAGATGTCAAAATACAAATTGAATTTAATCCAGAGAATGTAATTTCGTATAAATTAATTGGTTACGAAAATAGAATATTAGCGGATAAAGATTTTAATGATGATACAAAAGATGCGGGAGAGTTAGGAGTTGGGCATAATGTAACAGCATTTTATGAGATTATTCCAAATGGTGTAAAATCAAAATTTCTACAAGAAAGAGAAGTTAATGATTTGAAATATCAAGAAACTAATTTTCAAAAAGGTTTTTCTAATGAGTTAGCAACTATAAAATTAAGATATAAAAATCCCAAAGAAGACAAAAGTAAATTAATACAAACAACAATCAAAACTGTTTCGAAAGAAAATTATACAGAAAATGTAGATTTTCATTTTGCTTCTGCAGTTATTGAGTTTGGTATGTTATTACGAAATTCCTATTTTAAAAATAAAAGTAGTTTTAAGAAAGTTATTAAATTAGCAAAAGCTAACAAAGGAGAAGATAAAGAAGGCTATAGAGTAGAATTTATTAAACTAGTTAATTTAGCAAAAAATTTAAAATAAAAATTTTAAACTTTTTTTGAAAAAAATTTTTTTTTAAAATTTCGAAATTAAAAAATATTAAAATTTTGGACGTTTTTTCAAAAAAAAATTTTTAATTCCTGCGCCTATGCGGTATTTTCACCGCATCTATTTTTAGATTAAAAAAACATTAAAATTTTTACAATTTTTGAAAAAAAATTTTTTTAATTTAAAATTAAAAGATATTAAAATTTTGGACGATTTTTGAAAAAAATTTGGCTATAGAACCTTTTTGTGGAAAGGAATTTTTTCCATAATAAAATTGTAAAAAATTTGTTGTTCTTTTCAAAATATTTTTAAAAATTTTCATTCCAAGTTGTCATTAAAACATTAAAAATCAATGTTTTATAGTAAAATGCAACGAAATCATCGTGAACGATGAATCATCATACCTTATTTTTTAATAAAAAAAATTTATATTTCACAAAAAGCTTAGAAGAACCAAATTTTTTTCCAAAACTGCTAAAATTTTATGATTTTATTGAAAATAAATTTTTTCCAAAACCGCCAAAATTTTATAATTTTATTAAAAATAATTTTTTCCAAAAATGACTATTTTTTTAATATTTTATTTTTAATAAAAAATATTAAAATTTTTTCAAATTTTCATTTGAAAAAATTTATTTTTGAAAAAATTAAAAATTAAAATAGTGAATAATAATAAAATA
>JAOZVH010000120.1:3136-6783 GCA_029938235.1 Bacteroidales bacterium
AAAAAATTTATTTTTGAAAAAATTAAAAATTAAAATAGTGAATAATAATAAAATAAAAAAGAGTTTTAAATTAACCACATTATCACTAAATAATGTTAGCACGATTTTTTTAATTGTATTTGTTATAATGATTTTTGGCACAATATCCTATATTTCTTTGCCAAAAGAGTTATTTCCTGAGGTAAATATTCCACAAGTTTTTGTTCAAACTGTTTATCCGGGAAATCCATCAGAAGATATAGAAAATTTGATAACACGACCTTTAGAAAAAGAACTAAAAAGCATAAAAGGAATAGATAATTTAAAATCTACATCTTCACAAGATGTTTCTTTGATTTTTATAGAATTTCAAATGGGAACTGACATAGAAGAAGCACTTCTTGATGTAAAAGATGCAGTTGACAAAGCAAAAAAAGAACTTCCAAATGATATGCTTGAGGACCCATCTGTAACAGATTTAGACCTCTCTGAAACACCAATTCTAAATGTTAATATTTCTGGTGATTATAGTGTAGAAGAATTAAAAAATTTTGCCGAATATTTGAAAGATGAAGCAGAAAAAATTAGCGAAATTTCAAAAGTAGAAATCAAAGGTGTAAACGAGAAGGAAATTCAAATTAATGTTGACCAGCATAAATTAGATGCAAATGAAATGAGTTTTAATGACATAGAAAATGCCATCGCCTCAGAAAATGTTTCTATGTCTGGCGGAGATATTAAAATGGGAAATATGCGTCGTTCAATAAGAATTATCGGCGAATTTAAAAATATGAGCGAGATAGAAGATATTATTGTAAAACACGAAAAAGGAAATATTGTTTATTTGAGAGATGTTGCTGAAGTAGTAGATGGATATGAAGAGCCGGAAAGTTTTGCACGTTTGTTTGAAGAAACTGTTGTTTCTATACAAATAGTAAAAAAAAGTGGAGAAAATCTTCTTGCCGCTTGTGATAATGTTTTTGCTTTAATAGAAAAATCAAAAAAAGATGGAAGTTTTCCACAAAGTTTACAAATCACAACGACAAATGATATGTCAGACATGATTAGAAAACAATTAAAAAACTTGGAAGATAGTATGATAATGGGTTTTCTTTTTGTCGTAATTGTTTTATTTTTCTTTCTGGGATTACGAAATGCTTTATTTGTTGGAATAGCAATTCCTATGTCGATGTTTTTGTCTTTCTCCATACTTGGATTTATTGGAGCGACCATAAACATGATGGTTTTATTTTCTTTAATACTTGCACTTGGAATGTTAGTTGATAATGCAATAGTTGCGGTAGAAAATATTTATCGTTTTACAAGTCAAGGTTATAAAGTTTTTGACGCTGCTAAGTATGCAGTTGGAGAAATTGCATGGCCTATAATTTCTTCAACAGCCACAACACTTGCCGCTTTTTTTCCGCTGGTTTTTTGGGAAGATATAATGGGTGAATTTATGAGATATTTACCAATAACTTTAATAATTGTTCTTACATCTTCTTTGTTTGTTGCTTTGATAATTATTCCAGTTTTTGCTTTAACTTTTGTTAAAGCAGAAGATAAAAATATCAAAACAAAAGAAAAAAAATCTAATAAGAAAAATTTTTACATAATCGCTGCTTTATTGATCTTTGCAATTATTTTTTACTTCAATGGTTCCACAGCATTTGGAAATATTCTTTCTTTGCTTGCAATTTTAATTCTTTTGAATATTCTAATTTTAGAAAGACTTACAAATTGGTTTCAAAATGATTTTCTAACTTGGTTAGAAAATTCTTATTTAAAATTATTAAATTTTGCTCTTTATAAAAAACGACCTTATTTATTCTTAATTTCTACTTTTTTATTATTGATTTTTACAATTTTTCTTCTGGGTGTTAGAGTTCCAAAAATAGTTTTTATGCCAGACAATGAACCAAAATATGTTAATATAATTGCATTATTTCCTGTTGGTTCTGATATAACAATAACTAACGAAAGAATTAAAAAAATTGAAAAAGATATTTTTAAAATTTTAGAACCGTATAAAGAGATTATAAAATCTGTACTTACAACAGTTGGAAAAGGTGCAAATAGACAAAACGAAGTTTCATTAGATAAAAATTCTAATAAAGCATTAATAGCTGTAAATTTTTTAGATTATGAATTTAGAAAGGGAATTTCTACTTCTGAAATTATGAAAGTTCTTAGTGATAATTTATTGAATAAATATGCTGGTGTGGAATTTTTTCTTGAAAAAGATGCAATGGGACCTCCAACAGGTGCTCCTTTAAATATAGAAATTTCTGGGAAAAATATGGATAAATTATTTTCCATAAGTGATCAAATGAAAAAAACTATAGAAGATGCAAATATACCCGGAATAGAGAAATTAAAAATTGATGTTGTTACAGGAAAGCCAGAAATTATTGTAAATATAGACAGAAGCAAAGCAAGACGTTTTGGACTTTCAACTGCTCAAATTGCAGGAACTATACGTACTTCGCTTTTTGGAAAAGAAATTTCTGATTATAAAATTGATGAAGATGAATATCCAATTCAATTACGTATGCAAGAAAAATATCGTTATAATTTGACTTCATTAATGAACCAAAAAGTTACTTTTAGAAATAATAGGGGTGAACTAATGCAAATTCCAATTTCTTCTGTTGCTAAGGTAAAATATAGCAGCAGTTATGGTTCTATAAAACGTAAAGATATGAATAGGGTTTTAACTTTATTTTCTAATGTAGTTGAAGGTTATAATGCTGATGAAATTAATAAATCTGTAAAACATTTATTAAAAGATTTTAAAACAGAAAAAGGATATGAATTTATTTTTACCGGAGAACAAGAAGAACAGGAAAAAACTGCGGCTTTTTTAATGAAAGCACTTCTTATTTCGGTATTTTTAATTTTAATTATTCTTGTAAGTCAGTTTAATTCTTTCGTAAAACCAGCAATTATTATTGCGGGAGTAGTTTTTAGTACCATAGGAGTTTTCGGTGGAATTGCTACATTCAAAATGGATATAGTTATTTTAATGACTGGAATAGGAATTATTTCTCTTGCTGGTGTAGTTGTAAATAACGCTATCGTTTTAATTGATTATATAGATTATTTAAAATCTAACAGAAAAAAAGAACTGGGAATAGATGAAAAAGGTAATCTTCCTTATAATGAAATTGTTAATTGTATTTCTATGGCTGGAAAAACGCGTCTGCGTCCTGTACTTTTGACAGCAATAACAACAATATTAGGTTTATTTCCGATGGCTGTTGGTTTAAATATTGATTTTGCTGGTTTATTTAGCAATTTTGATGCTAATATTTATATGGGGGGAGATAATGCTTCTTTCTGGGGACCTATGTCATGGACAATTATTTTCGGTTTAAGTTTTGCTACTTTTTTAACTTTAATAATTATTCCTGTTATGTATTTAATTACAAACAAAGTCAAAATTAAATCTGTTGATAAAATTAAGAATATGAAAAAGAGAAAATAATTTTTTAATATAATTTATTATGAAAAAAAATTCCAAATTTTCAAAAATTTGGAATTTTTTTTATTTCAAAAATTTAATATTTTTATAAAAAAAAATTTTTTTCAAAAAACGACCAAAAATTTAATGTTTTTATAAAAAAAAATTTTTTTCAAAAAACGACCAAAAATTTAATGTTTTTATA
>JAOZVH010000120.1:6883-9685 GCA_029938235.1 Bacteroidales bacterium
AATAAAATTATAATTTTATTCTATTTAGGTTTTTTGTTGAAAATTTTAATTATATAAAATTCTTCTTTTCATATAATTTATTATTTTATTCAAAATAAAATAAAAATCATATTTAAAATAATATATAATTTATTGAAAATATTTTTAATTTAAATTTTAATTAAAACTTTTTTATTTGAAAATCAACAACTTACATTTTTTTTTAAAAATTTTCCTTAAAAATTTTGGAATTATAAAAAGTATAATTACTTTTGCATTAGCAAATGAGAAAATTATTTGTTTTTGTTCTAAACAAAATTGATGGTCTATTCGTCTAGGGGTTAGGACGCCAGGTTTTCATCCTGGTAACAGGGGTTCGATTCCCCTATAGACTACAATAATATGATAATACTAAAATTTATTTTTATTAAATATTTATAATGGCAAATCATAAATCTGCAAAGAAAAGAATAAGGCAATCAGAAAAAAGAAAATTGCATAACAAATATTATGCAAAAACAGCTCGTAATGCAGTAAAAAATCTAAGAGATATTGAAAATAAAGAGGAAGCAAAAACTCTACTTCCTAATGTTTGTTCTTTGCTTGATAAATTAGCAAAGAAAAATATTATTCATAAAAATAAAGCATCTAATTTGAAATCTGGTCTTTCAGTGAAAGTTAATAATATGTAATTTTCTAAAATAGATTTATTTTTTGTTTTCAGCCAAATCCAAATTTTTTTTAAAAATTTGGGTTTGGTTTTTTTATAAAAAATTTTCAATTTTTTTCCAGAGATAAATCTCTTTCTACAAACCGGTAATTTGTTTTTTTTATTTTAATCTTTTCTAATTCATAATTTTAATTTTTTTTTCTAAAAAATTAAATATTTCTTAATTTCAATTAAAAAAAATTTTCAAAAATCGTCCAAAATTTTAATGTTTTTAACGAAAATCTTAAAACATTGGAGGTTTTTTTGAACCTCCAATTAAAAATTCCACATTCCTCATTAAATTATTTCTAATGCTTGCTTTAGGTCTTCTATAATATCTTCTACATTTTCTATTCCAACAGAAAATCTAACTAAACTATCAGTTATTTCAGCTTTTAATCTATCATTTTTTGATATTCCTGCATGAGTCATAGAAGCAGGATGTTGAATTAAAGTTTCAACTCCGCCCAGCGAAACAGCAAGAGTTGCTAATTTTACATTATCCATTAAAATTTTGCCTTCATTTAAACCACCAATTAGACCAAAACTAATCATACTTCCATATCCGAACATTTGTTTATCAGCAAGTTTTTTTTGGGAAAAAGAATCTAAACCCGGATATTTTATCCATTCTATTCTAGAATGATTTTCTAAAAATTTTGCAACTTTCATCGCACTTTCCTGAGATTTTTCTATTCGTAAAGCAAGAGTTTTTACTCCTCTACTCACAAGAAATGCTTGATGTGGATCCATATTACAACCCATATAAACCATCGTTTTACGTAATTTATTGTAAATTTCTGGCTCTTTTGCTATCAAAACACCACCAACAATATCAGCATGTCCATTAATAAATTTTGTTAAAGAATGTAAAACTACATCAGCACCTAAATCTAAAGGTCTTTGTAAATAAGGACTACAAAAAGTATTATCAACAACAACAATAATATTATTCTTTTTCGCAATCTTGCAAATTTCTTCTATATCACTCAGTAACATAGTTGGATTTGCCGGAGTTTCTATGTAAATTAATTTTGTATTTTTTTGTATAGATTTTTTTATCAATTCCAAATTAGAAGTATCTATATAAGAATACTCTACGCCAAATTTAGAAAAATGACTTTCCATAACTCCTCTACTGGGACCATAAACAGCATTTGTACTGATCATATGACTTCCTTTTTCTAAAAAAGCCATATAAACAGTTGTAACAGCAGACATTCCAGATGAAGTTGCTATACCTCCAAAACCATTTTCTAATTCAGACAAATTAATTTCTAATGCTTCTATAGTTGGATTTCCAATTCTTGTATAAATGTATCCTTTTTCTTTTCCCGCAAACAAATTTGCTCCGTGATTTGCATTTTTGAAAGCAAAAGTAGAAGTTTGATAAATTGGAGTTACAGCACTTCCAAATTCATCTTTTTTATGACCAGCATGAACTAATTTTGTTTCGAAATTCAAGTTTTTTGTATTCATAATTTTAAAAAATTTCTCAAAATTAAAAAAAAATAATAAAAAAATCCTTATAATTTTTCAAAATTTAAAATATTAAAAAAAAACGTCATTTTTGAAAAAAAATTTTTAATTTTAAATTAAAAAAAATGTTCATTTTGGAAAAAACTTTTTAATATTTTAAATATTAAAAACATTAAAAAAAACGTCATTTTGGGAAAAAGTTTTTTTTAATTAAAAAATTAAAATTCATAAAATTTTGGACATTCCTTGAAAAAATTTTTGATTTAAAAATCATAAAAAATTGACGTTTTTTTGAAAAAGTTTTTTTTAATTATAAAAAATCGCAAAAATTCGGTCGTTTTTTTCAAAATGTTTTTTAATTTCAAATTAAAAAACATTAAAATTTTGGACGATTTTGAAAAAATATTTTTTAATTTTCAATTAAAAAATATTAAAATTTTGGACGATTTTTGAAAAAAATTTTTTTTAATTTTTAAAATTATAATAAATTATAATTTTTTAACGTTTTTTTGAAAAAAAATATTTTTTATGATAAAAAAAATAAGGTATTACAAAACCCTTTCTCCGGCAGAAATGTATATTCCATTGAAAGGTTATCCTATATTTTATTTGGTTTTTCCGGAAAATTTGAAAAT
>JAOZVH010000121.1 GCA_029938235.1 Bacteroidales bacterium
TCACAATTTTATTATGAAAAAAATTCTCCTCCACAAAAAAGTTCGATAGCCAAAATTTTTTTTCAAAAAACCGCCATTTTTTTATGAATTTTTAAATTATTTTTTTTGAAATTTACAAATAAAATTTAAATTTTATTTATATACAAAATTAAAAAAAATAACGTTTTTATAAAAAAAATTTATTTTTGAAAAAAATTTTTAATTTTATATATAAAAATGAAAAACTTAGATAAAAATTTTATTTTTTTGATTTTATTTGTTTTTTTTATGTCTTGTTCTACGAAAAAAAATAGATTTACAAGTAGAACTTTTCATAATACCGTTGCAAAATATAATGTATATTTTAATGGAAAAGAAAGTTTTAAAATTGGAAAAAATAAAATAGAAGACGCATTTCAAGATAATTATACAACTGTATTGCCAGTTTTTGTATATGGAAAAAAATCTATTAAAGATTTAGCTGTTTCTGATATGGATAAAACCATTAGAAAATGTTCTAAGGTTATAAAAAAACATTCTATAACTGTAAAACCTAAGAAAAAAAGCGGTTCGCTGAGTAAAAGAAAAAAAGCATTTTATGATAAAAATGAATTTTGTAAATGGGTAGATGATTCTCATTTCCTCATGGGAAAGGCACATTTTTATAAACACGATTTTAAAAAAGCAGAAAAATCTTTTAATTATATATTAACAGAATATGCTTATGAAGAAATTAAATATGATGCTTTAATTTGGTTAGCAAGAACTTACAATGAAACAAAAAGTTTTACAAAAGCAAAAACAACATTAGACATTTTGACTGATGATAGAAAAATGCCGAAAAAATATAAAAAAGATTTTTTAATAACTTATGCCGATTTCTTTTTAAAACAAAGAAAATGGGAAGAGGCAATTATAACTTTGAAATCTTCAATAAAAGAAACGAGAAAAAGAAAATGGAAAGCACGATATAAATTTATACTGGCACAAGTTTATCAAAAAATAGAAGAATACAAAGAAGCTTTTGAATTATATAAAGATATTAGTAAAATGAACGGTGTTCCTTATGATATGGTTTTTAATGCAAAAATAAACAGTGCAGTTTCTTTTGATGTTGGTTTAGGAAACAGTGCAGAAATGAAAAAACAATTAAAAAAAATGTTAAAAGATGAAAAAAATATTTCCTACAAAGACCAGATTTATTTTGCTATGGCAAATATTTTTTACAAAGAAGATAATGAAGAAAAAGCAATTGAAAATTTTAAAATGTCTGCAAAAACAAGCATAGAAAATGACAATCAAAAGGCTGCTTCTTATCTTGCTCTGGGAGATATTTATTTTAAAAAGCCAAATTACGCAGATGCACAATTTTATTATGACAGTGCGATGACTTATTTAGAAAAAAATTTTCCTGATTATGACCAAATAAAATTAAAAACAAAAAATCTTAACGAGTTAATAAAATATGATAAAACTGTTAATTTCCAAGACAGTATGCAAGTTTTTGCTGGTTTAGACGAAAACACAAGAAACGATTTAATAGACAAAATTATAGAAAGAGTTATAGAAGAAGAACAAGAAAAAAAACTTGCAGAAGAAGAAGCAAAATCAAGAAATAATGACCAATTTTTTGACCCAGCATTAGCGGCACAAAACAGAAATAGTAACAGAGGTGGAAAAGGAAAATGGTATTTTTATAATCAACAGTCTATCCAATTTGGAGAAAGTGAATTTTCAAGAAAATGGGGGAAAAGAGAATTAGAAGATAATTGGAGAAGAAAAAATAAAGCAAGCACAACAGAATTAAATGATGAAGAAGAATTAGAAGAAGAAACTCAATTAGCAATTACAGACATAAAAACACCTGAGTATTATTTACAATTAATACCTTTAAATGACAGTTTAATGAAAATTTCTCATAAAAAAATTAAAAATTCTTTATTTAAAATGGGAAAAGTTTATAAGAATAAATTATTAGATTATAAAGCAGCAGTAGAAACTTTTGAAAATCTGAACATTCGCTATCCAGAAAATTCTTATAAATTAACTTCTATTTATTATATTTATCAATCTTATGTCTCTTTAAAAGATAATTCTAATGCTAATTTTTATAAAACAAAAATTATACAAGATTACCCAAAAAGTAAATATGCGAGAATGTTTACTAATCCAAATTTTTGGGAAGAATTAAAAGAAAGAGATAAAATTGTAAGTAAATTATATACGGAAACGTATAATTTTTACAATTCAAAAAATTATCAAAAAGTTATTAAAAATTGTAAAAATGCAAAATATGAATATCCTGATTCTGATTTAATTCCAAAATTTGATTTTTTAAATGCTTTGGCTTTTGGAAAAACAAAAAATAATGAAATTTTAAAACAATTATTGACAGAAATTGTAAATAATTATCCAGAAAGTGATGTTAAAAAACCTGCAGAAGAAATGATAAATTATTTAGAAAACGATGCTTTAACAGATGAAGAAAGAGCTGCACGTTTGTATAAATATAATGCAAAAAGTCTTCACTATTATTTTGTTATTTTGAAAAATAGTAAAAAAATCGACGTAAATTCGTTAAAATTTAATTTTTATGATTTCAATTCTGATAATTATAAAGAAACAGATTTTAAAGTTAGTTCTCTTGATTTTAATAAAAAATTCAAAATTATAACTATAAAAACTTTTGATAATAAAAATGACGCAATGTCTTATTATGAAGAAATAATAGAAAATAATAAAATTTTTGGTAAGATTAAAAAATCTGAATATCAACAATATATTATTTCGGCAGAAAATTTTGAAGTTTTTTATAAAGATAAAGTTAGAATTACTTATAAAGTTTTTTTTGAAAAATATTATTTAAAATAAATATTTATAAAAAATGGTTTTTTCTTCATTAGATTACTTAATTATTGGTTTATATTTTATTGTAAATATTTCTATAGTTATTTATGTTTCCACAAAATCAGAAAATAGAAATAACTTTTTTTTAGGTGGTAGAAAATTGCCTTGGTACATAGCAGGCACAAGTATGGTTGCTACAACTTTTGCTGCTGACACACCTCTTGCTGTTACAGAATTAGTTGCTGAAAATGGAATAGCAGGAAATTGGTTATGGTGGAATATGTTATTTGGCGGAACTATGACGGTTTTCTTTTTTGCTCGTTTGTGGAGAAGAGCAGGAATTTTAACAGATGCAGAATTTGTTGCAATACGTTACAGTGGGAAATCGGCTAAATTTTTACGAGCATTTCGTTCCATTTATATAGGAATTTTTATGAATGTCATTGTGATGGCTTGGGTAAATTTAGCTATGTTAAAAATCATAAAAGTTATGTTTCCCAACTTAAATTTTTTTGGAATAAATGAATTTAATTTTTTAGGAATTAATTTAGACGCTCATTTTTTAACTTTGATTGCTTTATTATTTTTTGTTGCAATTTATTCTTCTCTTTCCGGATTGAAAGGTATTGCAATAACTGATAGTTTTCAATTTATTATGGCAATGACAGGAAGTGTTGTTCTTGCTATTTTCACACTAAACCATTATGAAATAGGAGGAATTGAAGGTTTAAAAGAAAAATTACCAGATTGGGTTTTTAATTTTACTCCGTCCATTACGACAGAAAATGGTGAAAGTTCTAATGCTGGTTTATTCAAAATGAGCATAACAGCCTTTGTTGCTTATCTTGGAGTTCAGTGGTGGGCGAGTTGGTATCCCGGAGCCGAGCCGGGTGGTGGGGGTTATATTGCACAAAGAATGATGTCTGCAAAAAATGAAAAACATTCAATAATTGCTACACTTTGGTTTCAAATTGCACATTTTGCAATACGTCCTTGGCCCTGGATAATTGTTGCCTTATCTGCCTTAGTTTTGTATCCCAACGAAAGCGATAAAGGAGCTACTTATGTAATGATTATCAGAGATTTATTACCTTCAGGTTTATTGGGTTTATTGATGGCTGCTTTTTTTGCTGCTTATATGTCCACCATTGCTTCACAAACTGTTTGGGGAACTTCATATATTATCAACGATTTATTAGAACCAATTTTAAAGAAAAAGAGAGAGGAAAAATTTTATATAAAAATCTCAAGACTAACAACTTTTTTATTGATGATTTTATCATTAATTGTAACAACTCAATTTACAAAAATTAGCGACGCTTGGAAATTTATTTTAGTATGCAGCGGAGGAATTGGAATAGTTTTAATTTTACGATGGTTCTGGTGGCGAATAAATGCATGGTCAGAAATTTCTGCAATGATTGCCCCTTATTTTATCTATCCATTTTTAAAATTTAAATTTAATTTAACTTTTGAAAGTTCGTTAATAATTATTGTTTTTTGGTCTATTTTTGTCTCTATGCTGGTAACTTTTTTAACAAAACCAACAGACGAAAAAAAATTAATGTCTTTTTATAAAAAAATGCACATAGGAGGAATTTTATGGAAAAAAATATCAGATAAAATGCCCGAAGTAAAATCTGATAAAAATTATAGATATTTATTTATAAATTGGTTTTTTTCTTGTTTGATGATAATGTTCATTTTATTTGGAACAGGAAAAATAATTTTCGGAGAAATTTCAACAGGTTCTATTTTTTTAGCATTAGCTTTTATCTCCGGAAATGTAGTATTTTTTGTAATGAAAAAAATTTAATTATTCGCTATAAAAAATTTTTTTTTAATAAAATATGAAAATTTTGGCATTTTTTGGAGAAAATATTTTTTAATAAAATATGAAAATTTTGGCATTTTTTGGAAAAAATATTTTTTAATAAAATATTAAAATTTTGACGTTTTTTGAAAAAAAATTTTTTTTTAATAAAATATTAAAATTTTGGCGTTTTTTGGGAAAAAGTTTTTTTCAATAAAATATTAAAATTTTGTACGTTTTTTTTATTCCTTATTTTTTGTAATGAAACTTACAAGCAATTACATATAAAGTTTTATTTTCATATTTATATACAAATCTATTTACATTATCAATTCTCCTGGACCATAATCCTTGTAAATCTCCTTTCAGTGCTTCAGGTTTTCAATTCCATCGAATGGATTTCTCAGACAATCTTTTATTATCTTATTAATTTTTTTAATTTTGTTTTTATCAAATTTTTGCCAATAATTATAATGTTCCCATGCAATTTCTGTAAAATTTATCATTATTATGTCAAGTCTTCAATTTGTTTTGATATTAATTTATTACTTCGTAATTCTTCAATTGATCTTTTCAAAATTTCTTTATTTTCCGGAACAGATAGTAAATAATCTGTTTCATCTTTGATTTTATCTATAATACTAAGTTTTACAATTGCATTTTTTGAAAATAATGCTTGTATTTTTGTAATTAATTCTATGTTCAAAGTATTTATTGGAAAATTAAATGTTGCTTCCATATTTTATTTTTTTTAAATTAAAATTGCAAATTTAAATAAATTTAAATAATAAAAAAAAAATTAAAATTAAAATGACGAATTTTTCCTTTGCATGAAAAAATCAATTTACAATGTTATATATGCGTCATCGTAAACTGAAATTCATTAAAAAAATCTCATTTTTTCGCAATCTAAAATTGCATTTTTCATTAATTCTAATTCGTTTTTTTCTATAAAACCAAAATATTTTAATAAATTATTTGTTTCTTTTTTTTTATTTAAAAATAAAGAATTTATAAATTCTAGTAATTTAAATTGTTGATATTCATTTAATTTAGAAATTTGATTAGAAATCATATTTTCTAAATTAAGATTTTTTTGTGAAATATTAATTGTTTCGTTCATAATTTTTTTGTAATTTTAATACAAATATAAATTTTTAATTAAAAAAATAAAATAATTGTTTTTTTTGAAAAATATTTTTTTATTATAAAAAATCATTAAAATTTCTCGTTTTTTGGAAAAAACTTTTTTTTTAATAAAATATTAAAATTTTGTACATTTTTCAAAAAAAAAATTTTTTTAATAAAATATGAAAATTTTGGCGGTTTTTGAAAAAAAAATTTTTTTTAATAAAATATGAAAATTTCGGCGGTTTTTGAAAAATTTTTTTTTAATAAAATATGAAAATTTTGGCGGTTTTTTGAAAAAAATTTTTTTTAATAAAATATGAAAATTTTGGCGTTTTTTGGGAAAAAGTTTTTTTTTAATAAAATATTAAAATTCTGGCGGTTTTTGGAGAAAATTTTTTTTTAATAAAATATGAAAATTTCGGCGTTTTTTGAAAAAATTTTTTTTAATAAAATATTAAAATTTTGGGGTTTTTTGGAGAAAATTAAAAAAAAATTTTTTTTTTTTTTAATCGTTCAAAATTTTAACATTTTTTATAATTAAAAAAAAACGCTAAATTTTTATTAAAATCGTTTTTTTATTTTAAAAATCAAGGTCTTTTAATAAATCGTTAATTTCTTTTTTATTAATATTTTTTGTTCTGATTTATCATAAATTGTTAACAAGAATATTTCCTTATCAATAATTTGCAAATAAGTAATAATTCTTGCTCCGCCGGACTTACCCTTTCCTTTACTTTTAATAGCTAATCTAATTTTATAACAATTATTTGCTAATAAAGTTCCAATATGAGGTTTTTTTTCCAAAATGCAAATTAAATCATTCAATTCTTTTTTTCAAAGAAGCATATTTTTTTATTAATGATTTTGCTTTACGTTTAAATTTTTTGGAAATAAAAACATTAAATTTCATCAAGAAAATCTTTAGCGGTTTTCATTTTCTTTTTACCAGATTGATGTTCTTTGACTTCTTTGAAAGCCTCTTTTAAATCTGATAAAACCATTTCTTTATTTAATTTTTCATCAATAAAAAAACTCAATTCTTTAAGTTTCTGTTTGATGATCTTCCAATCATTAATAGGAATATAAACACCTATATTATCTCCAGCATGATTTTCTAAATATTGTATCAACATGATTTTAATAAAATTTTAGCAAAAATATAATTTTTTTTCAAAAAACGACATTTTTTCTATAATTTAATTTATTAAAAATAAATAAATTTTTTTTTCAAAAAATGACATTTTTTTTAAAAAATAAATTTTTTTTTCAAAAAAACGACCAAAAATTTAACTTTTTTCAAATCTTTAAATTAAAAAAAAAATTTGAAAAATTTAACATTTTTTAATTTCGAAATAAAAAAATTTTTTTTTCAAAAAAACGTCATAATTTTTATGAATTATAAATTTTTTTCATTGTCAAATCAAATTGAAAAATAATTTCAGGAATAGACATTGCATTTATTTTTTTATGAATATTAGCAGAATATATTGGGTGTAAATGCCATTTAATTCTATTATCCCTATCAATTGCCCATATTCTTTTATTATTTTTTATTAGATTAAAAGAAATAATATAATAAACCTCGTTAAAAAAAATTTTTAATTTATAATTATTTTTTAAATTAATTATGCCCTCTAATGAAATTTCAGTTCGTTGTTTAATTTTTACATTTTTTATGTAAGATAAATTACTGAGTGAATTTCGTAAGATTTTTTCAAATTCAATTAAATCCATTCATTTAGATTTTTTTGATAATGTTTTAATAATGCCATTTTTTCTCCCCATTCATAATATTCCTCTTCTGTTTTTTGTGAAAAAGCATTAGGAATTTCTTCAGTTTTTTCCTCAAATTCTTCATAAGTCATATTCCATTTCATCTCAAATTGAGCAATTTGAAATTTGATAAAATAAATTTTAAGTTTTAAATATTCAGGAAAAATCATTTTTAGTGATTGCTCTAAATCTGATTTTTTTGTTATATTAAAAATTTGTTTTGATAATTTTGATGCTATCATTATTATATTTTTTGCTTTATTATAATAAAATTTTAACAAAAATATAATTTTTTTTCAAAAAACGACATTTTTTTATAATTTAATTTATTATTTTTTTTTTGAAAAATGACCAAAATTTTATGTTTTTAAAAATTCGTAAAATTTGCCGTTTTTTTGAAAAAATTTTTTTTTAATAAAATATCAGTTATTTTTTGAAAAAATTATTTAATTTTTTCAAGAAGTAAATCATCAATTAAATTTAGATGTTTATCGTTTGATAATAAAATCAAATTATTTTCAATTGCTTGCGCGGCAATCCAAATATCATTTTCTGGAATTGGTTTTCCTTTTTTTCTGAGTTTTGCTTTTATTTTACCATATATTTTTGATTTATTTTTGTTATTGGCAAAATAGAAACAACTTTTGAAAAATCATTTAATTGTTTTAAATGCTCTTGTTTTTTTTTTGAATTTTCAGCACCATAAATAAGTTCACCAAAAACCACAACAGAAATGTATAAATTATCAATATTATTAAGTTTTTCAATTGTTTTTGTTTTTTATGAAAAAAATCAATAATAATATTTGTATCCAGCAAATATTGTTTTATCATTTTATTTTTAAATTTTACCATTCATTAAAATCTATTTTTTCACAATCTTTTATTATTTCGGAGATTTCATTTGCCTCTTCAGAACTCCAAATTCCGGCAAATTTAGATATTTCAGATTGTTTTTTTGATTGTTTTTTTAAATTATTTAAAAAATTTTTTAAATTTAATAAAATTTCGAAATCATTTATTTTAATGATTTCTTCAATAAATTGATATTTTATGTTTACTATTTCCATAATTTTTTTTTAATTTAATTTATTATTAAAAAATTTTTTTTTTCAAAAAACGACTTTTTTTTATAATTTAATTTAAATTAAATAAATATATTAAAAATTTTTATTTTTATTTTTTTAAATTTGTAAAAAAAAATTTATGTATGATTTTGAAATAATACTTGAAATAAAAAATTCTTTTGAGAATTTTAATAGAATTAATGATATTGATTCTGATATTATTTGATACAAAACCGACGACGAAAATAATGTTATTGGAATAAATTTGAGCCATTCTAATTTAAAAGAAATTCCTTTTTCATTTGAAAAATTGAAAAATTTAAAAGAAATAAATTTTTCAAATAATAAAATTTCTGATATGTCAAAATTAAAAGGATTGAAAAATTTAGAACAAATAAATTTTTCAAATAATGAGATTTCTGATATGTCAGATTTAAAAGAATTGAAAAATATAAGTTGTTTGGTTTTTAATGATAATCAAATTTCTGATTTATCTGTTTTGGCAAATTTTAAAAATCTTTTGGTTCTTTCATTAGAAAAAAATAAAATTTCTGATTTATCGCATATAAAGAATTTGAAAAAATTAATGGGCTTAAACTTAAACGAAAATAAAATTTCTGATTTATCGCCCATAAGAAATTTGAATAATTTAAGTAGTTTATATTTGAATAAAAATAAAATTGTTGATATATCTCATCTAAAAGAATTAGAAAATATAAACATTTTAGAATTAAATAGCAATCAAATATTTGATGTATTCCAATTAACAAAATTAAAAAATCTAAAAAAACTTTTTTTAAATAATAACGAAATATTTGATCTATTCAAATTTAATGAATTAGAAAATTTAGACGAATTAAATTTAAGAAGTAATAAAATTACCGATTTGAGCCAAATCGCTAATTTAAAAAATTTAAGTAATTTAGATTTATATAATAATAATATTACCGATTTGAGCCCAATCGCTAATTTAAAAAATTTAAGTAATTTAAATTTATCAGGGACTAAAATTACCGATTTGAGCCCAATCGCTAATTTAAAAAATTTAAGTAATTTAGAT
>JAOZVH010000122.1 GCA_029938235.1 Bacteroidales bacterium
GTTTTTTTTAATATTTTAAATTAAAAAAAATTTTTCCCAAAAATGACGTTTTTTTTAATATTTTAAATTAAAAAAAATTTTTCCCAAAAATGACGTTTTTTTAATGTTTTAATTGAAAATTTTTTCCAAAAATGACGTTTTTTTAATGTTTTCAATTTATTAAAATTATATTTTTTTTTTAATAAAAAAAAATATATTTTGAAAAAAATTTTTTCAAAATGAACAACTTATTTAAAATTATAATTTTTTTTAATATTTTCATTTTTTCCTTTGAAAATATTCTTTCTCAGCATTTGCCAAATTTTTTAACCGATGCAGAAAGAGCAGAAATGCCATTTTATTTATCTCGTACAAATTTTAATGGTTTTGTAAACCCTCCGAGTTCTCCTGTTCGTGCTGTTGCAGAATGGGAGGAAATGGATGCCATTGTTATTTCTTGGAAAAACTACGAAGAAGAACTCACAGAAATTGTTAGAAACGCTGTGGAAGAGTTAAATGTTTATATTGTTTGTGCGGATTCAAATTATGTGAAAAATCATTTAATTGTTGAAAATGTTGATTTAGAAAATGTTATTTATGTTCAGGAAGCATCAAATAGCGTTTGGATAAGAGATTTTGGACCGAATAATATTTATTCTAATGAAACCGATTCTTTATTTTATGTTGATTGGATTTATAATCGTCCAAGACCAGATGATGATATTATTCCGGAAGTTATGTCTAATATTTCTGATATTCCATTATATCAAAATACTGTCTATCCTTACCGTATGGTAAGTACTGGTGGAAATTTTTTTACTGATGGACTTGGAACGGCTTTTTCTTCTAAATTAGTTTTAGATGAAAATTCAAACGGCTCTTACGGACAAAATTTGACCGAAAATGATATAGATACAATAATGAAAAAATTTATGGGAATAGAAAGATACATAAAATTAGAAAATCTTCCTTATGACCTAATTCATCACATAGACATGCACATGAAACTCATAGATGAAGAGACTTTACTTGTTGGAGAATATCCCCAAGGAGTTGCAGACGGACCACAAATAGAAGAAAATTTATTTTATATTTTAGAAAATTTTAATTCTGTTTTTGGTACATCTTATAAAATTGTTCGCATTCCTATGCCGCCAGATAATTACGGAGATTATCCAGATAATTACGGTTGGTATTGGACTTACACAAATTCTTTAATAATAAATAAAACTGTTCTTGTTCCAATTTACGATTGTGAAACTGACGAAGAAGCTTTAAATATTTATAGAAATGAAATGAAAGGATATAATATTATCGGAATAAATTGTCGTGAACCAATAAAAGCCAGCGGAGCAATACATTGTATTACACACGAATTAGCCACAGAAGACCCATTGTTAATTTCACATCAAGAATTGAATAATGTAAATTTTTCTGAAGCTGTTGAATTTAAAGCAAAAATTATTCACAGAACTGGAATTGACTATGCAAAAGTACATTTCAAAACTTCATTAGAAGAAGAATTTTCTAATGTTATTGATATGTATTTGGAAGATGAAGAAAATAATATTTGGAAAGGAACACTTGCAATTACAACTAAATCTGTTGATACTTTACATTATTACATAGAAGCAATTGCAAATTCTGGAAAAACACAAAATAGACCAATTACTGCTCCGGATGGTTATTGGATTGCCGAAATAGAAAATGGTTCTAATAATTTATCTTTAAATAAAGAAAAATTTGCGGATATTTATTATTTCGAAAAAAAATTAAATATTAATTTTGAATTGGAAAATTCGGAATTTACAAAAATAACTTTATACGATGTTTTTGGAAAAAAAATAAAAAATATTAATGACGGTATTTTACAAAAAGGAAAACATAATTTTATTTTTGAAAATAAAAATTTAAGAAATGGAGTTTATTTTATAAGAATAAATAATAATAAATTTGATTTTTCAAAGAAAATAATATTTTTTTAAATAAAAAAAATGAAAATTTTTGCTTTTTGTGTTTGTATTTTATTGAATATAACAATAAATAATTTATCTATTAATTCGGAAATTCCTGATAATGTTCATGCTGGAAATAGTTTTCTTGTAAAAATTATTATTGATAATAATGATATAGAAAATTTTGTACAATTTCAACAGGAATTACCTGATGGATTTACAGCGAAAAAAGTAAATTTAAAAAACGGTAGATTTTCATTTAAAAATCAAAAAGTTACTGTTAAATGGATAAAATTCCCAAAAAATAGAAAAATAATTTTTTCTTATAAAGTTTATGTTAAAAATTTCATAGATGGAAATTTTAAATTAAGTGGTATAATTTCTTATATAAATAATAATCAAAGAGAAATAGTAAAATTACAAAATCATAAAATAAAAATTTTTCCAAAAAAAAATAATGAAAAATTCGTTAAAAACAACGAAATAAAATGTTTTAGGCAAAAGCCTTATAAAGATTTGCAAGGAAATTATATTGTAAATTTATTTGTAAATAAAGAAAATAATAAAAAGCACGCAAGAATAGCAGATAATATTCCATTAGGTTTTAATGTTGAAGAAATTAATATTGAAGGTGCTTCTTTTAATTTTATAAAAAAAGATAGAATAGTTCGCTTTTTATGGTTGAATTTACCAAAAAAAAAGAACTATATTGTTAGTTATAAATTAATTCCAAAAAAAAATAATGATAAAATTCCTAAAATAAAAGGTGTACTTTCTTATGTTGCCAATAATGATATTATTTATTTTGATATAATTGAAAATCATACTGATTTAAAAAATGCAAAATTAAATAATAAAAAAATTGAAAATTTTAAAAATAAATCAAGCATAATTTATAATAAAGATATTAGTCTTAGAGACGTAGAAGAAGGTAACGAAATTAACGAAATTAATTCTTATAAAAATTTTAATGAAAATAATAACATTAAAATTTATCAAAAAGATATTCCTAAATTAGAATATAAAAAAGGTTTAATTTACAGAATACAAATTGCCGCAGCACATAAAGAAATTGATTTAAAATATTTTAAATCAATGAAAATTGAAGGTTTTATAAAAATGGAATATAATAAAGGTTGGAAAAAATATCTTGTCGGAGAATTTATAAACTATAAAAAAGCTTCAAGTCATGTTGATTTCTTAAAAAAAGAAATTAAATTAAAAAATATTTTTATTGTTTCTTATTATGACGGCAAAAGAATAAATTTAAAAAAAGCGATGGAAAAAGAAAAAAAAATATTTATTGATTTCAAATAAAAAATATTGAAATTTTGGACGATTTTTGAAAAAAAATTTTTAATTTCGAATTTTTAAAAATGTTAAAATTTTGGGCGTTTTTTGAAAAAATTGTTTTTTTAATTGAAATTAAAAAATGTTAAAATTTTGGGCGTTTTTTTTCGACCAAACATTGGAGGTTAAAAAAGAAACCTCCAATGTTGTTTTATTGTTTTCACCGCAGATTGTTAAATTTAAAATGTTAAAATTTTGGACGATTTTTGAAAAAACTTTTTTTCTCGTTAAAAATTTAAAATTTTGGACGATTTTTGAAAAACGGCATTCTTTTGAAAAAATGCCGTTTTTTTTAATTTACAGATAGTTTATTTTTTTAAATATCTTTCTGCATCGAGTGCCGCTTGACAACCAGAACCTGCTGCTGTAATTGCTTGTCTGTAAATAGAATCTTGGACATCTCCACAAGCAAAAACTCCTTCTACATTTGTTTTACTACTTCCTTTTTCAGTTATAATATAACCAATTTCATCTGTTTCTAAATAATCTTTAAAAATATCAGAATTTGGTTTATGACCAATTGCCACAAAAAAACCGGAGATATTTATTTTTACTTCTTCATTATTTTTATTTATTAAAATAGCACCTTCTAAATTATTATTTCCAAATAATTCTTTTGTATTATGCTCGAAAAGAATTTCTATATTTTTTATTTTAAGAACTCTATCACGCATAGTTTTAGAAGCACGCATATAGTTTTTTCTTATTATCAAATAAACTTTTTTACAAATTCCTGATAGATAAACAGCTTCTTCGGCGGCAGTATCTCCTCCTCCAACTACAGCAACATCTAAATTTCTATAAAAAAATCCATCGCAAGTGGCACAAGCAGAAACTCCAGAACCAAAAAATTTCGTTTCACTTTCTAAACCGAGATATTTTGCTGTTGCTCCGGTGGCAATAATTACAATGCTTGCTTCTATTAATTTCCCATCATCTGTCCAAACCTTATGATTTTTTTTTGAAAAATCTGTTTTTGTTGCTACTCCGTCTCTCACTTCTACTCCAAATCTTTCGGCTTGTTTTTTCAAATCTTCCATCATTTCAAAACCAGAAACACCATTTGGATAGCCGGGAAAATTCTCTATTTCTGTTGTGGTTGTTAATTGACCACCAGCCTGAAGTCCCTGGTATAAAACAGTTTTTAAATTTGCTCTGGAAGTGTAAATTGATGCTGTATAGCCTGCTGGTCCAGAACCAATAATTAAACAATCAACTTTCTCTGTTACAATTTTTTTTTTTGTAACATTATTATCTTCTAAATTTATTTTCTGAAAAAAACTCATAATTTTTATAAAAAATTTTTTTACAAATTATAATTTTATTTTTAATTTTATTTTTAAATTTTTTTATGAAATATTTAATAAATTTATTTTTCCTTGTTTTTTTTATTCAGAATTTTTTTTCTCAGGAAAAAGAAGATGATAATGGTTTACTTAGTAAAGAAAAACTCCTTTTAAAAAAGGTTTATAAATCAATAGATAGTGCTGTTTTAGAATCTGATGAAGTTTATCGTATGAGTTTGTATAATCAACAGTTAACAGAATTACCACCGGAAATTTTTTCTTTCGGAAATTTGCAGGAATTAATTTTGTCTTTTAACGAATTGGAAGAAATTCCAATGGAAATTTTTTCTCTCAGTAATTTGCAGGAACTTGCTTTACAACATAATAAAATTAAAGAATTACCGAAAGAAATTGGAAATTTGAAAAACTTAGAAAGATTATTTTTATATAATAATAAAATAAAAAAACTTCCAAAAGAAATAGGAAACCTAGATAAACTTATAAAATTATTTTTGTATAATAATAAAATCAGAAGAATACCAAAGGAAATAGAGGGTTTAGAAAAATTAGAAATTTTTTTTATTAATAAAAATAGGATAAGAAAATTTCCCGAAGAAATAAAAAAATTAGAGTTCCTTAAAAAATTAGATGTGGCAGGAAATCCAATAGTAAGAAAAAAAAGAAAAATGAAAAAATTAAGAATGTGGTTACCTGTAACAAAAATTAGATATTATTAAAAAAAATACATTTTTCAAAAAAAATTTTTTTTATAAAAAAAAAAATTGAATTTTTGAAAAAAAATTAAAAAAAATATGTCTGATATCAATAAATCATATATTTGTGTTCTGAGTAATTCTCTTTATGGAAATTATTTAAAAATAACTCATACGAAAATTTCACCCATTCAATATGCTGTGAAATTATCAGAAAATAAAGCTGTTCCAAGTCCGCTTGTTGTTGTTCATTATAAGCCGTTTTATGACTATTTATATTCCATGAAACAAATTTATAAAAAGTTTAAAAAAAACAAGATTTCCGGAAAAAATTTTTTTAGTGTAGCTCTAAAAGAAATTAGCAATTTTATAGACGAACTTGCTGTGGAAGACTTTCGTAGAGAATTAAAGAGGAAAAATATTTATGAAAAAGATTTTAAAAATTTAGAAAAAGAACTTCGTAGAGAAGAAAAAAAATCTGAATATAAGAAATCTAATAAGTTAGAATCTTTGAAAATATCCTTAGATAATGAAAAAGATAAAATTTCTAAATTAGAAAAAGTTATTTCTTCTAAAAATTCAAAAATAGATAAACTCGCCAGAGAAGTTAAAATTTTGCAAGGAAAAGACAATAAAGAGATTTCTAAATTGCTAATTAAAATCAAAGACAAAGACAAAGAAATTAGACGTTTAACAGAAAAATTAAATGAGTTTAGTGATAATTTTATTGTCAGTGATCTGCTAAGTGAATCGGAATTGAATCGCACAAAAAAATTTAGTTCCATAAAACAAGCAATGGGAGATGCAAAAAATGTTTATAGGCTTTATTTGTGGAATGCAAATCTTGAGAAAGTTTCTTCAAAAATTTCAAATTTTAAAAATTTGCAAGAATTGTATTTGTGGAATAACAAATTAGCAACTTTACCGTCTGAAATTTCAAACTTGCAAAACTTACAAAAATTATTCTTATCAGAAAATAAATTTAAAACTCTTCCGGAAGAAATTTTAAATTTAAAAAAACTTGAAAAATTAGATCTAAGAGCTAATGATTTTATGTTTTTAACCGGAGAAATTAGTCGTCTAAGCAAATTGAAAATTTTGTATTTATCAAATAATAGATTGATAAGTATTCCAGAAGAAATTGAAGATTTGATAGATCTAAAAGAGTTAGATCTGCGTGGAAATCCAATTCCGTCAGAAGAAAAAAAACGAATAAAAAAATTATTAAATAAAGTGGAAATTAGATTTTAAAAAAAATATTAAGAAGTATCACTTTTGAAAAAAATTTTTTCAAAAATCGTCCAAAATTTTAATGTTTTTATAATTTCAAATTCAAAAAAATTTTTTTCAAAAATCGTCCAAAAATTTAATGTTTTTACGAAATTATAAAACAAACATTGGTATTTAAAAAAAAAATCCAATGTTAAAAAAAATTTTTTCAAAAATCGTCCAAAAATTTAATGTTTTTAATTTAGAAATTAAAAAAAAATTTCTTTCAAAAATTGTAAAAATTTTAATATTTTTTAAATTCAAAAAAAAAAATTTTTTCAAAAAAACGATAAAATTTTCAACATTTTTTTAATTTAAAAAAAAATATAAATAAGTTGTCATTTTTTTGAAAAAAAAATATTTTTGTAAAAAAATTGTAAAAAATTTATTATGAGTTATAGAATTGAAAAAGATACGATGGGAGAAGTTAAAGTTCCGTCGCAAAAATATTGGGGTGCACAAACACAACGCTCAAAAGAGAATTTTAAAATTGGTGGTCAAAAAATGCCGATAGAAGTAATTCATGCTTTCGGTTTTTTAAAAAAATCTGCTGCTTATGTGAATTGCGAATTAGGTGTTTTAAGTGAAGAGAAAAGAGATCTTATTGAAAGAGTTTGTGACGAAATTCTGGAAAATAAATTAAATGATGAATTTCCTCTTGTTGTTTGGCAAACTGGTTCCGGAACTCAGAGTAATATGAATGTTAATGAAGTTATTTCTAATCGTTCACATGTTTTGAAAGGCGGAAAACTTGGTGATAAAAACACATTTGTTCATCCAAATGATGATGTAAACAAATCACAATCGTCTAACGACACTTTTCCAACAGCTATGCACATATCAGCTTATAAAATGTTGGTTGAAAAAACTATTCCCGGAATAGAATTATTAAAAAAAACTTTGGAAAAAAAGTCTTATGATTTTAAAGAAGTTGTCAAAATAGGACGAACACATTGGATGGATGCTACGCCTTTGACTTTGGGACAAGAATTTTCTGGTTATGTTTCTCAATTGGAACACGGTTTAAGAAGTTTGAAAAATTCTTTAAAACACCTTTCGGAATTAGCTCTTGGTGGAACTGCAGTTGGAACAGGAATTAATACTCCTAATGGTTATGCAAATCTCGTGGCAAAAAAAATCGCTGAATTTACTAATTTACCTTTTGTATCTGCAGAAAATAAATTTGAAGCACTTGCTGCTCACGATGCAATAGTTGAAACTTCCGGAGCTTTGAAAACTCTTGCAACGAGTTTAATGAAAATTGCGAATGATATTCGTTTAATGGCTTCTGGTCCTCGTAGTGGAATAGGTGAAATTATAATTCCTGCAAACGAACCGGGTTCGTCAATTATGCCGGGAAAAGTAAATCCTACGCAAGTTGAAGCCATGACTATGGTTTGTGCACAAGTTATTGGAAATGACATTGCAATAACAATAGGAGGAACAAATGGACATTTTGAATTAAATGTTTTTAAACCGATGATGATTTATAATTTATTGATGTCTTCTGGTTTAATTGCTGATGCTTGTGTTTCTTTTAATAATAATTGTGCAGTTGGAATTGAACCAAATCATCAAGTTATTAAAAATAATTTAGAAAATTCTCTGATGCTTGTAACTGCTCTGAATACTCACATTGGCTATGAAAAAGCGGCGAAAATAGCAAAAAAAGCTTATAACGAAAACACAAGTTTAAGAAAAGCTGCCATAGGATTATCCTATTTAACAGATGAAGAATTTACAAAATGGGTAGATCCTAAAAAAATGATAGGTTCTTTATAAAATAAATTATAAAATTGTAAAAATTTTTTTTTACAATTTTATAAAAATTTAAAAATTTTATTGTGTCAAAAAAAAAGAAAAAAGGCTGTTTTATTTTAATTATTTTTTTTTTTATTTTATTTTCTCTAAGTGCTTGGACGATTTTTAAATTTTATAAAAAATTTTTTGAAAATAAAATTCATATAAAAAATCAAGAAGAATATTTGCTTATTCCAACGGGCTCTAATTTTGAAAATGTAATTTTTTTATTAGAAGAAAAAAATTATATAACAGATAAAAAAAAATTTACTTGGTTAGCTGAAACGAAAAATTATAAAAAAAAAATACATCCGGGTAGGTACAAAATTGAAGACGGAATGAGTACCAATGAATTAATTAATTTATTGCGTTCTGGTTCTCAAACTCCTTTAAATATAACTTTCAATAGTATTAGAACGAAAAAACAATTTGCAAAAATTATTTCTAAATTTATAGAAGCAAGTTATGAAGATATTTTTAATTTAATTAATGACGAGCATTTTCTTTCAACTTATAATTTGAATAGTGAAAATGTTGTAATGATTTTTATTCCAAATACTTATGAATTTTATTGGAATACTTCTCCTAAGGAATTTTTCAAACGTATGTACAAAGAATATGAAAAATTTTGGACGAAAGAAAGACGTAAAAAAGCAAAAAAAATAAATCTTAATTTGCAAGAAGTTAGCACTTTGGCATCTATAGTGGAAGAGGAAACAAAAAAAAATAAAGAAAAAAAAACAGTTGCCGGAGTTTATATGAACAGACTAAAAAGAGGAATGCTTTTGCAAGCTGACCCAACAGTTATTTTTGCAATAGGTGATTATAAAATTAAAAGAGTTTTACATAAGCATTTAGAATATAAATCGCCATATAATACTTATCTTAATAAAGGTCTTCCGCCTGCTCCCATTTGTTTTCCATCTATTTCGTCAATTAATTCTGTTTTAAATTATGAAAAACATAAATATTTGTTTTTTTGTGCGAAAGAAGATTTCTCTGGTTACCATAATTTTGCAAGAACTTTAAAACAACACAATGTAAATGCAAATAAATACAGAAGAGCTTTAAGAAGAAAATAAAAATTTTTTTAAAAGATTATAAAAAAATTGCAGTTTAAAAAAAAATGAAATTATAAAAAATCGTAAAAATTTCATCGTTTTTTTAATTATTAAAAATTTGGCATTTTTTCAAAAAATTTTTTTTTAATAATTTAAAATCATTAAAATTTTGGCGTTTTTTGGAAAAAATTATTTTTAAAAATATTATAAAAAAAATAACGTTTTTTAATAAAAAAAT
>JAOZVH010000123.1 GCA_029938235.1 Bacteroidales bacterium
ATTGAAACTGTATCTATAATAATCCACATTATCCAAGTTTCTATCATTTTTCTTGTGAGCATCCAAACAGAAATAATGCTTAGAGAAGTAACAAAAGATTCCAAATAAATTAATTCATTAATACTTTCTTTTGAAAATTTACTTAGAAGAAAGAAAATAAAAATATAGATTAAAATACTGAAATTCAATAAATTTCTTACAATTTTTTTATTTTTAAAAGCAAAAGAAATTTTAAAATTATTGTCTGTTTCTTTGTTTTTAATATACCAATTATATAAACCATAAACACTAATGGAAACATAATAAAATTGTAAACTCATCAGAGCATAAAGTTGTGAATCGAAGAAAACGTAAGCATACAAAGAAGCACCAAAAATTCCAAAAAACCAAGATACTGTTTTTTGTTTAATGGAAAAATATAGATATATTAGACTTAATATAGTTGCAAAAAATTCCACTTTATTTGCGGAGAGCCATAATAAAACTTCATTCATATTTTAAATTTTATATATAAAAACAAAAAACTCAAACCTTTCGATTTGAGTTTTTGTGCCGAAGAAGAGATTCGAACCCCTGACCCTCTGAACCACAATCAGATGCTCTAACCAACTGAGCTACGACGGCGTTTAATTAAAATATGTTGCAAAATTAATTATTAATTTTTTATTTGCAAATTTTTTTGAATTTTTTTTTAATTTTTTTTTAATTGAAAAAAAACGGCGATTTTTTTTTGAATTTTTTTACATTATCCAACCTTGTGCTTTTAAATCAATTTCTTCATTTGTATTTGTAATTAATTTTTTACCGTCTTTTTTATCTGTAATATACCCAATAATTGAAACGTCAGAAATTTTATTAATTTTTTCAAAATCTTTCTGTGAAATAGTAAAAAGCAATTCATAATCTTCTCCGCCATTTAAAGCGGCAGTTGTAGTATGGATTTTAAAAGTCTCTGCAATTTTTTTCGTTTCAAAAGCTATGGGAATTTTTTCTTCGAAAATTTTACAACCAACTTCAGAATTTTTACAAATATGTAAAATCTCAGATGATAAACCGTCAGAAATATCTATCATAGAATTTGGTTTAATTTTCATTTTTTCTAATGATTCAATTATATCTCCCCTTGCTTCCGGTCTTAATTGTCTTTGCAAAATATATTTATATTCGTTCAGATCAATTCTTTCCTTTGGATTTTCTTTAATAACTTGTTTCTCTCTTTCCAGAAGCAACAGACCAAAATAAGATGCTCCTAAATCTCCGGAAACACAAATTAAATCATTTTTTTTTGCTGAACTTCTATAAGTTATTTTTGAAATGTCAATTTCACCTATTGCAGTTATGGAAATTTGCATTCCTGTTAATGAAGAAGAAGTATCACCGCCAATTAAATCTACATTATATTTTTCGCAAGCGAGATAAATACCTTTATAAAATTCTTCTATGGCTTTCAAAGAAATTTTTTTTGAAATTGCAATGGCAACGGTAATTTGTTTTGGTGTTCCGTTCATTGCGTAAATATCTGATAAATTGACAATTACAGATTTATAACCCAAATGAATCAAAGGTACATAAGTCAAATCAAAATGTATTCCTTCTGTTAATAAATCTGTTGTTACGAGAATTTTTTTATTCTCATAATTCAAAACAGCAGCATCATCTCCTATTGATTTAATTGTTGTTTTATTTTTTGATTTAAAATTTTTTGTCAAATGTTCAATCAAAGCAAATTCTTTTAAATCAGAAATTTTTTGAAAATTTTTATTTTCTTTTTTCATTTTTCATTTCTATAAATGAAACAAATAAATTTTCATAAAAATACCATTTATTTATGAATAAAAAAAAAAAAATTAACGACAATTTTTTTAAGATTTTTTTTAATGAAAAAAGTTTTTTTTTGAAAAACACCAATTTTTTATAATTTAATTTATTGAAAAAATTTTTTCCAAAAAACGCCAATATTTTATTGATTTTTTATAATTAAAAAAAAATTTTTTTTCAAAAAAACGCCAATATTTTATTGATTTTTTATAAAAAAAAATTTTTTTTCCAAAAAACGCCAATATTTTATTGATTTTTTATAATTAAAAAAAATTTTTTTCCAAAAAACGCCAATATTTTATTGATTTTTTATAATTAAAAAAAAATTTTTTTCCCAAAAAACGTCAATATTTTATTGATTTTTTATAATTAAAAAAAAATTTTTTTCCAAAAAACGTCAATATTTTAATGATTTTTTATAATTAAAAAAAAAATTTTTTTTCAAAAAAACGCCAAAATTTTAATGATTTGAAATTATCAAAAAAAAAAATTTTCAAAAAACGCCAAAATTTTAATGATTTGAAATTATCAAAAAAAAAATTTTTCAAAAAATGCCAAAATTTTAATGATTTGAAATTATCAAAAAAAATTTTTTTCCAAAAAACGCCAAAATTTTAATGATTTGAAATTATCAAAAAAAAAATTTTTCAAAAAATGCCAAAATTTTAATGATTTGAAATTGTCAAAAAAATTTTTTTGAAAAAATGCCAAAATTTTAATGATTTTAAATTGTCAAAAAAATTTTTTCAAAAAATGCCAAAATTTTAATGATTTGAAATTATCAAAAAAAAAATTTTTTTTCAAAAAAACGCCAAAATTTTAATGATTTTAAATTGTCAAAAAAATTTTTTCAAAAAATGCCAAAATTTTAATGATTTGAAATTATCAAAAAAAAAATTTTTTTTCAAAAAAACGCCAAAATTTTAATGATTTGAAATTATCAAAAAAAATTTTTTCCAAAAAACGCCAAAATTTTAATAGAAACATTGGAGGTTAAAAAAAAAACTCCAATGTTAAAAAAATTTTTTTTCAAAAATCGTCCAAAATTTTAATGATTTGAAATCATATTTTTTTGATTTTTATTTATAAATTTCATACCAAAAACTAATATATCATCAGTTTGTTTATTTTTTCCTTTCCAATTTTTTAATACATTGTTTAGTTTATTTTTTTGTAAGTTCATCGGAATTTCATGAATATCGAGTAACATTTCTTTGAATTTTTTTGCCATAAATTTTTTATTGTCTTTTTCTCTTGCTTGGTCTTGAAAACCATCTGAATAAAGATATATATAATCATTATTTTGCATTTTAATTTTATTGTTTTTAAAAGTTTTTTCTTTTGGATAAGCCCCTATTGGATTTCTTGTTCCTTTGTATTCTATCAATTTTTTATCTCTTATTATTATCAATGGATTATATGCTCCGGCATATTGCATAATATTTGTTTCTGTATTTATTTTACATAATGCTATATCAAGTCCATTTGTGCTATTTGTTCCAAATTCTTTAAATGTACTTTTAAATTGTTCTCTCAAAATTTCTAAAATCTTAGATGCTTCATATTTTTCTTTTTTTCTTATAATTTCATGTAAATATGTTATTCCAAGCACAGTAAGAAAACCTCCGGCTACACCGTGTCCAGTGCAATCAGCAATGGCAATAATTATATGTTTATTAATCTTATTTATATAATAAAAATCTCCACTAACTTTCTCTTTTGCTTTAAAAAAAATAAAATAATTTTTTAAATAATTATCAATTACTATTTTTTTTGTAATGAGTGATTCTTGTATTCTTTTTGCATAATTAATACTTTCTTTAATATTTTTATGTGCCATTTCTATAATTTTTTTTCTTTCTTTTAGTTGATTATATTGCAAAACACGCTCTGTAACATTTTGTAGAATTCCTATAATTCCTTTTACATTTCCTTTATCATTTATGTATATTATTTTTGATGAAGAAATATAATATGTTTTATTATCTATATTTTTATATTTTTTAATAACATTAAATTTAGATTTTTTTGTTTTTATAATTTCGGCATCATTGTCTTCATAAATTTTCTTAAACTCACCATCCGAAATCTCTTGCTCTGTAGTTTTTTGCAATTTTTCATTAAAAAATAATTCTTTATAAGATTTATTTACCATTATATATTCTAATTTTGTGTTTTTGAAATATATTCCTGATGGTAAATTATCTAATAAAATTTCCAATTGTTTTTTTTTATCTTTAATAGTATCGCTTTGTTTTTGAATATTTTCATTTAATGTTTCTAATTCTTCGTTGCTTTGTTTCAATTCTTCGTCAGATGTTTGCAGCTCTTCATATTGTTGTTTTATTTTCAATTCATCTTCTTCTAATTTCATATTTTTTGCAAATAATTTATCATTTAATAAAATTTGTACTTTTGTTTTTTCATCTAAATTTTCCATTTGTTTTTCAATTCTTTTTTTAATTGCCAGGAATGAAAATAATGAAAAAAACATTGTTATAACAATTATCGTTACAGCAATAAACATTAAATAAAAAGATTTTTCATTAAATTTTTCATATGTTTTTTTTGTTCTTTTATCAAGAATAATAATAAAATTATTAATAGGATTCATTATTTTTGATTTATCATAATGATATTTTTTATCGAACATAATTCTACGTGCCATTTCTAAATCAGTTTTTCCGTATATTGTAAATTTTCCAAGACTATCAAGAAAAATACCTTTCATTGCATTGAATGCAATTCTTTCTGTCTGTACCAAACTGTTTGAATTATCTTCTGCTTCTTTAAGTTTATCAAATTCTATTTTTGTAAAACCTAAGTTTTTCATAATATTCCTCATGGAAATAATTTTACCATCTGCTCTTGCCTTTTTACCGTTTCTAATGTCAATAACTTCCCAATATTTATTTTCCCAAATTGTATCTTTCGTTGAAACATAAGTTCTACAATAACGTGTTAAGTCGTCTGAGGATTTTCTTAATTCCTCTGCAATCATAATAGATTTAAAATGTATATCATTACTTTTTTTTAGTTCAAATTGATTTTTTATAATTAAAAAACCAAGTGAAGAAATGATAATTAATGAGAAAATAATTATTGAAAATAGCAATCCAGAAAATATATTTAGTTTCATTTATTTAAAATATTTAAATTTTTATTAAAAAAATCATAATTTTTTTTTTTAAGACAAATTTTGAAAATTTCCCAAAAAAATTGCAATAAAAAAAAAATATAATAATAATTTTTTAAATTTTCATTTTTTTCAAAAATGAAAATTTTTATTGTTTTTAAATTAAAATTTTTTTAATGAAGTTTGGCAAAGAAATTGAAATAAAATATAATAATATATTCATATCAAAAAATTACAAAAATGAAAAATTTATTCTTAATCTTATTTACAATTTTAATAATTAATGATACTTATACACAGGAAGCAGATTTAATTATTGAAAATATTACCACAGAAACAAATTCTGCCTTAGGAGGTTCACAATTTTATTTTTCCTATGATTTAAAAAATCAAGGTGATGGGACAGCAAATTCAAGTAGAGTCAAATATTATTTGTCCGATGACATAATTTTTGATGATGAAGATATTTATAAGGGAAAAACATTAATAGATGACGATATTCCTGCTTCAGAAAGCAATGATATAGAAGCATCTGTGTATTTATCTATTAGTATGACAGAAGGTGAATATTATATTTTAATTATTGCAGATGGTAATTATGAAGTTTCTGAAAGTGATGAAGAAAATAATATAAATTATTTTTCTTTTGAAATTATGCCAGATAATCCAGATTTATTAATTCCAAATATAAGTGTTTTCAATACAACAGACACAGTAAATATTGGTTCTGAACTTAATTTATTTTATCAATTTGCAAACTGGGGAACAGAAAATGCTTCTGCTTCTCATACAAACTTTTTCTTATCAGAAGACAGTATATTTAGTAATGATGATATTAGTATGGCTATTTTACAAAATACAGAAATAGAAGCTTTAACTTCCATACAAATATATCAATATTTAAATATTCCAACAAATATTCCCGAAGGAATTTATTATATTCTTGCCATTGTAGATTTCGAAAATATAATTATTGAAAATAATGAAGAAAATAATATGAATTTTGTAGAAATATTTGTTCATATTCCAGTTTGTGATTTGCTAGTAAATAATTTGAACATTGAAAATTCTAATGTTTTTGTTGGTTCAGATATAAATTTTTCTTTTGAAGTTGAAAATACCGGAGACCTTTCAAGTTCAGAAACTAATATGATTTATTATTTATCAGAAGATAATAATGTTAGTTTTGAAGATATTGTTTTATCAAATGAAAATCTTGGAATTGTAAATGCAGAAAGCTCTTTAGAATTTAACAATAATAATTTTAATATTTCTGACGCAATTTCTGCCGGAGATTATTATTTAATTATTTCATTAGACCCAATTCAATTTGTTGAAGAAACAAATGAAACAAATAATACTTCTTCTGTATTAATTTCCATTAATCCAACAGAACCAGATTTATTAATACAAAATGTCACTACAAATAATGACACTATAAATATAAATGAAAATATCTTATTAAATTTAGAAATCATAAATCAAGGTTCAGAAAATATTACTAATGCCAGCGAAATACATTATTTTCTTTCTGATAATTTAATTTATGACGATGAAGATTTTTCTTTTGAAATTTCAACTGATTGTAATCCATTAAATTCTACAGAAATTCAAAATATAGAAAATGTAGAATTAACTATGCCAGACACAACAGAAGGAATTTATTATTTAATTTTAATTAATGATTTTTTAGCTGAAATAGATGGCGAAAATAATGAAAATAATATACAATTTTATCAAATTTATATAAACAAGCCAAAATCTGATTTAGTAATACAAAATTTAGAAATTCTATATAATACAAATTTTTTACCTGCTGACGAAATTCATTTTTCTTTTAATATTAAAAATATTGGCTTTGTAAATAGTGAAATTACAAATTTAAAATATTTCCTTTCTGGTGATAATATTTATGATGATAATGATATATTAATTAATAGTTTAGAAATTCCTGTTATTAATAGTAACGATTCAATAAGTTCTATAGACCAATTTTTCACAACCACAGAAGTTATAAATTCCGGAGTTCATTATTTAATTTTTGTTTTAGATAAAGAAAATTCTTTAGAAGAAGAAAATGAAAATAATAATATCGATTTTGTAGAATTTTATATTATTCCAACAGAACCAGATTTATTAATACAAAATGTTAGTACAAATAATAACACTGTAAATATAAACGAAAATATTTTAATTAATTATGAAATTGTAAATGAAGGATTGACAAATGTAGAAAATTTTACAACAAGTATTTATCTGTCAGAAGATGAAAATCTCGAAGAAGATTTAGATATAATTTTATTATCACATGAAACAGACATTTTAAATGCACAGGACACTTCATTTTATAATGATATTGAAATAACAGTTCCAAATGGAACAACAGAAGGAAATTATTATATTATTTTGAAAACAGACAATGAAAATGTAATTACTGAAATTGATGAAGAAAATAATATCAATTTTGTAGAAATATTTGTTAATATTCCAGTTTGTGACTTGACCGTAAATAATTTTATTCTTGAAAATTCGGATATTTTTATTGGTTCAGATATAAATTTTTCTTTTGAAGTTCAAAATAATGGAGACCTTTCAAGTTCTGAAACTAATATGGTTTATTATTTATCAGAAGATAATAATATTAGTTCGGAAGATATTATTTTATCAAATGAAAATCTTGCAATTGTAAATGGAGAAAGTTCTTTAGAATTTAATAATAATTTTAATATTTCTGACGCAATTTCTGCTGGAGATTATTATTTAATTATTTCCATAGATCCAATTCAATTTGTTCAAGAAGCAAATGAAACAAATAATATTTTTTCTGTGTTAATTTCAATTAATACAACAGAACCAGATTTATTGATACAAAATCTTAGTACGAATAATAATACTGTAAATATAAACGAAAATATTTTAATTAATTATGAAATTGTAAATCAAGGAAATACAAATGCAGAAAATTTTACAACAAGTATTTATTTATCTGAAGATGAAAATCTCGAAGAAAATTTAGATATAATTTTGTTATCACAAGAAACAGATATTTTAAATGAGCAGGATACTTCATTTTATAATGATATTGAAATAACAATTCCAAATGGAACTGTCGAAGGAGATTATTATATTATTTTGAAAACAGACAATGAAAATATAATTATTGAAAGCGATGAAGAAAATAATTTATCTTTTTACGAAATTTTTGTAAATGAACCGAAAGCAGATTTGAATATAGAAAATTTCATTTTAAATAATGAAGAGTATTTTTTAGGCGAAGAAATTAATTTTTCTTTTGAGATTCAAAATCTTGGAGATTTAGAAAGCGGAACTACAAATTTTGTTTATTGTTTATCGCAAGATAGTTTATTTGATGATGAGGATTTAATTTTAAATGATTTTGCTTTACAAGTAATTTACGAAAATGATTATATTTTTTTAGAAAATGAAACTATAAATATTCCAGAAATTGATACAGGATATTATTATTTATTAATCGTTCTTGATGAAAACGAAAATGTTACTGAAGAAAACGAAAATAATAATTCTGCTTTTTATCAAATTCATATAGGTGAATTTTTCTCTGATTTAATTATTGAAAATGTAAATTTAGAAGATGAGGTTTTTTATAATGGTTCTAATTTCAACTTATTCTGTGATCTTAAAAACATTGGAGATATTGTTTCCGATACAACTTATCTAAAAATGTATATCTCTGAAAATAATATTTTTGATGAAAATGATGATATTTTATTAAATACTGTTTTTGTAGATACTTTACAAAAAGATAGTACTTTATCTTATGAAATAAATTCTAACATTCCTGAAATAAATGCTGGAAATTATTATTTATTATTAGTGGTTGATAATGATAATTTTGTAGTGGAAGAAAATGAAAGTAATAATTTGTATTTTATATCTATCTCTGTTTCAATTTTAGAAACCACTAAGGATTTAACATTATCAAATTTTTTTTTAGAAAGTTCTAATGTCAGCTTAGGGGAATATGCAAATGTAAATTACACAATTGAAAATTTAGGAAACGGATTAGCGACTAGTAATTTATTAGCTTTTTATTTATCTGAAGATAATGAATTTGGTAATTCTGACATTCCTATGGGAAGTGTTACCATTGAAAATTTATATGCTTTCGGAGAAGAAGAAGGAGAAATTAATTTAATGATTCCATCATTCATTAACATAGGAGATTGGAAAATAATAGCAATTGTTGATGTAAATGATCAAGTAGAAGAAACTAATGAAGAAAACAATTCTGAATATTTAGATATTTTTATAAATGAAATTGACTTAAAGATAATAAATGCCATAGTAACTCCTACAGATTTGTCTGCTGGACAAACAATACATATTGATTGTGAATTGAAAAATGACGGAAATACTAATTCTGGAAATACTAATTTAAAATATTATTTTTCTGAAAATACAAGCTTAGATGAAAATGATTTATTAATTCATCAAGAAAATATAGATAATTTAGAAGCAGGAGAGGTTTTAGGAATGAATATAGTAGATTTTGATATTCCAGAAACAACTTTAAATAATGATTATTTTATTTTATTAATTGTTGATAATGAAAATGAAATTTCCGAAAGTAATGAAAATAATAATTTTCTTTCATTAGAATTTACTGTTTTAGACGAGA
>JAOZVH010000124.1 GCA_029938235.1 Bacteroidales bacterium
AAAATGATTGGGTCAGAACATAACGATATTTTTTATATGAAAAACGGAAAAATAAGGACAAAAACAAATTTTTCCGGAGGCATACAAGGAGGAATTTCAAACGGCGAAGATATTTATTTCAAACTTGCATTTAAGCCCATTCCAAGTTTAATGAAACCGCAATATAGTGTAAATGAAAAATTTGAAAAAGTTATTATTAATCCAAAAGGAAGACATGACACTTGTGTTTTACCAAGAGCGGTAGTTATAGTTGAAGCTATGGCTGCTATAGTTTTGGCTGATTTTTATTTGTGTAAATAAAATTTTTTTTTCAAAAAATGTCATTTTTTTATGGTTTTTTTATAATTAAAAAAAAATTTAAAAATTATGCAATAATTTATTATTTATAAATTATTTATATAATTTTATGATTTTTTATAAAAAAAATTTAAAAATTTAAAAAAATGAATAATACTAAAGAAATTGAAATATTATTGCAAAAGAAAGAATGTAAAAATTGTAAAAACAGTTTTAAGGGTTCATTTTGCAATAATTGTGGACAAAAAGCTATTAATGAAAGATATACAATAAAGTATCTTGTCAATCTTATTTTGATGAGCTTTAATATAGAAAGTGGATTACTTTATACCGCAAAATTATTGTTTATAAATCCGGGCAAACTAATCAACGAGTATTTGAATGGTAAAACAAAATGTTATTATAATCCACTTAAATATTTGTTACTTGTTACGGGTTTAAGTGCAATTTTTTCTATATGGACTGGTGTTTTTGACGCAGGCGTACAAAACGCTCATGGATTAGTTGATTTTGATACAGAAGAGGCAAAATTTCAAATGGAATATGTAAATTTTATAAGAAAATATCTTAGTTTTGTAAGTTTATTTACCATACCATTTTATAGCTATATATCAAAATTAATTTTTAAAAAAAAGAAACAATTTTATACTGAGCATCTTTTTATTAATAGTTATATTATTGCACAATATTCATTAATAAATATTCTATTTATATTTATTATTTTTTTAATACCAATGTTCCTTAACATATTTTATTTTTTTGGAACTATAATGTCTATTATATACTATGCCTATACTCTAAAAAGTATTTATAATATTGGCTTTTTAAATTCATTATTTAAGTCATTAATTATTTTCATTTTTGGTATTATATCACTTATTGTTTTTATAATTATAATAATGATAATTTATAGCATTGTATATTTTTATTTTAATTCAATATAATTATTTCTTAAATTTTGTAAAAATTGCAATTTACAAATTCAGTTTCTGTTGAAGAAATAATATCAAATATAATTTATATAAATCTTTGGTATAAACCATTATTCATTTTTTATAAATTATAATTTTTTTTCAAAAAATGCCAATTTTTAATTTGAATTAAAAAATGTTAAAATTTTGGACGATTTTTGAAAAAATTTTTTTTTAATTTTAAAATTTAAAAAATGTTGAAATTTTGGACGATTTTTGAAAAAATTTTTTTTTAATTTAAAATTAAAAAATATTAAAATTTTGGACGATTTTTGAAAAAGATGCTTTTTTTTTATGAATTTCAAATTTAAAAATTTTTCGAAAAAAATGCCAAAATTTTATGATTTCATTTTTAATGAAAAATTTTTTTTCAAAAAAACGTCAAAATTTTAATATTTTTATTTGAGATAAAAAATTGCATGAAATCAAAAAATTAAATTATTTCAATAAAAATAATATTACAGATCTTTATAAAATCTATAATATTATAATATTTATTTATTCAACATTTACATTTATTCCTTCGGAGTGAGAATTAAATTCAGGTGCATACATACATTGAATACTTGTAATTCCATTAGAAAATCTACCTCTATTATTTACTCTCAACGGATATTCAAAAACAAAAGTTCCTTTCGGTAAATATGAAATAAAGAAGTTTGTAGTGGCATCTTTTGTACTTTCGTAATAACTTAAACCGTCTTGATACTTATATCTGGAAATAACATTTATCGGTTCAAAACCAGAAGCTCGCATATCTTTTAAATGCAAATATTCCATATTCCTATCTGATTTTAAAACTATTCTAACGATAATTTTATCACCTAATTTTAAATTAGAATTTTCTGTAATTGCTTCTAAAACCTTTCCTTTTTCAGTGATTTTTTCTAAAAATAATTTCTTTTCTAATTTTAAATTAGTTGCAGAAGATGTAATTTTATCTAATTTTTCAAAATACTGCCAATAAACAGAACCCCAAGAAATTCCTTCACCAATTTTTTTAACAGTAACTTCAGACATATTATTTTTAATTTCATCTTTTTTCCAAGATTTTTTAAAATAACCTGTTCCAGCTTCTATTTTTACGTCTTCCATTTTTGAAGGATCAATAATTTTATCACCCATTTTTATTTCCGCCATTTCTGTGTTTGAAATCCATTCGCTACCAGAATTTAATAAGGAATAAACTGCTTCTACAGTTGCTTTTGTAGTTTTCCAATTTGTAGTTTGTTTTTGTTTTAATAAATAAATTTTCAATTTATCAACAGTTTCCTTTTCATTTTCAATTTCTTCGAAAGCAGAAATTATAGTTGCATGAGTTTCCACAGGTGCTTGATACCAATAAAAACCTGCTTTATTTTCTTTCCAATACATACCCATTTCATCAGAATAAATTGCGGTTTCTTTTAAAGATTTTAAAATCTTCTTAGAGGTTTCATTTTTTTTATCAAAACGATGTAAAGCCAAAGCTATCAAAGCTTGCATATATTTATTTTGTTTCAACCAATATTTTTCCGCTTGATTTTTGTAAAAATCAAAAGCCTCTTTGTTTTCCTTAGAAATTTCTAAATCATTATAAAAACTACGTGAAAATAAATAATTTATATCATTTTTAGATATATGATTTTTATTAAGTTCATTAGATTTGATGTCTTTTTTTAAATCTTCATAATTTTCTTTCATTTCATTATCAATATAAGAAATTGATTTTTTCATCATTTTCCAAATTTTTTCATCTTTGCGAATATCAATAACTTTTAATTTATTGAGTTTTCCAAAGCCAGAAATTATATATTGTGTAATGTAATTGCTTGAATTCATTCCACTAAACCAAGCCCAAGAACCATCAGATTTTTGTTGTCTTTTTAATTTCAAAAAAGCAATGTTTAATTCATTAGACATTTTATTTAAATCAAATAAAATTGCAATATTCCTTTTTCTTTCAGATTCACTTTGTGCATCTAAAACCCAAGGAGTTTCTTCCAAAAGTACAGATTTTAATTCTTGATTTTTTTCCAAATTAGATAAAAGAGACTCCGATTTTTCGGTGTTTTTCCAAGAATTAAAAACATTTTTAATTTTTGGAGAAGAATTTACTATGTGAGAAGCAAGAGAATTTGCAAAATATCTACTAAAAATTTGTTCATTACATTCGTAAGGATATTCCATTAAATAAGGCAAAGATTGAATGGCATACCAAACAGGATTAGACGTAAATTCTAAAGTTAATAAGTGATTTTTCAAAGTTTTTGAAGAATTATTTTTTAACTTTTTAAAAACAAAACTTTTCGTTTCAGAAGAATTTGCATAAATCGGCAAACTTTCAGTAACAAGAATTCTGTTACTCAAAACTGGAATAGTATTTTCTTCGCCGTCCGAAAAACTTCCTGCTTGTGCCATAACTTTGTAAGTTATCGCTTGAACATCTTCAGGAATTTTTAATTCCCAATTAACTTCTTTATTTTCACCAGCTTTTATTTCAAAATTCCGAGAGCCTTTTTTAACAAAAATATCATTTATTGGTTTCATCGTAATTGCATCCATTAGTTCTAAATCTGCTTTTCCGCTAAAATCCTTCTTAGAAATATTTGATATTTTTGAAGAAAAAAATATTTTATCACCTTCCCTAAAAAAACGAGGAGCATTTGGACTTACCATTAATTCTTTTTGCGTAGTTAATTCTTTCTCAACAAAACCAAATTTTAAATCCTTAGTATGAGAAAAACCTAACATTCGCCATCTTGTCAAAGCTTCAGGAATAGTAAATTTTATAATAATTTCACCATTTTCATTAGTTTGTAAATTCGGATAGAAAAAAGCCGTTTCATTAAAATTCTTTCTTAATTTAACCGATTGAGCTTGCCCACCACCTTTTTGCAAAACTTCTTTCTTTGGAAAAACTTTTTTATTCTTTAAAGATTCTGTTTCTACAACAGCCTTAGACCTTTTTTCCATTCTATTTGCTCCATCATCATAAGAATAATCAACAAAATTAAGAGGCAAACGAGATCTATAGCTGTTAAGTTTAAGTCCAAACCAATTTAATTTGTCATAATTTTCTGGTTTAATATAAATTATTTTATCAAAATTTTCTTTTAATAATTTGGAGTTTTTCACTTTAAAAGTAAAATTCCTCCAATTCATACGAGTGTTGTATTTTTTATAAATATCAAAAAACCAATTATGCGGCGTAAACTGGTCAAGAGAAACATCGTATAAAGTAGCTAACATTTCAGCAGCAACTTTTTCATTATCTTTTCCTTTGATTTTAATTTGCCATTCTTCCTGTGAACCGGGATATAATTTATTCCTAAAAGTAGCAAAACTTATGTCTAATTTTTTATTTGTGTAAGGAACTTTTACAAGATGATTATGAGAATAAAATCTATTTTCTTTAACAAATGTAAAATGCACAGAAAAATTTCCCCTATACGAACTTAAAACTGGAACTTCTATTAATTTTTGTCTGTCTTCCAATTCTAGCCATTCGGATTTTATAATTTTTCCTTTGACTTCTATTTCAAATAGAACTCTAATTTCTTCTTTACTACCAATTAAAAATTTTGCTTTTTCTTTTGGTTCGCAAACATCTTTTATAACTGTAAACCAATCTATAGTATTAGAAGGTAATTCTTTGCTTTTTTCAGAAAATAAAGTAAAATAATCTGTGTGAGTAATTTGTCTGCCAAATTCGTCTATTGCATCCATTTCCAAAACATAAGAACCATTTTTCCATTTATGTAAATCTTTTAATACAAGTTTATTCTTGTCCTCTTTTTCAGTGTCAAACTTGAAAGTTAAAATACGTTTCAGTTTTTTGAAATTTTCAATTTTATCTTCCTCATCAAAAACATTATTTGGCATCCAAACTTTCCATTGTCCTTCAGTGTAAAGATATTCATCTGGTTTATTCCAAATTCTTTTTCTTAGGGGTTTTTCTAATTCCTCCAGTTTAAAAATTCTTATATTTCCGCGGGAAAAAACTTTTTCGTCATTTAAATTTTTTGTAATAATCTCAAAAGATTTTTCTTTTATGTCTTTATTAATTTGCTCAGGAATTTCAATATTAAGTTTTAAAATGGTATAACCAACAAGAATATTATCAGTTGCAAATTGTGTTTCACCGTTTAAATCAGTAACTTCAACAATAATTTTATAATTAAAACTTAAATCATTTTTCTGTGCTATACTTAAATCTGGTTTCGCATTAAACTTGAAATTTATTTTCCCAAATTTGTCAGTTTTTGTTTCTCCACTTTCTATCTCAGTTTCGTCAGAAACATAATAAGGTTTCCAATATCTCCATATAGGTTTTCTAAGAACTCTATATTTTACTTTTGCATCAGTTAAATTTGCTCCGGCAAAAGAAACTGCTTTTGCTTTTATTTCTATGCTGTCTTTTAATCTGTATTTTGTAGATTTAAAAGGCAAAATATCAACTTCAAATTTCGGTCTTTTATATTCTTCAACTTTAAAATAAATATATCCATTCAAAGTTTCAATTCTCATTGTACCATTTAATAAACCCTTAGGAATGGTAAAACTGCCTTCGAAAGTTCCATATTCATTAGTCGTTTTTTCTTCTTTTGTAATTAATTGACCATTCGCATCATAAAAAGAAACTTCTTCTTTATTTTTTACAATAATTTCAGATTTTTCACCGTCGGTATTTATGGAAATACCTTTGTAATAAACTGTTTGACCAGGTCTATAAATAGAACGGTCAGTGAAAATAGTCGTTCTTTTTTCCATTTCTGGATTATGTGTTTTTCCATAAGAAGAAAAAGCATTATCAGTCATTAAAAAGTCATTTCCTTTTGAAAATTCTACAAGAACACTTTTATTTTTTTCTTCATTTGGAATTCTAAAATAGCCATTTTTATTAGTCTTATAAATTTTTTCTTTTGTTAGTTTGAACTTTCTTTCTTTATAATTGTATTCCCTCGACCAAACTTGTGCTTTTATATCTTTTAATGGTTCACCAGTTTTCCTATGTAAAACATAAAAATTATTTGCTCCATTATCTTCTTGTCTTTCTATGTAAGAAATATTTGAAACTTTGAAAAATTCAAAAGCAACGATATTTTCTTCGAAAGTATATTTTACGTTATTTGAAACGACGAGAACATAATCACCTGTGGATAATTTATCTATCAAAATTTCAACAGAATGTGGGTGAAAATTATTATCTGTTTTTAAACGAAGATGTTTTTTTTCTTTTACAACTTCGCCATTTTCAATAATTCTTTTGTATTTTTGTTTTCTTGTCAAACTAAGACTGTTCAACCTGTCAAGCACTTCTTTTCTAAAATAAATTACTTTCCAATGAATTTTACTCATATTTTTATAATTTAATTTAAAAGGAAATTTTTGAGATGGAATGTTTACTTTTTCTATTTCAAAACTTAAAATGGAACTTGTAATTTGAGAAATTAATGCGTCACATTTCATTCCGCCTTTACTTTCTGGATAACTTTCTACTGCTTTTTTACAAATTTCCAGAGCATTTTTATTATCCCATTTATAAGGTAATGTTTCGCTATTTTTAGGATTATATTTTGCTCCTCTTTTTTTATAAAAATTAGCAAGATGATAAGAAACTTCTGTAGAAACTTCATAAGCATCATTTTCATTTATGAGATTTTTCATGGCAGTAATGAACAATTTATCTTTGTCTGGGTGTACAGAATGCGAATGAACAAATTTCAAACGTCTAATATCTACATCAACCAAAGCCCATTTACTTTCTTTGCTTGCTCTAAATTTTAAAAGCTTTTGAAAAATTTTTATCCCTTGAAAATGCAAAGACATTTTATCATCGCTTTCTATTTTTTCTCTAATGAATTCGTCCATATCAAGTAAATAAAATTCTTCTTTTAACTCGAATCTATTTGCAGGACGTGTGAGAGAAATTTGTGTATTTTGAAAAAAATCTATGGCACGATTTGAAAGAAAATCATATAAAGTAGGACGAAAACCTTCACGATTTCCCTTTTCTAAAATTTCAGAAAAATTCTTAATATCGACAGTTTGCAAAACATTTTCTTTGTCTAAGGAAATTTTATAATGTTCTATAGTTTTTTCTAAAATTTTTGATAAACCCCAGGTTTTCAAATCTTTGTCTGAAAAATTTTCTATTCTTGTGCGAGAGTTAAATTGGTAAATATTATTTTCATAATAATTCCAATATAATTCAGCCAGCAAACTATGAACAATTGAAACTGTTGGGTGTGGAATATCTTTGATATTTTTTTCCACATCTAAAATCAAATGAGTAATTTCTGTGTCTCCAATTTCGTATTGAAATTTCAAACGATAAATCAATGATTTAGTAAATTGCTCAGAATTATTTTCTTTTTTTGATTCAGAATAAATTTTTTCAACCAAAACCAAAGCAGATTTATAAAGTCCTTCTTCTTCCAATTTTTTTACTTCTAACCATTCTTTTTCATATTTTTTGCGGTTTTCAAGATTTTGATTTTTTTCATTAAAAATGAAATTTGCAAAAATGAAACTTGTTATCATTAAAAAAACACCTACAAATATAGGTTTTAAAATTTTTTTTATCATAATTATTTATTATTAAAATTCAAAATTAAAATTTTTTATAAAAAATAAAGATATTAAAAAAAACGTCATTTTTTGAAAAAAAAATTTTTTTAATTGAAATTTTAAAACATTAAAAAAAACGTCCGAAATTTTAATATTTTTTAATTTGAAATTAAAAAAAATTTTTTTCAAAATTCGTCCAAAATTTTAATCTATATCAAACATTGGAGGTTAAAAAAGAAACCTCCAATGTTAATGTTAAAAAATTTTTTTTTCAAAATTCGTTCAAAATTTTAATATTTTTCAATTTTGAAATTGAAAAAATTTTTTCAAAAAAACGCCAAAATTTAACATTTTTAATTTAAAATTAAAAAAAATTTTTTTTTCAAATTCGTCCAAAATTTTAATGTTTTTATTTTAAAAATAAAAAAATTTTTTTTCAAAAATCGTCAAAAATTTTAACATTTTTTAATTTCAAAATAAAAAAAGTTTTTTCAAAAATCGTCCAAAATTTCAATGTTTTTATTTTAAAAATAAAAAAAATTTTTTTTTCAAAAATCGTCAAAATTTTAACATTTTTTAATTTCAGATAAAAAAAATTTTTTCAAAATTCGTCCAAAATTTTAACATTTTTTAAATTTAAATAAAAAAAATTTTTTCAAAAAAACAACCAAAATTTTATGATTTTTTAATTGAAAATAAAAAATTTTTTCAAATTCGTCCAAAATTTTAATATTTTTCAATTGAAATTTAAAAATTTTTTTTTCAAATTCGTCCAAAATTTTAATATTTTTAATAAAAACCTTATTTCATAACAATAAAGAGGAATTTTTAATCAATTCATCAATATAATTTATATGAACACTTGATTTCTGTGATTTATCGTATATATGTAAAAAATAAACTTTTAAATCTTTCGTAACTTTATACGTTATAATTCTTGCGCCTCCGGATTTTCCTCGCCCTTTGCTTTTTATAGATAGGCGTGATTTAAAAATATTTGGTTTAATTTCTGTGCTATTTTTTAAAATTTTATCAAAATTATCAATGAAATTTTTTAAATCTATTTTTAAAGACTTATATTTCTTCGATAATTTTTTCACATCTTTTAGAAAACAATGCAAAAATTCATATTCATATTTTTTATTCATTTTAAAATTTTGCAAAAAAATCCTCTTTTGTTAATGCCTTTCTTCTTCCAGATAAAATTCCTTTCAATTCATCAAATGCTTCTGTCAAGTTTTCTTTGATTTCTATTTCCTGCTGTTTTTTTAATTTTAAAAATTCATCAATTTCTAAGGTTAATTTATTATTTTCATGAAATTTGCCAATTAAAATAAATTGTGGTATTTTTTTATAAAATTTATTAACTCTTTGAATATCAAGATGTAATTTTTCACAATCTTTATAATGAGAATCTGGAATAACAGATAAAATCATTTTAAATATTTCATTGTCTTCTTTAATTTTTTTTCTTTTTATAAGATAATAAAATGGGAATATTAATGAAAAAATAAAAATAGAAAATTTATTTTTTAATTTCTCAATAAAAAAAATAAACTTGTAAGCTAATTCTAAATTAATTTGTTTTGTTTTTAATATATTTTCCATTTGATATTTTTATCAAAATTAAATTTTATTGCAAATATATTATATATATTTTTAAATAAAAAATAAATTTAAAAAAATTTTTTCAAAAATCACCCAAAATTTTAATATTTTTTAATTTCAATTAAAAAAAATTTTTTTTTCAAAAATCG
>JAOZVH010000011.1:0-17530 GCA_029938235.1 Bacteroidales bacterium
TGACGGCTATTGCGTCCACGCTTGATTTCGTTGCATCGTCCTATAAAGCATTGATTTTTAACATTTTAATGAAAATTTAATGAAAATTTAAAAAAAATATTTTGAAAAAAAACATAAATTTTTCACAATTTTTTTGTAAAAAAAACTCCCATCACAAAAAGGTTCTATAACCAAATTTTTTTCTAAAAAAATTGACGTTTTTTTGGAAAAAATTTATTTTTGAAATAAAATTTAAAAAAAATTGACGTTTTTTGGAAAAAATTTATTTTTGAAATAAAATTTAAAAAAAATTGACGTTTTTTGGAAAAAATTTATTTTTGAAATAAAATTTAAAAAAAATTGACGTTTTTGGAAAAAATTTTTTTTTTGAAATAAATTTAAAAAAATTGACGTTTTTAGAAAAAATTTATTTTTGAAATAAATTCAAAAAAATTGACGTTTTTGGAAAAAATTTTTTTTTGAAATAAATTTAAAAAAATTGACGTTTTTGGAAAAAAATTTTTTTTTTGAAATAAATTTAAAAAAATTGACGTTTTTGGGGAAAAATTTTTTTATAAATTTAATTTTTTATAAATTTGCAAAAAAAAATGAAAAATTTTTTATACGAAATTACAGAAAATATTTACAAAAACCATTTCAATAATTTAGACAAAATTGCTATAGTTTTACCGAGTAAAAGAGCGAAATTATTTTTTGTAAACTATTTAAAACAAATAATTGAAAAGCCAATTTTTTTACCTGAAATTATTACATTAGATACTTTTTTCCAAAAAAACATTAAACTTTCAAAAGCAGACGATTTAACTTTGATTTTTATTTTACATAAAATTTATAAAAAGGCAAGAAAAAACAATGAAAATTTTGATGATTTTTATCCATGGGGAGAAATGCTTTTGAAAGATTTTGACGAATTAGATAAAAATCTCGTAGATGCAAAATCAATTTTTAGGAATATAAAAGAGCTAAAAGATATAGAAAAAACTTTTTCGATAGATTTTTCCGAAGAACAAGCAGAAGCATTAAAACAGTTTTTGACGAGTTTTGACACAAAACCTTACGGAGAAAATAGAAAAAATTTTATAGAAATTTGGAGGGTTTTATATGAAATTTATAAAAATTTTAAGAAAGAACTTTTTGAAAAAAATATCGCTTACGACGGAATGATTTCAAGAGAGTTTGTAGAAAATATTGAAAATTTTGACATAAAATTTGAAAAAATTTTTTTCATAGGTTTTAATGCTTTGAATAAATCTGAGGAAAAATTATTTGAAATTCTAAAAAAAAGAAATATTGCCGAATTTTATTGGGATTATGACGAATATTATTTGAATAATAAATTTCATCAGGCATCGTATTTTTTACGAAAAAACATTAAAAAATTTAAAAGTTCTGATAATCTAAATAATTTTAATAATTTCAAAAATGAAAAAAATATTCAAATTATTGCATCTTCATCTGATGTTGGACAGGCAAAAATTGTGCATCAAATTTTAAAGGATAATAAAAATTTTTTTAACGAAAAAACGGCAATTATTTTAAATAATAAAAATTTACTTGTTCCGGTAATTTATGCAATGCCAACAGAAATAAAAGATATAAATGTTAGTATTTCTTACCCTTTGAAATCTACACCTGTTTACAGTTTTGTAAATTATTTGATAGAATTACAAAAAAATATTTCCGATAAAAATGAATATTCTTTTTATTATAAAGACATTTTAAATATTTTAAAACATCAATTTTTAAAGAATAATAATTATGAAAATGCCTTAGAAGTTGAAAAATTTATTAAAACAAGTAAAAAATTTTATTTCAAAGAAAATGAACTGCAATTAAATGGTTTATTGAAAAAAATTTTCAAAAAAAATATTTCAATTAATGAAATTTCCAAATATTTATTAAATATTTTAGAAGAAATATTTTCTGAATTAAGTGCAGAAAATATTGATAATTCTATGGAGAAATATGAAAATGCTGAACTTTTAGAAAAAGAATTTATTTATAATACTTATCTTGCAATCAAGTCTTTACAGACAATTTTAAATGAAGAAATTGAAAAGAAAAATAATAAAGAAATTATGGAAATTTCCACTTTTTTATCTTTGTTAAAAAAAATTATTTCTTCAAAAAATATTGATTTCGAAGGTGAACCACTTCTTGGTTTGCAAATTATGGGACTTTCTGAGACTCGTGTTATTGATTTTGAAAATGTTATTTTATTGTCTTGCAATGAAAATATTTTACCAAAAACGTCAATAGGAACTTCTGTAATTCCGTATAATTTGAGACGTGCTTTTGGACTTTTTACCATAGAAAATCAAGATGCTTTATTTTCTTATAATTTTTATAGGCTTTTGCAAAGAAGTAAAAATATTTTTTTATTATATAATAATTCTGTTTCGGAAAATAATAGTGGAGAAATGAGTCGTTTTCTTTTTCAAATTATGTATGAAACGGATTTTAAAATTTCAAAAAAAGTTTTAAGCTATGATATTAATTTCATAGAAAATAAAGAAATTAAAATTAAAAAAAATAAAAAAATTATTAATGATTTAATTAAAATTAATGAAAAAAAGCCAATATCTGCGACTTCTATAAATACTTATTTGACTTGTAAATTAAAATTTTATTTTTCTTATTTATTGAATTTAAGAGAGGAAAATATTTTATCAGAAGAAATAGACGAGATGAAATTTGGAATATTACTTCACGAAACTATGAATTTTTTATATAAAGATTTTGAAAATTCAAAAAAATTAATTTACGAAAAAGATATAGATATTTTTCTTAAAAAGGGAAATAGAAAAATAGAAAATGCGATAAAAAAATCAATTTCTAAAATCTATTCTGTTGATGAAAATAATGATTTTGGAGATTTGCAGATTGTAAAAAATATTTTGAAAGAATATATATTTTCTATTTTGAAAATTGATAAAAAGCGATGTCCCTTTGAAATTCTTGCATTAGAAAAAAATTTTTCTACAAAAATGGAATTGGAAAATATAAAAATTAATATTCAAGGAAATATAGATAGGATAGATAGGAAAGGTAATTTAATTAGAATTATTGATTATAAAACTGGTTCTTTTGATAAAAGTAAATTATCTTTCAAAGAAATTGAAGAGATTTTTTCTTCTGAAAAAAGGAATAAAAAAGAAATTTTTCAAATATTTTTTTATTCATATCTTTATCAAATAAAAAATAATAGAAATCTAATTTCACCTTCTTTATTTTACACCAGAGAAATTTTTAAAAAAAAGTTAAAAACTTCCATAGAAAAAAATAAAAAAGAAGTTAATGATTTTGTGAAAACTGAAAAAGAAGAGTTTGAAAAGTATTTAAAAAATATTTTAAAAGAAATCTTCTCAGAAGAAAAACATTTTTCACAAAATAAAAGTATAGAAAATTGTCGAATTTGTAATTTCTCTAAAATTTGTAATAATTAAAAAAAAAATCAAAAATCGTCCAAAATTTTAATGCTTTAAAAAATACAACATTGTCTTTCTTTTTAACAGCAATGTTTCTACATCAAACAAATGTTTAAAAAAATTTTTTTCAAAATTCGTCCAAAATTTCAACATTTTTAAAAATTCGTTAAAACAAACATTGGTGTTCAAAAAAAACTCCAATGTTAAAAAAAAAAAATTTTAAATCGTTTAAAATTTTGATATTTAAATTTAATAATGTGCTTGAAAACACAGTAAGCACAGAATAGAAAACAATTAATTGCAAAGATAAAGTTATAGATAGAAAAACATTTAAAGATAAGTAGAATGGACGAACAATTAATTGCAATGGAAAAACAAATCCTTAATATAATACTGATTGTTATTTTTTCATTGAGTGCTATTGCCGCAATTTTGGTAGGAGTTATGGCTGAAAATAAATATAAATCTAAATTATATGTATTTAAGCTTCGTTTTCTAATAATATTTATTATTATGCCAACATTACTTTATATTTTTGCTTTTATTGTTAAATTTATAATCAGAACTTTTTTTGTGTAATATTTATCTTGTAATAATAATCTTTAATTTTTTTAATTAAATGATTATTACTTGCGATTTTGTGGTGTTTTTCATAGCCATTTATGAAAAATATAAAAAAATAAAAAATTCCATAAATTTGGAATTTTTCATTTTTTTTAATGAAAGAAATTTAAATTTTTGCAATTTATTTGCAAAAAGGATTATTTTCCATTTCATATTTTATTGTTGTATCTTCACCGTGTCCGGAATAAACTTTTGTATTTTTATTTAAGGTAAATAATTTATTTTTAATACTTTCCAAAAGTACGTCCATATCTCCTGTTGGAAGATCCACTCTTCCAACACTATCTTTGAATAAAGTATCACCAACAATTACAAAATTATCTTTTTCACTGTAAAAAGAAACACTTCCACTTGAATGTCCGGGTGTTTCAATTACCTTCAGTTGCGAATTACCAAATCTAATAATTTGATTTCCTTCGATAAAATTATCAATAAAAGGTGTTCTTCCAACAACAATTCCGTATCTTTCAGCAGTATCCTCAAATTTTTCTAACCAATGAAAATCATTGTAATGAATAAAAAATTCCAAATTCGGAAACTCATCTTCAAAAAAAGTATTTCCAAAAATATGGTCTAAATGTCCATGAGTATTTAAAACTTTTGAAAGTTTTAAATTTTTATCTAAAATTATTTTTTTTAAATACTCTTTTTCTTTTTTTGTATGACAAGCTGGGTCAATGATTATACATTCTTTTGTCTCGTCATAAAGCAAATAAGTATTTACAAAAAATGGGCTAAAAACAAATTTTTCTATTTTCATATTTTTTTAAAAAGATATTCCAAGAAACACATAAATATTTTCTGATTCTGGATTTACAACAACAGAAGTCTTTATTGGCAAAGAAAATTTCTCTGTAATTTCTACATTTTTTGTTGCAGTAATTCCTAAATTTATAATTCCAATTTTTTCATTTGCATAATATCCTTTTCCTTCGTCTGGCTCGTCAAGAGCTGCACCAGCAAAAACATCAAAAGCAAATTTACCACAATCCTTAGAATAACCTAATTCTAAATATTTTGAATAAACAATTTCTCCATCTTTTTTCGTATCTGCACCGAAAATATTCATTGAAAATGACAAATAAGCAGGAATTTTTTCGAAAGGAGTTATTTTAATTTGAGTTTCAAAAACATGTGTAGTCGCATCTTTATCAAACTCAAAAAATTTATTGTTAGAAACAGTATCATTTGGCAAAAAATAATCCACAAAACTAACGGAAAAATATTTTGTAGAATAGGATAAAGTTAAATCTACTTCTTGAATCATCTGATTATTTCCTATGGAATTCGCTCCCCAAGCATTTATGGAAAAATCCCCAATAGAAAAAGTCACAGACGGCTGAATACTTGGAGCAGCACCACCAGAATTTTGTCCACGCCAGATATATCTACTCACAAGATCTGCCCCAACATCCATTTTCATTAAATTTTCTTCTTCTTCATTTTTTTCTTGTCCAGAAACAGAAACAAAATGAAAAATTAAAATAAATAAAATGGTAATTTTATAAAAAAATTTATTTCTCATAATTTTTAATTTTTTAAAATTTTTAAAATTTATTTTATAGCTTTTAAACTTAAATCAACACTTTTTATTTGATGAGTTAATGCACCGACAGAAATAAAATCTACTCCACACTCTGCATAACTTCTAATTGTTTTTAAATTAATTCCGCCGGAGGATTCAACTTCATATTTTTTATTAATTTTTTCCACAGCGATTTTTGTATCTTTTATAGAAAAATTATCTAACATAATCCTATCTACACCACCGAAATTTAAAACTTCATTAAGTTCATTTAAATTTCTAACTTCTATCTCTATTTTCAAATTTTTATTTATAGATTTTAGATAATTCTTTATTAAATTAATTGCATTTTTAATTCCACCAGCAAAATCAACATGATTATCTTTTATCATTATCATATCAAAAAGTCCCATACGGTGATTTTCTCCGCCACCAATTTTAACAGCCATTTTCTCAATAAAACGCAAATTTGGTGTGGTTTTTCTTGTGTCTAAAACCTTAGTATTCAAATTTTTTATCTTTTGAACATAAAGATTTGTCAGAGTAGAAATTCCACTCATTCTTTGCATTACATTTAAAATTAAACGCTCTGCTTTTAAAATAATTTGTGTGCTTCCTTCGGCAGTAAAAATAATGTCACCTTTTTTTACAAAAGAACCATCTTTGATAAAAATTTTTATTTTCAAATTCTTATCAAATTTTTGTAAAATTTTTTTTGCTATTTCTACACCAGAAATAATACAATCTTCTTTTACCAATAATTTTACCTTTCCTTTAGCATTCTCAGGAATGCAAGCAAGAGAAGTATGGTCTCCATCTCCAATATCTTCTATTATTGAATTTTCTATAAATTTATCTAACATAATGCTCTTTAATTTTCAAATGTAAAAATTTTTAATTAAAAAAAATTGCTTGTCTAAATTTTTGTGAAATCTATCATTAAAATGATATACTATTTTTTTAAAAAAACATAAAAAAAATGCCATTTTTTGAAAAAAAATAAATAAAACCATTAAAAATTAGACGTTTTTATTAATTTTAAAAATCGTAGAATTTTTTAATTCAAATTAAAATTTAAGTTAAAATACTTACATAGTATGAATGTACATTTCTACTAAATCTTTTATTTGTTCATTTTTGCCATACAGTCTTTCACTTAAATCTTCATCGTGATAAGATTTTAACATTTTAATAAAACCGTCTATTGTTCGTTTTGGGAAAACTCCATTTTTTTCAAAAAATTTACGAGTTTTTTTTAATTCATCAGCAGATTTCCAGCAAGATCTTGGTAATTTTTCTAAATTTTTTAAATTATCTTTAAAATTTTCATTAAAAATATTTACAGCAACATAAGTTTTTTCTGCTATATTTAAAGAATTTTCTTCACTTAAACCTTGTTCTACCGCCAAAACCATACCAGCAAGCAAATGGTAAATATCTGCTGAACCATCCGGAGATCGCAATTCTACGGTTTGTTTGCCTTCTACATAAGGAACTTCGGATTTTTCATTTGGATTTGCATCTTTAATCATTTGTGTTTCAGCAATCCAGCCTAAAGGTACACGAACCAAAACAGAGCGATTATAATCTCCCCAGCAAATATTTGTCGGTGCTTCCTGATGCGGAACAAGACGTAAATAAGATGTTGGAATAGTATTTCCAAAAGCAGTCAAAACCTTAGAAAATTTCATTAAGCCAGCAATGGATTTTTTTGCTATATCACTTAATTTCTTGTTTTCTATCATTAAATTTTTTCCATCTTTTTCCAGAAGAAAATGTATATGTAAACCGCTTCCAGCTTTTCCAACAGTAATTTTTGGAGCAAAACTTATGGTAACACCGTATTTTTCTCCAAGCATCCTTAGAACCCATTTTGCAAGAACCAATTGGTCAGCTGCGTCTTCCACATCAACAGGCAAAAACTCTATTTCGTGCTGCTCAAACTCCTTAGTTTCTGTAAAAAAATTTCCAACTTCTGAGTGTCCATATTTTATTTTCCCTCCTATTTCAGAAATTAAATTCATCGCTTCTGCTCTAAGATGTTCCCAATTTGTAAAAGGAGAAGAAGTATGATAAGCTTTCTGGTCTTTTGCCGGATACAAACTTTTTTTTGGACTTATAATATAATATTCTAACTCACCCATCGCTTTGAAAGTAAAGCCTGTATTTTTTTTAAATTCTTTGTGAGCTTTTCTTAGAATAAATTCCGGAGCAGAATCCCAAGCTAAACCACTGCGTGTATAAAAAGAGCATAAAATATCCAAAGTTGGAATTTCGCTAAAAGGGTTTACAAAAGCAGTTTTAAAACGAGGAATAATATATAAATCGCTTTTTCCTGCTTCTATATAAGAAAACAAACTTGAACCATCTACTCTTTCTCCTGTGCACAAAATATGCTCAAGATGTTCCATACTGTTTATTACAAAATTTAAGGTTTTTAACTTGCCGTCTTCTGCAACATATCGCAAATTTAACATCTTGATATTATTACCTTCAATAAATTTCATAATATCATAACGAGTAAATTCTTCCGGATACTTTCTTAAAAATTTTACTAATTTATTAGGATTTAAAAAAATTTGATTACTTTTCATAAATTTATTTATTTAAATAAATAACAATTTTAAAAAAATTTTTGTAAAAAAACAATAAAATTTTAATTTTTTTTTAATGAAAATAGCTGTTAATACAAGACTTTTAATAAAAAATAAACTGGAAGGAATTGCTTGGTTCACTTTGGAAACCTTAAAATGTATAACAAAAAAATACAGTGAGCATCAGTTTTATTTCCTTTTTGATAGAAAATTTGACGAAGAATTTATTTTTTCGGAAAACATTACTCCGGTAATTATTTCTCCACAAACAAGACACCCATTTTTATGGTATATTTGGTTTGAAAAAAGGCTTCCTAAAATTTTAAAAAAAATAAACCCAGATGTTTTTGTTTCTCCAGACGGTTATATTCCTTTAAATATCCCTTTTCCAAGTCTTTCAGTTATTCATGATATAAATTTTGTACACAGACCAGAAGATTTACCATTTTTGGTAAGTAAATATTATAATTATTATTTTCCATTATTTGCAAAAAAATCCAAAAGAATAGCAACAGTTTCAGAATATTCTAAAAATGATATTGCAAAGGAATTTAAAATTAATAAAGAAAAAATAGATGTTGTTTATAATGGTTGTAATATTTTATATAAAAAAATTTCACCAGAATTAAAAGAAAAAACTAAAGAGAAATTTTCTTGTGGAAAAAATTATTTCATTTTTATAGGAGCGATGCATCCACGTAAAAATGTCAAAAATCTTATAATAGCTTTCGATGAATTTAAAAAATCATATAATTCTGATTTTAAATTGCTTATTGTTGGTAATAAAATGTTTAAAAATAAAGACTTAGAAAAAAGTTTTAAAAAACTTTTCTTTAAAAAAGATATTATTTTCACCGGAAGATTATCTATAAATGATTTAAAATTAGTACTTGCAAGTGCTTTTGCTTTAACTTTTACTCCTTTTTTTGAAGGTTTTGGCATTCCAATTTTGGAAGCAATGTATTGTGATGTACCTGTAATAAGTTCTAATTTAACTTCAATTCCGGAAGTTTGTGGAAATGCAGGAATTTTAGTAAATCCGCACTCTGTTGAAGAAATTAAAAATGCTATGATAAAAATTGTAAAAGATGAAAATTTAAGAAATAAATTAATAAAAAATGCTCAAATTCAAAGAAAAAAATTTTCTTGGGAAAAAACTTCTGATAAATTATGGAATAGTATAGAAAAATTGAAATAATGAAAAATATATATAAATTGTAATTTTTTTATATTTTTGTTCAAAAAAAATTTTTTATGAAAAACGTTGAAAATTTTAAATTAAATAATAAATTTAATATAATTCTAATTTCTTCTATGATTTTAGTTTTTATAATTTTTGGATATTTTATTTATAATGATTTTGTTACAAAAGCAGAAGAAAGAAAATATGAAAATTTAAAGAAAGAATTAGAAAATATATGCGATTTTCTAAATTACAGTACTGTAAAAAGAATAGAAAAACTTAATGATTTTCAAAAAATAACACATAAACTTTTTTATCAAAATGGAGATATAGAAATTATTGACAGCACAACAACTTTTAATGCTTTTAATCAAATAACTAAAAGATCGCAGGAAGTAGAAGTTAATTTATGGAAACAAGATGATATATTTTTACAAAAAAGCGATAAATTTATAAATGAAATTGAAAAATTTGGTGTGGAAATAGTTACTATTTTTCAAAAAATGGACGAAGGTTTTTTAAGAATTGCAACTAATGTTTTAGATGATTTTGGTGGTAGAGCTGTAGGAACATATATACCAAACAATTCAATAGTTGTAAAAACTTTAAAAAATGGAGAGGTTTACAGTGGAAGAGCCTTTGTTGTAAATAAATTTTATACAACGATTTATGAGCCAATAAAAATAAATAATAAAATTGTAGGTGCTTTACTTATAGGGATTTCAGAGATAGATTATATTTCAGTAAAAAATTTTTTCGACAAAAGAACCGAAAATAAAAATAAATATCCTTTTCTTATTAAAAGTAATGGAGATTTACTAATTCATCCGGATTTCGAAAGCGAAAACCTAAGTTCTACAAGTTTTTTTCGAAAAGAAATTGAAAAAAATTTAAAAGAAAATTATTTTCAATATTTTTTCCCAGATTATGAATTGGGTTTTGAAAAAACTGCATTATATAAATATATAGATACACTTGACGCTTATGTTTTTATAACTACTTATGATGAAGCTTTTAATAAAAAGAATCAAAAAATAATGAACAATATTATCTTAATTTTTTCAATTTTTATTTTCTTATTTTTTGTAATATTTTATAAAATTTTTTCTCCTATAAAAAAATCTATTCATTATTTATCCGATATTATTTATAATATTTCACAGGGTAAAATTTTAGACGAAATTAAAAATAAAGATGCAAAATCTTTTAATTTAATAATTTTTAAATATTTAAATGTTTTAATAAAATCTTTAAAAAGAACTTATAAATTTACTCAGGAAATTCAAAAAGGTAATTTTAAAAGTGATTATAAATTAATTAGTAAAGATGATATCTTAGGAAAATCTCTAATGGATATGCGAAATTCATTAGAAAAAGCAAAAAAAGATGCAATTGAAAGAAAGCGAGAAGATGATATAAGAAACTGGGAGTCAAAAGGACAAGCAGAATTTTCTGAAATTTTACGTCAAAATAATGACAATTTAAAAAAAATGAGTGAAAATATAATCATTTATATAACAAAATATTTAAAAGCAAATCAAGGAGGTTTATTTGTTATAAGTAATAAAGATAAAAATGATGTTTTTATAGAACAAATTTCTTGTTTTGCTTATGACAGAAAAAGACAACAAAAAAAACGTATGAGAATTGACGATGGACTTCTTGGACGTTCTGTTTATGAAAAAGAAACAATTTATTTAACAAATATTCCTGAAAATTATATAAATATTACTTCTGGTTTAGGTGATGAAACACCAAGTAATTTATTAATCCTACCTTTGAAATTAAATGAAAAAGTACTCGGTATTTTAGAACTTGCTTCTTTTAGGATATTTGAAAAATATGAAATTGAATTTTTAGAAAGAGTTGGTGAAAATATTGCTTCTGTAATGAGTTCCGCACAAACAAATGAAGAAACAAAAAAATTATTAATCAAAGCAAGGGAACAGGCAGAAATAATGCTTTCTCAGGACGAAGAAATGAGACAAAATTTAGAAGAAATGCAAGCAACTCAGGATGAAGCAATAAGAAAAGAAAATCTTGCAAAAGGTTTTATAGATTCTGTAAATAATTCTGTTATGCGTGCAGATTTTGATTTAGAAGGAAATATAATTTTTGCAAATAAGTTGTTTTTAGAAAAATTAGGATATAAAAAATTTATTGAAATGAAAAAATTTTCATACTATAATTTTTTTGAAAAAAAAGACCTCTTGAAGATAAAGTCTATTGTTTCTAGTTTAGAAAGAGGTGGGAAATATTTCGAAGGAACGATTAAACACATAACAAAAAACAATAAATTAATTGATCTTTTTGTGATTATAAATATAATTAGAGATGAAAATTTTAATCCGGAACATATTTTATATCTTGTAATAGATAAAAAAAATTAAAAAAAATTCCATTTTTTATAAAAAAAATTATTTTTGAAAAAAAAAAAAATGAAAAGAGATTTAAAAATTTTTGAACTAATAGAAAAAGAACATCAGCGTCAGTTGAACGGAATAGAATTAATTGCTTCTGAGAATTTTGTTAGTGAACAAGTTATGGAAGCCATGGGTTCTTGCATGACAAATAAATATGCTGAAGGTTATCCGGGAAAAAGATATTACGGTGGATGTGAAGTTGTTGACCAGTCTGAACAGCTTGCAATAGACAGAGTAAAAAAACTTTTTGGTGCTTCTTATGCAAATGTACAGCCTCATTCTGGCGCTCAGGCAAATGCTGCTGTTATGCTTACTTGTTTAAAAGCCGGAGATACTTTTCTTGGTTTAGATTTGTCTCACGGTGGACATTTAACACATGGTTCTTTTGTAAATTTCTCGGGAATATTATACAATCCTGTTTCTTACAAAGTAAAAGAAGAAACCGGACAAGTTGATTATGATGAGATGGAAAAGATTGCATTAAAAGTTAAGCCGAAGATGATAATTGGCGGTGCTTCTGCTTATTCCAGAGACTGGGATTACAAACGTATGCGAGAAATTGCTGATAAAGTTAATGCTTTATTGATGTTTGATATTTCACACCCTGCAGGTTTAATTGCAGCTGGAATATTAAAAAATCCTTTTCCTTACGCTCACATTGTAACTTCAACAACTCATAAAACTTTAAGAGGTCCAAGAGGAGGAATAATATTATTAGGTGAAGATTTTGAAAATCCTTTTGGAAAAAAAACAAAAAAAGGTGTTACAAGGAAAATGTCCACGCTATTAAATTTAGGAGTATTCCCCGGAACACAGGGAGGTCCGCTGGAGCATGTTATTGCGGCAAAGGCTGTTGCTTTTGCAGAAGCATTAACAGAAGAGTTTAAGGAATATCAAAAACAAGTTGTTAAAAATGCTAATTCTATGGCTGAGGCATTTATTAAAAAAGGCTATAAAGTAATTTCTGACGGTACAGATAATCATTCTATGTTAATAGATCTACGCAGTAAATTTCCAGAAATTACAGGAAAAAAAGTAGAAAATACTCTTGTGCTTGCTGATATTACTATTAATAAAAATATGGTTCCTTTTGATAGTCGTTCACCTTTTCAAACTTCTGGTATTCGTGTTGGAACTCCAGCTTTGACAACAAGAGGACTTATGGAAAAAGATATGAAAATTATTGTTGATTTTATTGACGAAGTAATTACAAACATAGATGATGAAAAAGTATATCAGAAAGTTAAAATTAAAGTAAATGAAATGATGAAAAAATATCCAATTTTTAAGGAAAATTAAATTTCTAATTTCAATTTGGATTTTTAAAATCTGAATTGAAATTATTAAATTATAAATTACAAAACATAAAAAATGAAAAATAAAGAAATGTCATTTTTAGGTCATTTGGAGGAATTAAGATGGCATATAATTCGTTCTTTCATAGCAGTTATAATATTGGCAATATTTGCTTTTATTTATAGTGAATTTATCTTTGATAATATTATTTTATTTCCAAAAAATCCAGAATTTTTTACTAATAGGATGTTTTGTAAATTAGGACATTTGATGGGTACAGAGAAATTATGTATAAATAGCAAGTCTTTTCAAATAATAAATATTAATATGTCCGGGCAATTTGTTACTCATATTAAAATTTCTATGGTTGTTGGAATTATTGCCTCTTTTCCGTATATATTTTTTGAATTTTGGAACTTTATAAAACCTGCTTTGGAAAAAAAAGAAAAAAAATATACAACAGGTGCAGTATTTTTCACATCTATTCTTTTTATGATGGGAGTTTTATTTGGATATTTTTTAATAGTTCCATTGTCTCTTAATTTTCTTGGTTCTTATGTTGTTAGCGACCAGGTTTTAAATCAAATTAATATTGGCTCTTACATAGATACCATAACTTCAGTAACTCTTGCTGCGGGTATAATTTTCGAATTACCAGTTTTAATTTATTTTTTAAGTAAATTTGGAATAGTAACTCCTTCAATATTAAGAAAATATAGACGACATTCTTTAGTTATTATTTTATCTCTTTCGGCAATAATTACTCCGCCAGATATTTTCAGTCAAATTTTAGTTTCATTACCTTTATTTATTTTGTATGAATTTGGAATTTTGATTGCGAAAAATATTTACAAAGAGAAAGAAGAACAATAAAAAATTTTTTCAAAAAAACGAAAAATTTTTATGATTTTTTAAATTAAAAAAAAAGTTTTTTCAAAAACAATATTTTTTAACATTTTGAAAAAATAAATATAAAGAAAATTAAAATAAATAATACTTGCTAAATGCTTAAAAAATATTAAAAAAATATATAAAAATATTTTTTATATATTTACAATTATTAAAGATAAAATCTTTATGAGTGAGAATTATTAAAATGTTTTATCTAAAGAGCTACACAAAGCAATATGTTAGCGGTAATTTAAATAAGAAAAAACTAAAATAAAAACTAAAAAATGAATAGTTATATTTTTATAGAAGCTGAAAAAAATTCAATAAATGCTGATTTTATTAGCAAACTTGAAGAATATGCCAATTTGCAAAAAAGAACTATATATGTGCTTAATCGTCCCTTAACAGACCAGAAATATTCTTACGATTATTCCTCAGCTTTGATATTACTTTCTCCGAATGCAAAGATAACTATTATAGATTTAAATGATAAAAATGATTTGTTTGGTGAATATGTTGAAGATATAATAGAGGATATAGGCTCAATATCAGACAAATATTTATATAAAAATGTAATTGGACGACCAAGAAAGTGGAAACAAAATCTAATAGAAACAGGAATATCTATTGCAGATGATATTGCAATAGAGGAATTGTTTCAAAGAATAAGTGTTTCGGATGAAAAAGAGAAGAAGAAAATTGATTTACTTATTTCGTTGTTTATTGGTAGCATAAATGATATTGAAAGAGTTAAAGAAGAAGTACCACAGACAACTCTTGATAAAGTAAAACAAAAAATACAATTATTTGACGGAGACCAAACTCGATTTGTGTACCAAAAAATTGATAATAAGAGAGTTACAATCCAAGGATTGTCAGGAACAGGTAAAACAGAATTACTATTGCACAAATTAAAAGATTTGTATATAAATGATAAAAATTCTAAAATGTTTTTCACATGCTATAATAAAATATTAGCAAATAGTTTAAAAAAGAGAGTTCCTTCATTTTTTAACTTTATGAAAGTTGAAAAGCAAATTGAATGGGAAAATAGACTGTGGTGTACAAATGCCTGGGGAAGTGCATCAAACCCTCGTTCTGGTGCGTATCGATATATTTGTGCATTTTATCAAATACCTTTTTATAGATTTTCTTATCAAATGTCTTTTAGTCGAGTGTGTACTAATGCAATTGAAGATATTAAGGCTAAATATGAAAAAAAGGAAATTCCATTCGCATTAGATTATATGTTCATAGATGAAAGTCAGGATTTTGATGAAAGTTTTTTTGAATTATGCGAACTTGTTACTAAAAAAAATATTTATGTGGCAGGTGATATATTTCAAAGCATTTTTGATGAAAATATACCCAGTACTATTGAACCTGATTTTCTATTAGGGAAATGCTATAGAACAGACCCTAAGACATTAATGTTTGCTCATGCATTAGGTATGGGACTTTTTGAAGATAGAAAATTGCGTTGGTTAGAGGAAAAGGAATGGAAAGATTGTGGATATAATGTAGAAGTTGAAAATAATGTTTACTCTTTAAGTCGAGAGCCATTAAGGCGTTTTGAAGATTTAGATGAAGATTATGAAAGTATCAAAATTGTAGCAGCTACAAATAATTATTCAGACACAGTTGTTTCCTCAATACAACAAATTATTGAAGAAAATAATTCGGTATTACCTGATGATATTGGAATAATACTTTTAGACCAGAACAGGAGCATTTATAAATTTGCCGATATATTAGAAGTGAAAATGCATAAACATTTTGGGTGGGAGGTTAATAAAGCCTATGAAACAAAAGAAAAACAAGCAAATAAAATCTTGATTAGCAACAGAAATAATGTTAAAGGTTTGGAATTCCCGTTTGTTATTTGTGTTACAGGTAAAATACAGAATAGTCCAAGTTATAGAAATTCAATATACACAATGCTAACACGCTCATTTATTAAGTCATTTTTACTAATTCCAACAGGAGGATTAAAAGAGAATATTGAAAATGGATTAAAAAACATATTGAGCAATAAGGTAATGACAATTAACGAACCAACAGAAGAAGAAAAGAAAAATATTCAAACAAGGTTCCAGTATAGTCTCAAAAAACTTTCTCATTATGATTTAATGTTAAAAATTTTCAAAGAACAAAATATTGAAAAAAAGTATCATGATAAGTTATTTGCAGCTGCTAAGCAAATGAATATGTTTGAAAGTGATATTGAAACACTAACAAATTTTGTTTTAGATAATTTAAAATATATTAATGGCTAACTTTATGAAAATTGTACGTAAAGATATATTTGATTTTCAAGAGAAAAATTTTTTCTTTGCAATTAGGAATAAAATTGACTATGCAAGGCTCATAGCATATTCTACTCGCTTACTTTTATTAGACTTTGCCCCAACAGAAACGAATAGTTTCTTTAAATTGATTGTCGACAAAATGAGTAGGTTATTTTTTTATAAATCTGATAAATATTTTAGTGTTGCATTCCCTTTTTCTATTGTACTTGTCAATGATAAAATATCAGAGATTTCAACTTATAATGGAACACAAGTAGATAATAAAAATATTTCGGAAATTATTTCAATACTTGAAGATGAAAATTTCAAGATAAAACCATCGCCCCTTGAATTTTATATGGATGCAGAAAACATAGATACAAGTAGTTTCTTATTGCTCGAAGAAATATTTCAATTTGAACCAGGATATATTAGATATGATTATGACCAAATAAACGAAAATGGTAAAATTCATCCTCTATACCATTTTGATGTTAATTATTCTTCTTATAATACTTATAAAATTGGTTTAAATTCAGCACTAGAAGTGAATAGATTTGAAGATATACTTGATATTAATACAAAATGCGGCTATATAACGGAATGAAAATACGGCTATGACACAAAATGAAAAAATATCTATTTTCAAATTTTTTAAAAGAAAAATTAATATATCAAACTTGTAGAGATTATTGGGAAATAAAGGTAAATGAGTTATTTTATCGTAATAGAATATCTGATGCAAAAGCATACCTAAATACAACTTTTGCTAACGGAACAGATTTTTATAATGGAAACCCAATTATTAATTATCATTTTGTAAAAACAGGTAAAGCAATAAGAATAATACAAGAAGAACCAAATCCAAAAGATATAGAAATTGCCTCTTGGATAGATAGGTTTAAGACTGATAATATTGAAGCAAAAGAATTGGTAATTTCAATTCAACTTACACCACATTCAGAGAAAACAGCTTTTGAATTAATAAAAAAATGGATTGTGGAAGATTATTCTTCAAAAAAAATGGAACGATTTATAGAATTAAAACTTGAACTTGAAAAGATAGAGTTTATGGATTATATATAAAAACAAGTATATTTTTAACATTGTAATAGAGTTTATTCAGATGCTTTATCATCACAATAAATGATTTTGTCCAATGTCTTTTGGAAAAAAATTTTTTTTTAATAAATTATTAAAATTTTGGCGTTTTTTGGAAAAATTTTTTTTTAATAAATTATTAAAATTTTGGCGATTTTTGGAAAAAATTTTTTTAAT
>JAOZVH010000011.1:17630-29162 GCA_029938235.1 Bacteroidales bacterium
TTAAAATTTTGGCGTTTTTTGGAAAAAATTTTTTTTAATAAATTATTAAAATTTTATAGTTTTTTTAATTTTTTTTAAAATAAAAATAAGTTCATAAATAGAATGACATATTTTTTTTTCATCTTGAATTTTGAAAATCCATATTGTTTTTTTTAAATCTTTTTCAATAAAGATTTTCATTTTAGAATTTTCTGTAATTTTAAAATTTATTCTTTCTAATGCTTTTTTTGTTAAAAATTTTTCTAAATTTTCATCAGAAATTAAATTTATTTTAAAATTTTTTTCATTATTTGTTCTTACAAAATCGAATTTTTTTTTATCAAAAATAATTTTTTTATTATGGAAAAGTTTATCAAAAATATTGTTTAAAATTAAATCTTCTGCTGAGTTTTCATAAGTTTCATTTTCTAAAAAAAGCCAAATTTTATCTGCTTCTTTTATTGTAATATTTAAATCGTGAGATGAAAAAATAATTGTTTTATTGTTTTCTTCGGAAAGTTTTTTTAAAATTCTTATAATTTCATATTTATTTTCTACATCTAAAAAAGCAGTTGGCTCGTCGAGAATTATAATATCTGTATCTTGTGCTAAGGTTTTTGCTATCATCACTTTTTGTCTTTCTCCATCGCTAATTTCATTTATATATTTATCAGCAAAATTTTTCATTCCGGTGATTTCTAATGCAGAATTAATTTTAAATTTGTCTTTTTCTTTTAATTTTCCTATAAAATTTGTGTATGGAAACCTTCCTAAAGCAACTAAATCTTTAACTTTCAAATTATTAACATTAATAATTTCTGTAGAAACAAAACTTAATTTTTTTGACATTTCTATATTTGAATATTTATTAATTTCTTTATTAAAAATTTTTATTTTTCCAAAAAAATGTTTTTGTAGAGATGAAATTGTACGTAAAAATGTGCTTTTCCCAACACCATTCGCACCAATTAAAGCAATTAATTCTCCTTCATTTGCTCTGAGGTTAATATTTTTTTTTATAGTTTTTATCCTTTTTTTAAATTTATAAGCTATACTTAGATTTTCTATAGAAATAACTGTTTTCATTAAATTGAAATTTTAAATAAAAAAATTTATTAAAAAAAAACATTAAAATTTTGGCGATTTTTGGAAAAATTTTTTTTAATAAATTATTAAAATTTTGGCGATTTTTGATTTTTTTTTATTTACAGTATAAATGTTTTACAGTCTGCAAATATATATAAATTTTTTTCAATTCATCAAAATCTAAGCAATCGAAACCTTTCGAAACAAAATATTCATAATTTCCATTTTCTAATTTTTTCATTATCATAAATTTCCAATATTGTCCAATTATATAACCACCTCTTATTGTATTTGTCTTGTTCAAAGTAATTGCAGCAAGCATAGCAGCAAGAACTTGATATTCAGGATTTCCGGTTGGATTAACCGCTTTTTTGTATTCTTGCATGAAAAAATACGGTGTTTCTGGCGTTTCTATTCCTTTTGCAACAATAAAATCAGGTTCACCACTTAAAAAATATCCGTTTAAAATACAATCAATTTTATATCCATACCAATCTTTAACATATTTATTACTAAATTTTATTTTATTCAAAATCCTACCTATAAATTTTACTATTAATGTTTGTTCATTATAATTAGCTAAATAAATTTTATTCTCTTTTATTAAATTTTTCAAAAAAAGTTCTTCTTCTCTTTCAATTTCAAATTTATAATTGAACCATTCCTTAAATTTATTATTATTATTAATTTGTTCAATATTAACAACTTTCATTAATTTAGATAAGCTTGCATATCGAAAAATTATTGATTTTTTTGTTTCTTTTTCTTTTAATAATTTATACTCATTTGTCAACCATTCCTCAAATTCTTTTTTACTTATTAAAATATTATCTACTTTCGTCATTAACCTTTTTATTGCGTCATAATTTAAAATGAGCGATTTTTTAATATCTTTTTTCATAATATTTTTTTTAGTACAAATATAAAAACATTTTATAAAAATATTACATTTTTTTTATAAATTGAAATATTTTTTAGAAAATTCATAAAAAAAAATTTATTTTGAATTTGAAATAAATTATCATTTTTTTATAGAAGTTATGTATCATTTACCAGTTTTATTAGAAGAAAGTATTAATGCTTTGAATATTAATCCAGAAGGAATTTATGTAGATTTAACTTTCGGCGGCGGTGGACATTCAAAATTAATTTTGGAAAAATTAACAAAAGGAAAATTAATTGCTTTTGATAAAGATAAAGATGCCGAAAAAAATATTTTAAAAAATAAAAATTTTATTTTCATAAATGGAAATTTTATGCACATGAAAAATTATTTATTTTATCATGGAATAAAAAAAGTTGATGGAATATTAGGAGATTTAGGTGTTTCATCTCACCATTTTAATGAAAAAACAAGAGGTTTTTCCTTTCGTTTTGATGGAATTTTAGACATGAGAATGAACACAAATGGTAATTTAAAAGCAAAAGATATTTTAAATAATTATACAGAAAATAATTTATATAAAATTTTCAAAAATTACGGAGAAATTAAAAATTGTAACAAATTAATTAATTTAATAAAAAATTATCGTATTAATAATGAGTTTGATAAAATTTTTGATTTTTTGGAAGTTATTAAAATTGCAATTCCAAGAAATAAAGAAAATAAATATCTTGCAAAAGTTTTTCAAGCATTACGAATAGAAGTAAATCAAGAAATAAAAGTTTTAAAAAAAGTTTTATTACAAACGCCAAAAATTTTAAAAAAAAATGGACGTTTGGTAATAATAAGTTATCATTCTTTGGAAGACAGAATTGTAAAAAAATTTTTTAAAAGTGGAAATTTTGACGGAAAAATAGAAAAAGATTTTTTTGGAAATATTATTAATGATTTAAAAATTATAAATAGAAAGGTAATTATTCCATCTGAAAAAGAATTAAAAAATAACAAAAGGTCAAGAAGTGCAAAACTTAGAATTGCTGAAAAAATTTAAAAAAAATGCTTTTTATTAAAAAAAATTTTTTTTATTTATTAATTATTTTTTTTCCTATGAAAAAAATTTTTCCACAAGATTTTTTATTAAAAAATAAAAATTTGATAGAAATTTATGAAAAATTTTTTTATGACGAGAAAGAAATTCACACTTCAATAAAAACTTTTTTTATTTCAGGAAATAAAAATTTTCAAAATTTTGAAAAAAAAATGCCATTTTTTGAAAAAAAAATTTTTTTAAATTCTAATTTTTTCACAAAAAAAAATGGCAATTATAAATTTTCTTTGTTTCCTATTCTCGAACTTTTTGGAAGTTTAAAAGCAAAAACTACAGAAGAAGCACCATATTTAAGCATGGGACTTTCGGAGAATTTTAAAAGTTTTAAAAATCCTTATGAATTTTCTGCAGGTTTTTCTGCAAAAATGAATTATAATAAAAAATTTTTTTTTTACTGGAATTTTGCATATTCTCTAAAAAATTTTCAAAATTATGAGTTATTGGACAGTACAAAAATTGTAAAAAATTTTGGAGAGAGTATTTATCAAAATAAAAGTTTTTATCGTTTTTTAAAAAGCGATTTTTTATTTGTTTATTCATTAAATAAATATTTTTCTTTTCATTTTGGAAAAGATAAACATTTTTTTGGTGATGGTTTTCGTTCGCTATTTTTATCGAGAAATTCAAACTCTTTTCCATTTTATAAAATTTCCACAAAATTTAGTAAATTTCATTATATAAATTTAATGGGTTTTTTGCAAGATTTTGATTTCATAGAGATGAAAAATAATTTTTCAAAAAAATATATTAATCTACATTTTTTAAGTTTCAATTTGAATGAAAAATTTAATATTAATATTTTTGAAGCAATAATTTGGGCAGAAAAAGACAGTATAAAAAACAGAGATTTTGAAGTGAATTATTTAAATCCAATTATTTTTTATCGTCCATTAGAAAATTCAGTTGGTTCGCCGGACAATGTTATTCTTGGAGCAGGTTTTAAATTTGAAATTATTAAAAATTATTATTTATATGGGCAAACAATTTTAGATGAGTTTCTTTTGTCAGAAATAAAAAATAGAAACGGCTGGAAACATAATAAATTTGGTTTTCAAATTGGAATAAAAATTTTTGATTTTTTATCCATAAAAAATTTAAAAATACAAAGCGAATATAATTATGTTCGTCCTTTTACTTATTCTCACAGTTCCATTTTAAATAATTATGGTTCTTATTATCAGGCTCTTGCTCATCCATTAGGAGCAAATTTTAGAGAGGGAATTTTAAATCTTTTTTATAGAAAAAATAGGTTTTTCATAAAAAATCTATCAATTTTTTCTGTGCAAGGAATGAATAAAAATAATGAAAATTACGGTCAAAATATTTATTTATCTTATTTAAGTGCTTTCAAAGATTATGGAAATAAAACTACACAAGGTGAAAAAAATTATATTTTTTATAATGAAAATCGTTTATCTTATTTGATAAATCCAAATTGGAATTTGTATTTTGAAATTTCTTATATTTTTATGATGCAAAAATATATGGAAAAAAATATTTCAAATTCTTTTATGATTGGTTTAAAAACTTATATTTTTTAAAAAAAATGTTAAAAGTACAAAATTTAGTAAAAAATTACTTCTCTGGAAATATAAAAACTAAGGCATTAAATAAAGTAAATTTAGAAATTTCCAAAGGGGAATTTGTTGCAATTATGGGACCTTCAGGTTGTGGAAAATCTACTTTATTAAATATACTTGGAATGCTTGACAAACCAAGCAAAGGAAAAATTTATTTTAATAATTTAGAAGTTTCCCAATATTCCGAAAAAAAACGTACAAATTTGAGAAAAAAAAATATTTCTTTTGTTTTTCAAAGTTTTAATTTGATAGATGAACTTTCTGTTTATGAAAATGTTGAATTACCTTTGCTTTATTTGAATGTTCCGTCTAAAACAAGAGAAAAAGAGGTTAAAAATGTTTTGGAAAATATGAAAATTTTACATAAAAAAAATCATTTTCCACAGCAACTTTCTGGCGGACAACAACAAATAGTCGCAATTGCAAGAGCAGTTATTAGTAAACCAAAATTAATACTCGCAGACGAACCAACAGGAAATCTTGATTCTTTAAATGGAAAAGAAGTAATGAAATTATTAACAAAATTGAACAAAAATGGAACGACAATAATTATGGTAACACATTCTCTTTCTGAAGCAAAAAAAAGCCATAGAATTATAAGACTTTTCGACGGATACATTATCACAGAAAACTTTCAATAATGAGGAAAATTATTCATTTCTCATTAAAAATTCCTCATTCGTCCAAAATTTTAATGCTTTTTATTTTGAAAACATTTTTAAAATTTTGGATGATTTTTGAAAAAATTTTAATTTTTATATTAAAAGATATTAAAATTTTGGACGATTTTTTGAAAAAAAATTTTTAAATAAAATCATTAAAAAATTAGCGTTTTTTTGGAGAAATTTTTTTTAATAAATTATTAAAATTTCGGTGTTTTTTGAAAAAAAAATTTTTTTTAATAAATTATTAAAATTTTGGCGTTTTTTTGAAATTTATTTAATAATATTTTTAATGAAAAAATTATTCAATTTAGAGAATGCAAAACCAAGTTTTCAATTTTTATTTTCTTTATTTATTTTGTTAATTGTTTTTTTGACACTTTCTTTTTTAGGAATTTTAATTGCTTTACCAATTTTTGAAATTTCCTTTTCAGATTTTCAAAATTCAAAATTTCTTGAAGAAATTAATTTTTTAAAATATGTTCAAACTTTGCAAACTTTTAGTTTATTTATAATTCCTCCTTTTATAATTTCATATTTTTTTGGGAAAAAAACTTTAAATTTTTTGCATTTTGATGGAAAAATAAATTTTGAAATATTTTTTATTGCATGTTTAACAATGATATTATCCATTCCTTTAATTTCTTTTCTTGGCGAAATAAATTCAAAATTAGTTTTACCCGAATTTCTTTCAGACTTAGAATTATGGATGAAAACAAGTGAAGAAAAAGCAGAAGAAATGATAAAAATATTTTTAAAATCTGATAATTTAACAACTTTATTTATAAATATTTTTGTCGTTGCTGTTGCTCCAGCTTTGGGTGAAGAATTATTATTTAGAGGAATTTTCCAAAAAATATTTACAAATTGGACAAAAAATATACATTTGGGAATAATAATCTCTGCAACAATTTTTAGTGCATTTCATTTGCAATTTTATGGTTTTTTACCAAGATTATTAATGGGAATATTTTTTGGATATTTATTATTTTGGAGCGGAACAATATGGCTGCCAATTTTCGCACATTTTATAAATAATGCTTCTGTTACAATAATTTATTTTCTTGTGGAAAATAAAATTATAAATATGGAAATAGAAAATTTTGAAAATCAAATGATAGATTGGAAAATTGTTTTATTTATTGCTTTTATTGTTTTTCTTTTGATCTTCAAAATTTATAAAAAAAGAATTTAGAAACCAAATAAATGATTATTGAAACTTGAATTTGTAAATGGACTATTATAATTATTATTATAATTGAAAGGATTTCTACCTTCAGAATATTGAAATTCTCCGCCAATTTTCATATTTTCATTTATTTTGTATTCAAAGCCGAACGAAGCACCTTTGCCAGAAATAAAATTAAAAGCATTTGGATGAACATTTTCGAAATTTTCAAAATTGTTTTTTTCGTAAAAAACCATAGCAGAAACTTTTAATTTTTCATTAACTTCATAATTTACACTTGTATAAAATAAAGCAGAATTCAAATCTCCATTTAAATCTCCAAAGCTATTTTCTGAGAAATTATAAACTTGAAAATCATTAAAAGTACTTCTTGTCAATTTCATTCCAACATTAATTTTTAATTTTGGATTAATATTATAAGAAATATTTGGAGCAATAAAGGTGCTAAATGTATTTCCACCGCCAAAATTACTAGAAAAATTAGAACCAATTTCAAAATTTATTTCCGGTTTTTCAGAAAATTTTTTTTCAAAATCTTCATTAGGAAATTCATTTTCTATGTAAGAATTATTTTTAGAAAAATATTCTTCTAAATTTTCCACATTCTGCGAGAAAAATATATTTGTAGAAAATAATAACAAAATTATAATTATATATTTTTTCATAAATTTTTTATTAAAAATAAATTTTTTTCAAAAATATGAAATAAATTAAAATTATTAATTTTTTTCATAATTATTTTTATTAAAAATAAAATTTTTAATTATTTGATATTCAAATTCTTGAAAAAAAATAAAATAAAATATTTTATTTTAAAAAATAAATGTTTTTTTGTTTTAAATAAATTAGATAATGAAAAATAAGGACCAAGCTAAAAAAATATGGTATGATTGTATTTTATATATAAAATCTAAAATTCCTTCTATAAGTTTTAATACTTGGTTTAAACCTATTTCTGCTTTATCTTTGGAAGATAATAAATTAACCATACAAGTTCCAAGTTTGTTTTTTTATGAATATCTCGAAGAGCAATATATATCAATGTTGAGCGATGCTTTGAAAAAATTCATAGGAAAAGAGGCAAAATTAGAGTATAAAGTCAGTAAAAAACAAAGGCATATTTCTTCTATGGATAATACAAAGAAAAATTTTATTCAAAAAAACTTTTCTCAAAATGTCCATCAAAAAAATCCTTTTATAATACCAGGAATTTCAAAAGAAAAAATTTATTCACAGTTAGATGAAAATAAATTATTCGATAATTTTATAGAAGGAGAATGTAACCGTTTAGCACGTTCTGCGGGTTTAGCAATTTCAAAAAATCCCGGCAAAACCGCATTTAATCCATTATTAATTTACGGCGGTTCAGGTCTTGGGAAAACACATCTTTCTCAGGCAATAGGAAATTGTATAAAAAAAAACTATCCGGAAAAAATTATTTTATATTTAAGTGCGGAAAAATTTCAAACTCAATTTGTCGAATCAATTAGAAATAATACACGAAACGATTTTATTCATTTTTATCAAAGAGTTGACCTTTTAATAATAGATGATATACAGGAATTTGCAGGAAAAGAAAAAACACAAAATACTTTTTTTCATATTTTTAATCATCTACACCAATCTAACAAACAATTAATTTTAACTTCTGATAAAGCACCGTCAGAATTAAAAGGTTTAAAAGAGCGTTTGCTTTCTCGTTTCAAATGGGGACTTTCTGCCGATTTAAAAATGCCAAAAATGGAAACAAGATTAGCTATTTTAAATAAAAAAGTTGGAAACAATAAAAATCTCATTAAACCAGAAATTATAAAATATATTGCAAAAAATATCAAAACAAATGTCAGAGAATTAGAAGGAGCATTAATTTCTCTTTTCGCTCATAAGGTTCTGAAAAAAAAAGAAATAACAATAGAAACAGCAACAAAAGTTATAGAAAGTTTAATAGGAATTACAGAAAAAGAAATTTCCGCATCAAAAATTTTAGAACGTGTTTCAAATTTTTTTAATATAAGCATAGAAAATATACAATCAAAATCAAGAAAAAGAGAAATCGTACAAGCAAGACAAGTTGCAACTTATTTTACAAAACAAATGACAAAATTATCCTTAGTTTCAATAGGTTATAAAATTGGAAAAAGAGACCATTCAACAGTTTTACATTCTTTTAAAACGGTCAAAAATTTAATTCAAGTTGATGAAGAGTTTAAAAATAAAATGGAAAAAATTGAAATTTTGTTGAAAAAAAAATAATTAAAATAATAATTTTATTTATTTAGATATCTATTTGTCTCATTTGTAATTTTTGTTTTTACAATATTCCAGTTTATTTTTTCTATCATTTGTGGACTTGGTTCTATTTCTGCGTATAAAAATATGTAAGACTTTTTAAAATATGAAATTCATTTGTGTTTGGGAATTTCTTTTTAAAGAAAAAAAACATCTTATCTATTGAACAAAATTTTAGCAAACAAAAAATATCATAAAAATCTTTCTTTGAACCACGACCTGCAATGGCAGATAATTTCATCGGTATAATATCTTCTATTGATAATAACCTAATTTTTTCAATTTCTAAAACAGGATTTATTAATGGATATGAATATTTTATTAAATCAATTTTTACAATGTTATTAGAATTTTTTGGAAAAATAATATTAAAATTCAATGTATTATTTTCTTCATTTAAGTCAAAAATTTCAAATATGCTATTCAATTTTATAAAAAGTTTTTTTGTACAGAAATTATTTTGTGTAAATAAATCAATATCTACTGAAATTCTGTGTCCTAACTGTAAAGCTAATGCTGTTCCTCCTACAAGAAAAAACTTTTTTAATTCATCTATTAGCATTAATTTTTTTAATAATTCCAAAGTTTTCTTATTGACGGTTCTATATTGTAGCATCTGAATTTTTCTTTTTTAATATTAAAAAAATGTATACAAAAATTTAATGTTTTTTTATCTAAGTATCTGATTTTTACGACTTCTTTTTTAATTTTTATTATTCCATAATATCGTTTAAGTTCTTTCCAATCTTCTAAATTTCCACGTGTTAAAACTCTTTGAATTACAAAACGTGCATGTTTTTCGTAATCAACACTTTGGTAATCAATATCCCAAAAAAGAACTTTATTTAAAATAGGTTTCATAATTTTTTTTAAAATAAATTTTTTGTACAAAAATAAAAAAAAATTGTTATTAATTTTTTTTTTAATTCTGTAACTAATTTTAGTTTCATTCGTCATACAATAAAATAAAAAATAATTTTAAATTTTAATTTATGAAAAAGTTTTTTTTAATTTTCGTATTTTGCTTTTTTTCTATATCTATTTTTTCTCAGGAAGTGGAAAAAGATACAACAAAAAAAGTTATCTCAATAGGTAAAAAAGAGATTATTATTACAAGTGGAAAAGATGGGGAAGAAAATATTGTAATAAGGGAAAAGAAAGATAAATTATCTGCAGAAGATAAGGAAAAATTAGATATGTTGAAAAAAGAATTAGTTAAATTCAATGATGAAATAAAAAGAACTTCTGAAGAATTAAAAAAAGATTTAGAAGAATTTAAGAGTAGTGGTTCTTATGAAAAAATGATAAAAAACATAGAAAATATGGATGTGGAATTGGAGAAGTTTAGTAAAATTGTAAACTCAAAAGATTTTGAATTGAACGGAATTAATCACAGTTCTTGTTCAAAGAAATTTAAAGGACATTTTGCAGGTTTTAGTTTTGGTTTCACTACTTATCTTGATAAAGACAAATCTCAAAATTTGTCAAAAGATGTAAATTATATGGATTTAAATACTTCTGAATCCTGGAATATTAGTTTAAATATGTTCGATTATGGAATAGCTCTTAGTAAAGATAATTTTGGATTTGTTACTGGTCTTGGTATAGAGTGGCATAATTATCATTTCGATGAAAAAGTAACTTTGTCAAAAGACGAAGAAAATAATATTGTTGGTAATATAGATGATGATAAAAATTTCGATAAAAATAAATTGGTTATTGGTTATTTGACTGTTCCTCTTACATTAGAGGTGCAATTTCCCAGAAGTAAACCAAGAAGAAAAAGAATTTATATTTCCGGAGGAGTTTATGGTAGAGTAAAAATATTATCATACACACAACAAGAATATAAAAAAGACGGTGAATCTTATGAAGATAAGGTAAGAAGTGATTTTAATTTGAGAGCATTACAATACGGTTTTACTGCAAGAATAGGTTATCGTTTCATTAAATTATTTGCAAATTATAATGCTAATACTTTATTCGAAACTAACAAAGGGCCAGAATTGTATCCATTTACCATTGGAATAACTCTTTTAGACTGGTAATATAAAAATTTTTTAACGTTTTTTTAACATTAAAATCCGTATTCTATTTAATTAGATACGGATTTTATTGTTTTTAAAAAAAATTTTTTTTCAAAAAAATGCCACTATTTTAATGATTTTATTTTGAATAAAAAAAATTTTTTCAAAAAAATGCCAATATTTTAATATTTTATTAAAAAAAAATTTCTCCAAAAACCGACGAAATTTTAATATTTTATTAAAAAAATTTTTTTTCAAAAATCGTCCAAAATTTTAATATTTTTTAATTTCAAATTAAAAAAATTTTTTTCATAATTCGTTCAAAATTTTAATAATTTCAAATAAAAAAAATTTTTTTTCAAAAATTGTTCAAAATTTTAATAATTTTCAATTTCTAATAAGAATATTTTAATATCTTTTAATTAAAAAATTTTTTTTTTATATAATAAAATTATGCTTGCTCCCCTAGACAATGAAGTATTTTTTAAAATGCTTTTACAAATAAAATTGTATTTGAAAAATTTGTGTACGATATTTTTGGTAAAAAAGTTTCTGTTTCTAAAATAGAAACCGAAAAACAATTTGAAAAAAAATCTGGTTACATTGATATAAAAATCGATGTTTACGCAGAAACTGTGGATAAAAGATTTATTATAGAGATACAAAAAATTGCATATGATTACAATTTCGATAGATTTTTGCATTATTTTCTTACTGCAATAACAGAAC
>JAOZVH010000012.1:0-28418 GCA_029938235.1 Bacteroidales bacterium
TTTTGAAAAAAGTTTTTTATAAATTATAAAATTCGTAAAAAATTGGCGTTTTTTGAAAATTTTTTTTTTATAAATTCGTAAAATTTCGGCGTTTTTTGGAAAAAATTTTTTTTCAATAAATTTTTTCAATATACAAACCCAAAAAATTGTCATTTTTTTGAAAAATTTTAGGTTTGTACAGGTTGAAATTTTTTATTAAAAAACTTTAAAATTTCGGACGATTTTTGAAAAAATTTTTGGCTCTTCGAACTTTTTTGTGGAGGAGAATTTTTTTCATAATAAAATTGTGAAAAATTTGTGTTTTTTTCAAAATATTTTTTAAAAATTCTCATTCCAAATTTTCATTAAAACGTTAATAATCAATACTTTATAGTGCGATGCAACGAAATCAAGCGTGGACGCTTGAATCATTTTATTTTTTTTTTTGATAAAAAAAATATTACATTTCACAAAAAGGTTCGAAGAACCAAATTTTTTTATAAAAAACCTTAAAATTTTGGACGATTTTTGAAAAAATTTTTTATAAAAAACCTTAAAATTTTGGGCGGTTTTTGAAAAAATTTTTTTATTAATATATTTAATTATTAATATTAATTTCTTTTTTTAAAGTTTCACCATTTTCATCTACCAAAGTTAAAATGTGCTTTCCTTTTTTTGCATTAATTCCAAATTGATGAATATATTGAGTTGTTCCGATAAATTTTTCGTCTAAATGCCAAAAAATTTTTATATTTTCATTTTTGTGAGCAATGCTAAAAACAATTTCGCTTTTTTTACCGTCTAAATCTACAGGAATATAAACATTATTTAATTTTTTTGGATAAATAATTTCCATAGATTTATTCTCTAAAATTCCGGAGCAATCTTTTCTAAAAGGAGGCAAACTTTTATAAAAAGGATTTTTTTTCTTATAAAACCATTCGCAAACAGTAGGCAAAATAAAATAAGATTTATGAACAATTTTATTGATATTTTCGCATTCAGAATTAACTCTAAATTGTTCTGTACTATCAAGATGCAATAATTTATGATAAGGACAAAGTTGAGTTTTTAAACCAGATTTTTGTATGAAAGTTTTATCTTTTACATCGCAAATTTCACTTGCTTTATAACCACTTTTCCTACAAATTTCAATTTCTTTCATATCGTCGTAGGGTATGGAAAACCAATTTGATTTTGGCAATAATTTGAAAATATCAAATAAAATCGGAGAAGCGTAAGAAATTCCTGTCAAATTTGGACGACCTTCACCGTCAGCATTTCCAACCCAAATTCCAACTGTAAATTTTGCCGTTGTACCGACAGCCCAAGCATCACGAAAACCATAACTTGTTCCTGTTTTCCAAGCAATTTTTCTATATGAATTATAAATTTTCCAACTGCTTTCTGAAGATGGACGATTAACTTCCAAAAGAGATTTAAAAGTCAAATAAATAGAAGCAGCATTAATAATAGAATTTTCTTCTTTATTTTTTTTGTCAAAAAAATTTTTTTTCAAATTTTTGCCATTTTTTTTATAAAAAAAATTTGGTTTTTTGAAATCGTCTTTAAAATAAACACCATTATATTCTGTGTAATGATTTAAAATTCTTGCAAAATCAGCATAAATTCCTGTGATTTCTTCCAATTTTCCCTCTGCACCTCCAAGAATTAAAGACAAACCATAATGACTTGCCGGATAATTCAAAGTACTCATTTTAAGTTTTTTCATTAGATCGTAAAATCGTTCAAAACCATAATTTTTTAACATTCGCACAGCAGGAATGTTCAAAGAACGAGAAAGAGATTCACTTGCAGGAACCATTCCATCAAAATTTTTATAAAAATTTTTGGGCGAATAACCAGCATAATTTGTTGGAATATCTTTTATCAAAGAATTTTCTAAAAATAAACCATCTTCTAAAGAAGCTGCAAATAAAAATGGTTTTAAAATACTGCCAGTACTTCTATGCGAATTAATAATATTTACATCATTATTATGTCGTTTTTTATTGTCTTTTGTATTTCCAACATAAGATAAAATATTTCCACTTTCTACATCTAAAACCAAAACAGCAATGTTGAAAATTTCATTATGTGAAAAAATATTTTTATACTTTTCTACAATATTATTAACATTTTTTTGTAAATTAATATCCAAAGTAGTTTTTATTCTTTCGCCTTTATGATTTTTACAAACTTCTGTTAAAAGATGCGGAGCAATTTGTGGCAATGAAAAAGGTTTTTCAGGAATTTTTTCTGCTTTTGATAAAATCAAAGTTGTTGAATCTATAATTCCATTTTTTTGTAATTTTTCAAGTAATTTATTTCTTTTTTGTAATAATTTGTTTCTATTTCTTCCAAGATGTATTAAAGAAGGTGCGTTCGGTAAAACTGCTAAAAGAGAATTTTCTGCCCAAGAAAGTTGCTTTTGTGAACGACCAAAATATCGCCAAGAAGCAGCATCTAAACCAACAACATTGCCTCCGAAAGGAGCATTTGAAGAATAAATTGCTAAAATTTCTTTCTTAGAATAAGACAATTCTAAAGAAATTGCCATTATAATTTCTATTATTTTCTCATAAATAGTTCTTTTTTTTCTTCTGTGCATTCTAATAACTTGCATAGAAATTGTACTTGCTCCACTTACAATTTTATTTGCTTTGATATTTTGAAAAAATGCACGAAATAAAGAAATTGGATTTACTCCAAAATGATAATAAAAATAAGCATCTTCAAATTCTAAAATGCAATTTTCAAATTTTTTATTTATTTCCTTATTATGAGGAAAACGCCACTGACCATCATCAGAAATTTTTGCTCCGAGTAAATTTCCATTTTTATCTTCTATTAATGTGCTATTGGGATTTTTTAAAATCTCTTTTGGTAAAGAAAAAAAATATATAAAAAATAAAATAAAAATTATTAAAATTATTATGCGATTTTTCAAAAAAAAAACTTAAACATTTGTTTGTACATTATAATTTTTTTAAATTACACATCTTTAAAATATTTTTTTGTTTCCATTTAAAAAAATATTTTTTTTGAAAAAAAATTATATGCATTTAAAATAGGAATTTTGTTTAGGAATAAAAATTCTTTTAATTAAATAAAAAAATATGAAAAATATAAAATTTTTCATATTTTTTTATTTCAAATAAAAATTTAAAAATCTTTCTTAAATTTTTTTAAACGAAATTCTAAATCTTTAAATTGTTTTCTTTTAACTTGTGAAACACAAGCTCTTAGACCTTCTGTTCTTTCGCTTCCGGTTGTATTTAATGCAATTGCACTTATTCCATAATAAATTAAATTTTCAAGTAATTCGTTTCCAGACATTCCAGGATATGAAATGGTAAAATAAAAACCATCTGCAAGTTTTTCTTCTTCGTCTTTATCATAAACTATTTTAAAACCATTTTCTAAAAATAATTTTTTCATAATTTTTGCTCGTTCTCCATATTCTTTTATCTCTGCAATGAAATCAAATTTACCAGTATTTATGGCATTTAAAATTCCTGCTAAACCATACTGAACAGTATGTGCAACACCAGAAGATAAAGCATACAAAGCACCAAAGATCATACAATAACCAAATCTTTTACTTTTATAATTAATTTCTAAATTATCAAATTCACGTTTAAATAAATTATTTGACATAACAAGCATTCCTATTCTTTGTCCAGCATAACTAAATGATTTTGAACTGGATATTAACAAAATATAATTTTTTGTATATTTTGCAACCGTTGGTTGAAAAGGTGGTTCAGAAATTTTAGAATAATCTTTTCTAAAATCCATAGCAAAATAAGCTAAATCTTCTATAATAATAGAATCGTATTTGTTTGCAAGAGTACCAATAATTTTCAACTCTCTTTCAGAGAAACAAATCCAAGATGGATTATTTGGATTAGAATACAAAATAGAAGAAAAATTACCTTTAGATAAATAAGATTCCAATTTTTTTCTTAACCTCTCCCCTCTATAATTATAAACGTCGAAAGTTTCATATTTCATTCCAAGAACTTCAACTTGTTGTTTTTGAACAGGAAAACCTGGGTCAATAAAAAGAATAGTATCTTTTTTTTTATTTGCTTTATTTGCAACAAGAAAAGATGCAAAACTTCCTTGCATTGCACCAACAGTTGGAACACAACTTTCCTCATTAACTTTTACATCAAGAAAATTTTTTACAAATAAAACAATTTCTTTTTTCAACTCTGAAATTCCTTCCATATTTGGATATTTAGATGCTTTATTTGCATCAAGAGCCTTTTTTTCTGCATCTATTCCAAATTTAGAAGGATTTAAACCTGGAACCCCCATTTCCATACGAATGAATTTCTCTCCGGTTTCATATTCTATCAAATTTACTAATTTGACAATATTACGAATTTTTGATTGTCCTAAAATTTCTAAATTACTTTCACTAAGAATTTTAGAAATTTGTTTTTTAACAATTATATGGTCAATAGGCGTATTTTTCATAAAATTAAAATTTAAAAAAAATTAAAAACAAATTTAAATTTTTTTTATTCTTTTTCAAGAATTTTTTATTTTTTTTAATACAAATTTTTAACCTTTTTAAATTAAAAAAAATTTTTCAATAAAATGCCGATTTTTTAATGTTTTTAAAATTAAAAATTTTTTTGATTCTTATAACATTTTTTTGAAATAAAATATTTTTTTTATTAAAAATAAAATTATTATGCTTCAAGCATCCACAATGATTTCGTTGCATTTTTATATAAAACATTGATTGTTAATATTTTAAATAATAACTTGGAATAAATTTTTTTTTAAAATATTTAGAATTTTTTGGAAAAATATAAATTTTTTATGTGCAAAAAATTTTCCTTCACAAAAATGTTCCATAACCAAATTTTAATTATAAAAAATCATTAAAGTATTTGCGTTTTTTGATTTTTTTATTTATTATAAAAAATCATTAAAGTATTTGCGTTTTTTGATTTTTTTTTAAACTAAATTAAAATTTAATATTAATATAAACATCGCTATTATTTGAAATTACCAATATTTATATTAATTTCGTATAAAAAAATGATTTAAATTTGTGATCCAAGCAAATATTTTTCAATATTAAAACGAGTTTTATATATTTACCATTGAAAATTAATTTCTACCTATTTTTTTTTCCTATTTATTTATTATATTTGATATTTGGAATGATATTTCTATTGAAACATAATTTAAGTAAATCTTTGATATCAAAGATTTATCCGATTAAAAAAAAATTTTTTTAATGATAATCCAAGATTTTTTAAATCTTTAAATACAGATTTCATTGTAATTTTCAATTCAAATCATCATTATGATTTCCTGAATTTAATTTGCATAATATATTGGTAAACCATTTTTATTTTCATAAATAATCATTATTGTTTTATATTTTTTACGCCCATATGCTGTTTTTGATCCACATTTTTTGCAATTGTTTGTTTCCATCATATGGATAAAATAAATCATATTTTTCTTTATTTTCCATAGGATATTTTTAAAAGATTTTGAATTGACCATTTTAAAAATGATAATAAATTGATTGGTAAGTAACATATTTATTATCCTCATTATCAATGGTTAAACTCTTCCAAGTAAACCTTATTTTTTTTTTAATATAATTAAATATTTTAAAAACTGTATTTTGATACAAAACTTCGTTTTGCCAAATTTAAATTTGGTAGAACATGTTTATTAAATATATTTTTAATATTTGTTTGTATTTTGAATTAATAATTATAATGTAAATGATTAAAAATAAAAATATAAAATTTTAATTTAGTTTGAAATAAAAAACATTAAAATTTTGGACGTTTTTTGAAAAAAAATTTTTTAATTAAAAAACATTGAAATTTTGGGCGATTTTTGAAAAAAATTTTTTCGAATAAATTTAAAAATTTTTGTCGTTTTTTTGAAAAAAAAATTTCGAATAAAAATTTTTAAATTTTATTCAAAAAAAATGGATTTTTTAAAATCCATTTTTTTTTGAAAATTTTGAAATTCTATTATTTTATAATAACTTTTTGAATATTAGTTGCTTCACCACTAATAGTTTTTACAAAATAAATTCCATTTTCAAGTTCAGAAATATCAAAAGAAATATTTTCTTTATTTGTTTCATTACTTAAAACAATTTGTCCATGAGCATTTACAAGTTCAATTTTGTAATGGTTCATTTTTTCATTAGGTAAATTTATATTCAAAATATCATTTGCCGGATTAGGATAAATTTTAACAGAATTTTTCATAGAAACATCTATTAAATTAACATCATTAACCATTCCAACAAAAACATTATCAACAAATATATCATAACCTCCACCAGTTATTTCTTTTTCAGAATAAAATCCTAAGATTATTGTTCCGGAGTAATCAGAAAGCGAAATTTGAATTTCTTCTCCTTCATTAGAAATCTGATTTGTACTGTTCCATTCACGTAAAATATTATTTTCAATCCAAGTTTCTCCTCCGTCAGTAGAGATAACTACAGCCATTCTACTGTCTTCATCAATAGTTATTTCATCAGAAGTTTGAAAAGCAGTTAAAGCTAAATCAAATTTTAATTTCATAACATCTTCCTTAGTTGTACCAAGATCAATAGGAGGAGTCATTAACCAATAATTTGTATTCTCATAAACTTGTCTAACAGCAGAAATTTGATTTGTATGACTTTCATCATTTACAAAATTTCCTAACTTCCATCCAATATTTTCGTTTGTCATAAATTCTAAATCAGAACCAATATCTCCTTTGAATTTTCTCCATCCTTCAAGATCACTAAAATCTTGTTGGTATCCAGCTTGAACTGTTGGGTCTATACAATGTCCGGATAAAGCAATAGTTTCTTCGTTTCCTTCTTCGTCTGTTACAACCAGAATAGCATTTTTATCACCATAACTTGTTGGATTAAAAAGTACGCTTAAGTTTTCTTCATCAGTGTTAGAAATGGAAATTGGATATTCATTATTATCAATTAATGTGAACATATTAGCATCATTTCCAGAAATAACAGAACTTACAACATTTAAAATTCCTTCTCCGGAATTAGAAATGGCAAAAGTATTTAATGCTGTAGGAATTTCTAAATTAGTTTCTCCAAAATTAAAAGATGCTTGACTTAGCGCAAGAACAGGAGTAAGACTATAACAAGAAATCAAAGCTTCCCAACCAGTATTATTCGTATAAGAATTAGAAGTAAATTGAATTGTTAAACTTCCATCATCAGCAGAAGAAGTGAATTCATCGTCAGTATTTAAAGAAAAACCATTATAGTTTCCTAAAGATGGTGCGTTTATGCTATTTCCATCATAAATATTAAAATAATCAGAATAATCTAAAGCAAAAGATACAATAGTTAAACGTATCATATTATCTTCATTTTCAGGGTAGAATGTTACAACTCCACTAAAATTATCAGAATAATTTTCATTTAAACCACCGTTATCACAGAAATTAACTTGACAAGTTGTAATTTCATTATCACTTCCTTCTGGCATCATCATAAGATTACCATAATTTTCTATTGAATCTGTGTAAACATTATCTTCTAAATTCATATCATTAGATTCTATTACACTAACAATAATTTCATAAGTTGTAACTTCAGATAAATCTGCTGTTTCAGAGAAAGTATAATTGAATGTTTCATTAGGTTCTATTGTTTGTGTAACACTTTCAGTAATTGTTTCTCCTCCATTAATAGAATACGAAACATCAAATGCTGTGGCATTATTAAAAAATTCATTAGTAATTCCAACAATTATGTTTTCAGAATTTGTTAAATTAGGGGCATTTACAGGAGAAATTAATTCTATAGATAAATCAGTACTTGATGCATCATAAACCAATACAGATTGTGAAATTGTGTTTGAACAGCCAATTTCATTAGTATAAGAATAAGTAATTATATGAATTCCCAATCCAGCTTCTGAAGGTGAAAATATATTATTTGTCATTCCTATTCCTTCGAATGTACCTCCTTCAGGTGTTCCGGTTAAAGTAACATCTGGGTCATTAAGAGAATAATTTGGCATAGCAGAAGGTGAAAATACAGTTTCCATTCCATAAGCAGTTGGATAAATAGGACCTTCTTCAAAAATACTTTCGTCATTAATTAAGATATCAAAATATCCACCGTTCCATCCGTCTCCGTAAGAATCGTGAGAAACAAAAGTGTAATTACCTGCTGGTAAAGTTACTTCACCATTATATGAAAAAGTTTGATTAGTACCAGTTCCTCCGGACACTATAGTATCTCCCTCTTCATTTAAAATTTCCCAAGTACATTCAGAAGCAAAACTTCCATAATAAACTTGTAATAAAACAGTAGCAGAACTTCCTAAATCAAAACCACTAAGGCTAAGTTCAGGTAAACCAAGAACTTCTACTGTTTGTGTTTCTACAAAATTACAGAATGTTTCTGGTTCAGTATATATATAATTAATTTCGTGTATTCCTACTCCAGCATCAATTGGAGAGAATGCTTGTTCTGTACCAGAAGAAATTATTCCTGTACCTTCGAAATGTGCTTCTCCATCATGTGTTCCTGTCATAAATACTATTTCGTCATTTATGCAATAAGTATCTCCTAAACCAATAATAGCAAATTCTCCAACATCTATAACAGAAATATTATTTTCTACATTATTATTTTCTAAGTTTTCATCTCCGTCAATACTAACAGAAGCTATAATATCATAATTTCCAGAAGTAGTTAAATTTATATTTTCTGTAAATGTAAATTCCATTGTTGTTCCTGGCTCTATAATTTCTGTAATTGTTTCAGAAAGAGTTGCTCCTCCAACAATAGCAAAATTTACTTCGAAATTACTTTGTGCTAACATACCTTCATTTGCTATTATAATAGTAACATTTTCACTATCATTAAAAGTATTACAAGCTACAGGATTTAAAATCTCTACAACAGATAAATCAACATCCGGTGGAATAAAACAAGAAATCGATGCTGCCCAACCTAAGAGTGTTACCGAACCATCAGATGTAAATTGTATAGTTAAACTTCCGTCAGTTGCAGTTGAAATAAATTCACTTTCATTGTTTAATGAAGTACCATTATAACTTCCTAATAATGTCGCTTCTGTAGTATTTCCATCGTAAATATTAAAATAATCACAACAAGTTTCCAATTGAAATTCAATAATATTTAATTGAATTTTTGCTCCGGGTGTTTCTGGATAAAATGTTGTTATTCCTGAGAAGTTATTTGTATAACTTGCTTCTGGTCCACCATTATCATAAAAAGTTAGTTCGCAAGTGGTGAATTCATTTGTCCCTTCTTGCATAATTAATACATTACCAAGATTCATTACTTCAAGATTAACAGTATTGTTTCCTAAATTAATATCTTCATTTTCATCTACATTCGCAATACATAAGTAATTTGTAACTTCAGAGAAATCAGCCATTTGAGTAAATGTATAAATGAAACTTTCGCCTGATAAAATTTCATTTTCAATTATCTCTGTAATAAAAGTTTCGCCACCGTCTATAGAATATGAAACTTCAAAATTAGAAATAGCATCAGTATATAAATTTGTAATTTGAATAATAATTTCTTCTTCTGTTGTCATACTTGGCGAAGAATAAGGACTTATCCATTCAATTGCAAGATCCTGAGAATTTTCTGTAATAATAACAACAGATTGTGTTGCAGAATTAGAACATCCATTTTCTCCTGTAAAAGTATAAGTTATTTCATGTTCTCCACCTCCGGCATTTGATGCTGTAAAAACATTTCCTTCCATACCATTTCCACTAAAAGTTCCTCCTTCAGGAACACCAATTAATGTTATCGGAGAAGCATCTATAGCTAAAACAACCGTAGCACCACTTGTGTTAAAATCAGTTACATTACCTGTACCTGTCGGAAAAAATTGTCCACCAATTAAACTTAGATCATTTGATAATACATCAAAGTAACCACCATTCCATCCATCACCGTAAGAATCATGAGAAACAAAAGTATAATCTCCAGGAATTAAAGAAATTTCAGCATCATGAGAAAAAGTATTATTTGTACCTGTTCCTCCGAATACTACAGTATCACCAGCTGCATCTAAAAGTATCCAAGTACATTCACTCGCATAGTTTCCATAATAAACTTGTAATAAAACAGTAATTGGTTCTGTACCTTGAAATCCATAAAAACTAACTAATGGAATATCTAAAATTTCCACTTCTTGTGAAGTTGTCATAAGAATTCCAGTTGTTATGTCTATATAATCATAAGAAATAGTATGAACTCCTATGGTTAAATTTGCAGGATTAAATTCTGTTATTACAACTCCATTATCATAGAATGTTCCGCCTTCTAAACTTCCTATAAGTTCTATAATTTCATCATTAACACAATAAGTTTCATTTAATTCTGTAAATGTAAGTTCACCAAGATTTATAACTTCTACATTGACATTATTATTTTCAGCATTCAAATCTTCGTCTATATTTACATTTACAATAATTTGATAAGTTGTAACTTCAGATAAATCAGATGTTTGTGTAAAAGTATAAATTAAACTACTATCTGGTAAAATTTCATTTTCTATTGTTTCGGTAACGAAATTTTCTCCATTATCTATAGAATAGGAAACTTCAAAATTAGAAGCACTATTATAATACAAATTAGTTATTTCAATAGTAATTTCTTCTTCTGCCGAAATATTCGTTCCGGAATTTGGACTAATATATTCTACAGCAAGATCCTGAGAGTTTTCTGTGTAAACAACTGCTGTTTGTGTGTAAGAATTACTACATCCGTTTTCGTTAGTATAGTTATAAACTATTTCATAAGTTCCAACTTCAGTTGGTGAGAATAAATTATCATTAATAATATCACCTTCAAAAGTTCCTCCTTCTGGAGAGCCAGTTAATGTTACTGGTAGTTCACTTAGAAGAATTGTAGATTTACCAATTATTTCAAATTCATAAAATGCTAAAGAACCATTACCACCAGCATTTCCATCTGGGGAAATTGCTCCTCCAAATATACTTTCGTTATCTATTAAAATATCGAAATATCCACCGTTCCATCCGTCACCGTAAGTATCATGCATAACAAAATTATAATTTCCTGATGGAATTTCTATTTCGTCATTGTATGAAAAAGAGTTATTTGTTCCAGGAAGACCAGAAATTAGAGTATCACCTGAAAGATTTAAAATTTCCCAAGAGCACTCAGTAGCATAAGATTGATAATAAACTTGTAATAAAGCTGTTGCGTCTGCAGTTTCTCCTAATCCAGAAAAGCTTATTTCAGGTAAAGCAAGAATATCTACTTCTTGCATAATTTCTGCGTCACAAGCAGTTTCTTCGTCATAATAATGATAAGTAATTTCTTGTAGTCCAACACCTGCGGCACTTGGAATAAAAAAATAAGTTGATGGGTAATCAATAATTATACCGTTTCCTGTAAAACTTCCTCCTTCTGGAGTTCCGGTTAAAAATACTGTATCAGCATCAAAACAATAAGAATCTTCTAAACCGCTAATAAAAATTTCTCCCGCATTAATTACAGAAATAGACGTTTCTAAAATATTATTGTCTATATTTTCATCACCGTCTAAATCTACACTAATTGAAAAAGTATAATCTCCAGTAATAGATAGGTCTAAAGTATTTTCAAAAGTGTATTCTAATACAGAACTTATCTCTATTGTTTCATTTACTGTTTCTGTAAAAGAAACTTCTGTTCCAATAATAGAAAAAGTGACATCAAAATTACTTTGAGCCTCTAATCCGTCATTTTGTATAGAAATAGTAATATTTTCATTTTCACCATAGCCAGTGCAAGTAGATAATGGACTAATAATTCCAATAACAGATAAATCTGCATCTGACGGCGTAAAACAAGAAATAGATGCTTCCCATCCTAATCTTGTTACTGTTCCATCAGAAGTAAATTGTACAGTTAAACTTCCGTCAATTGCTGAAGAAATAAAAACACTTTCTGAGTTCAAAGATGTTCCATCAAAATTTCCTAATAATGGTGCATCTAAATTATTTCCATCATAAATTTTAAAATAATCATAATTAGATTCTGTTTCAAATTCAATAATATTTAACTGAATTTTAGAGCCTTCAGTTCCGGGTAAAAAAGTTACTGTACTATTTGTGCTGCTAAGATATTGTCCATCTGCTCCTCCTTCATCGTAAAAAGTTAACCCACAAGTTGTAATCGTAGTGTCTCCTGAATGCAACATTAAAAAATCCTCGCCATCTAATACATTTTTGATTTCCTCACCATCTCCGTAAGACATTGTTGAGAAAGCTAATAAAAAGCTTATTAAAAAAAGTTTTGCTAATTTCATTTTATTTATATTTTTATAAAAAATTTTTATTTACAATAAAAAGACTTTTTTTTTTAAAAAAGGTTGCAAAAATTATTTTTTTTTAGAAATTCATTTCTGCATTTATAAAAAATGGTAATAAACTATCTTTTTCCGAAATTAATTGATTTTTTTCCGGAACTTTCCAATTTATATTCAATCTTTTATCATTAAATTTTATTCCTCTTTCGGAACTTTTATTAAAAAATTCATCACATTTGTAACTAACAATTGCTTTTTCGCTTAGAACAGAAAATCCATGAGCGAAGCCTTTTGGAATTAATAATTGTTTTTTATCTTCAGATGACAATTCTATACCAAACCATTTTCCAAAAGTTTTTGAATTTTTACGTAGATCTACTCCCAAATCAAAAATCTTCCCAAACAAAACTCTCATTAATTTAGTTTGCGAATAAGGTGAAATTTGATAATGTAAACCTCTAATTACCCCATAAGATGATTTTGATTCATTATCCTGAACGAAATTATAATTTAATCCAAATTCTCTAAATTTTTTTGCATTATAATTCTCAAAAAAATAACCTCTTTTGTCAGAAAAAACTTTAGGCTCAATTATTAATAAATCTTTTATTGGTGTTTTTATTATTTTCATAATCTTATTTATTTAAAAATTTAAAATTAAAAAAAATATCTAAATTTTTCAAAATTTAATATTTCTTAATCTCAAATTTTTTTTTTTTCAAAAAAGCAATAAATTTTAATGAATTTTAATAATTAAAAATAAATTTTTTTCAAAAAAACAATGAAATTTTAATGATTATTTTTAATTAAAAATAAATTTTTTCAAAAAAACGACGAGATTTTAATGATTTTTTTTAATTAAAAATAAATTTTTTCAAAAAAACGACGAGATTTTAATGATTTTTTTAATTTTAAAAATTCGTAAAAAAATGGCGTTTTTTGAAAAAAAATTTTTTTTAATTTCGAAATTAAAAATATTGAAATTTTGGACGTTTTTTGAAAAAAAATTTTTTATTTTGAAATTAAAAAATGTTGAGATTTTGGACGATTTTTGAAAAAAAATTTTTTTAAACTTTGAGATTAAAAAAAATTAAAATTTTGAACAAAATAAAATTTATAGATTAATATATTAAAAGAATTTTATGTAAATGAAGTATAACTCTTTATGCATAAATAAAAAAAATCATGAAAAATATTATACAAATCATACTTCTACTTTTGTTTTCAGCAAACTGTGTATTTACACAAGCTGACAAAGAAAAAACGTACACAAAACAAATTGACATTACAGAGCTTTTTCTGCTGGCACTTACCACCACCGACACTATTCTTGTATTTGATAATTATGACATTACAAATAAACTTAGTGGGGATTTATCAGTTGATGACTATCTGAAAGAGAAACATAGTGATATTATTAAATTAGATACAGCTGATAGGATAATTGTAAAACCTGGAATCAAAATTCAAAATTCAAAGCTTAATTCAGTATTTATTGAAGGCATCTGTTTTCAAAAGTTTCTGGAAATTTTAGATTGTAGATTAAATGGAGATCCGAATTATGGAGATTTTCAGCTTTTGAATTGCTACCTTAAATTATTGAAATTAAATCATACGAAAGGAGATTATTCAACTTTTTTATATGGTTGTGATATCAAGAACATAGATTCAAGTGATTATACTTGCTCCATATTATGGGTACTATATTGTAATTTTGACCATATGCGTTTTAAAGAGCTGAACTGTTCAACTCAAATGTGGGTTGAAGGTTGTAATTTTTATTTACCAATATATGATGATTACTATAAAAAATTAAAATTTGATGAAAATTTTGGAATAGAACCATACGATAGAGAAATTTTTGTTTCTACTGTTTATATTACAGGAATGAATAGTAAAATTAATAATTTGAAAATTACTAAATGTACGTTCCATAGTGGCGACAAAGTTGGTGTTTATAAGAGAATGATAAAGATGCTGGTAACTATGTCAGAATTTGAATTAATAGATAATGTATTTGAATTACCTCTGAATCTTTATGGTTCTATAATAAAGACTAATGCAATTATTACAGGTAACACCTTTAATGATTATATCGGATTGGCAGGAATGGTCATTCCTGCTAACCTAAAATCAAATTGGCAACAGTTTGATGGCTATAAACTGGCAAGTATGAACAAGGTTCGTATTTGGGAATCACTCGCAGGAAAAACAATACGTACATTAGGTTCTTCTAATTTATATCTCGGAAAAAATAAAAAAGAACTGGCTGATAATGAAAGATTTTACGATTTGATATCTTCTTACCAATCTTTGTTCAACAGATTTAAAGCAAGAGGAGATGTTGAGTCAGCAAATGCATGTTACGTAGAAATGAAAGACGTATATATGAGGAAATTAGAATATATGTATCAGCAAAACAAAACTTTTCGCAATTTTTTTGCGTGGCAACTTGCTACACTTCTCAAAGTATATACTAAGCACGGTACCGATCCTGCAAGGGCAATAGTAATGTCTATGTATATCATTTTATTTTTTGGCATATTTTACTTTTTTTTTCCATCAGACTGGAATATATTTAATAAAAATGCTTTTTTGAGTCGCTTCGAAAAGTTGGTATCTTATTTTGAAAACGACACACGTCTTCATAATTTGGAAAGCGATTCAGAAATACGGAAAACACTTCAAGACTTTAAACAACTGATGGATGAAAAACGAGAAAATATTCCTTCAGTTGTGTATTTATTAAGTAAGCCACTTTTTAAAGTTGATTTATTTGTACAAAAATTATACGTGAAAATTATAAATATGTTTGATTTAGTACCAAGAAAATATACTGAACTTTCCAAAAAAAGACGTATATTAGTAAATATCGTGTATGGAAGTGCGATTGTATTTGTGCTTTGTTTTTTGTTTTTTGTCAGACTACTTAATGCAATTACCCTGAGTGTAAACGTGTTTACTACACTTGGATTTGGCAATATTCCTACAAAAGGATTTGCTCGCTATGTGGCAATTTTTCAGGGATTTATAGGTTGGTTTTTATTGAGTCTTTTTAGTGTTGCTCTTATAAATCAAGTTTTGTTTTAAACAACAATGTATTAAGTCGAATTATAGATATAAATTATTGATTTTTAGTTTTTTTTGTTTTAAAATTAGAAAAAAAGAAACCTGCTGTTTTTAATTACTTTCAAAATGTTTATTTAGACGTTTATTGAAAATATTAGCAAGTTCCTATTATTTTTTTAATTAAAATTTTGGACGAATTTGAAAAAAAATTTTTTTTAATTTTTAATTTAAAAAATATTGAAATTTTGGACGAATTTGAAAAAATATTTCAAGCTGTACAAACCCAAAAAATTAATGTTTTTTTGAAAATTTTTTTTATAAATTATAAAATTCGTAAAAAATTGGCGTTTTTTTGAAAATTTTTTTTTATAAATTCGTAAAATTCGTAAGAAATTGACGTTTTTTTGAAAATTTTTTTTATAAATTATAAAATTCGTAAAAAATTGACGTTTTTTTGAAAATTTTTTTTATAAATTATAAAATTCGTAAGAAATTGACGTTTTTTTGAAAAATTTTTTTATAAATTATAAAATTCGTAAAAAATTGACGTTTTTTTGAAAAATTTTTTTATAAGCTCGTAAAATTTTGGCATTTTTTTGAAAAAAATTTTTTAATATACAAAACCAAAAAAATTGGCATTTTTTTGAAACATTTTATGTTTCTACATCTTGAAAATTTTTTAACATTAGAATTTTTTTTAACCTTAAAGGAAATTTTAAATTCCAAGTTTAAAAAATTTTGAATTTGTTTCCAAAAAATTTAAAAAAAAAATATCATTTTTCAAGTTTTTCATAAAAAAAAGAATAACAAAAACAATGTTTTTGTTATTCTTTGCGGAGAAAGAGGGATTCGAACCCCCGGAGGTGTGACCCTCAATGGTTTTCAAGACCACCGCATTCGTCCACTCTGCCATTTCTCCTTTCAAAATGAAAAAATTACCTTTGAAATACACCGCAAAATTAATTATAATTTTAATTAAAACAAATTTTTTATCATTTTTTTTTATTTTTTTTTTATTTCTTTTAAAATTCTTTCTATAAATATTTTTTTTAAAATTTTAACACCTTCTACTGCTCCTTTTTTAATATGATTTTTTATATTTACTGCAACTTCATTTGGATCAATTAAATATATTTCTGTGCTTTTTTTTACATAATCTAAAAGTCCAGCAGCCGGATAAACATTTAAAGAAGTTCCAATAATAACAAAAATATCAGCTTTTTTTACAATTTCAGCGGCATTTATAATCTCCGGAACTGCCTCTCCAAACCAAACAATATGTGGTCTAAGCTGTGAACCTTTTTCGCATTTATCACCGATTTTTACTTGTGAATTTTCTTTATTTAATTCATAAATTAAACTTTCATCTTTTGTACTTCTAACTTTTGCAAGTTCACCATGTAAATGTAAAACATTTTTACTACCAGCTCTTTCATGTAAATTATCAACATTTTGAGTGATAATATCTACATTGAAAAAATCGTCTAAATCTGCAAGAGCGATATGAGCTTCATTTTCTTTTACTTCAAAAAGTTGTTTTCTTCTTTCATTATAAAATTTATTAACTAGCTCTTGATTTTTTTCCCACGCTTGTGGTGTAGCCACTTCGGAAATATCATATTCTTCCCACATACCACCCATATCTCTAAATGTTGCTATTCCACTTTCTTTGCTCATTCCAGCACCTGTCAGAATTACTAATTTTTTTTTCATAATTTTTTTTTACAAATTTATTATAAAATTTTATTTTTAAAAATAATTTTCTAAAAATTATCAATTTTTTTTAAGATTTCATAAACATAAATTTTTTCTTTTTTCCCTTTTACAAAAATTGCTTCCCAAGGTTTTACTTTTATTAAATGTTTAGTTTTTTCATAAACATTTTCACTTATTAAAATTGAATTTGGAGATTTTTTTGTCAGACTTTCAATTCTCTTTCCTGTATTTACCGTGTCACCAGTAACAGAATAATCTATTCTATCTTCCGACCCAAGATTTCCTGCAATAACTTCTCCATAATTTATTCCTATTCCAATTTTTATTTCTTCGCCTAAAATTTTTATGTATTTTTTATTTAATATTTTTAGTAACTCCAACATTTCTACCGCACAAAAGACAGCATTTTCTTCATTATTGTTATAATTTATTGGTGCTCCAAAAACAGCAAAAACTTCATCTCCAACAAATTGATTTACATAACCGTTGTAACGTTTTATGCTTTTTGTCATCAAAGAATAATAATCATTTAATAACGAAACAATTTCCTTAGGAGCAACTTTTTCACAAATTGGAGTAAAACCTCTTATATCACAAAATAAAACAGCAACTTTTCTTAGTTCTCCTTCAAAAATAGAATCTTCTGAATCTCTAAGAACTTTTTCTACAACAGGTGCAGGCACATATTTTTCAAATAATTTTAAAGTTTTTTCTTGTTCTTTTACTTTTTGTTGTAAAAATTTAAATAGAACTTTGTTTTTTTCATTCAAAGAATATAATTGACGTGCATTTTCTATTGTCATTTTTAACTCTCTCTCGTCCCAAGGTTTCGTCACGTAACGAAAAACTTTTCCGTGATTAATTGCATCTATTATTGCACTAATATCACTAAAACCAGTTAAAATCATACGTATTGAATCTGGATTTTCAGATAAAGTTTTTTCTAAAAATTGTACGCCAGTCATTTCTGGCATACGTTGGTCGCTGATAATAAGATGAATATCTTTCTTTTTTAGAATAGCCATTCCTTCCTCTCCACTCAAAGCCGTTTTTACAGAATAATCACGTCTAAAAGCAGCTTTAAAAGAAATCAAATTTTGTTTTTCATCATCAACATAAAGAATAGTAAATTTTTTTTTTTTCTTTTTTGCCATTTTTTTTAAAATTTTTTTTACAAAAATAAAAAATAAAATTTTATGATAAAAAAAAATTTAATTAGCAATAGCCCAAACAATAACAAAATTATTTTTTACAAAATAATTTAAAGTATATTTTTCTTTTATATTATTTTTATCAATAACTCCTTCGAAAGAACCTTCATTTTCGACTTTAAAATTAAGAATTTTTAAATTTTCTTTAAATTCTAAAGCTCTATCTTCATAGATTTTAAATAAAGTTTCTTTTGCACACCAATGCAGATATAAATGTTTAATTCTTTGACTAAAATCTATATCTTTTAATTCTTTTTGACTTAGAAAACGTAAAGCAATTCTTCCGATCTTTTCAGACATAAATTCTACATCTATTCCAACTTTACCTTTTTTACTTAAAATAATACCAACTAAATCTTTTGTGTGTGTAATACTAATTGTTTTAGAAGAATTTTTAATAAAAGGTTGTCCACTTTTTTTGTAAAGAATTTTCCTTTCTTTTCCTGTCAATTTCTTCAAAAGAAAACGAACAGATAACCATTCTATTTTTCTTTTTTCATTTTTGAAATTTTCTAAGATATTTTTATCTTCTTCATCTAAATTTAAAGATGAAAAAAGTGTTTTATAATCCTCTTCTATTTGCCAAACTCCAATTTGACAAGTTTTTGATATTTGTTTTTTTAAAAAAAATCCCATTTTAAAATTTAAATTATTAATTTTTTTTCCAATTAAAAGTTTCAATTAAATGAAAAATATCTTTTTTAATAAATTCAATAACTGGTCGCAAAGAATCTTTATTTGGTGAAACATTAAAATATAAAGAACCACGCAAAAAATGTTCTGTACTGTCAGTTAAATAAAATTGCACAGAAGACGCTGTATTTCCTTGTATGTCAAAAAACATTCCATAAACATTTTTTTCATCATCTTCGAATAATTGCTCTCCAATAGCATCAGCTTTTATTGTATGTTTATAAGCAAGTTTTCTTGAATCTTCTAGATATTTTGAAATATCATTTTCCATATCTATTCTTTTATAAGAAATGTGAATCTTTGCTTTGTATTTTTCATAAAGAATATTGAACCAACATGGTTTATTTTTACTATGAGTTAATATTTCAGAATATTTAGAATATTCAAATTCAAAAGGACAATTTTTTCTGTAAATTTGATATTCTTTTTTCTTGGGAAAATCTATTCTAAAATATGCACGAGGTTTTGGTGTATAATCGTTAGAGCAAGAATAAGATAAAAAAAACATTGAAAAATACAAAAAAAACTTTTTCATTAATTTGAATTTATTTAAAATTTTGCAATTATTGTTTCGTTTCCAGTAACAACTTCGTTTAATTTCACTTTTATTTTCACATCCATCGGTAAAAATAAATCTATCCTGGAACCAAATTTTATAAAACCTAATTCATCTCCTTGTTTTACTTCATCTTCAGTTGTAGAATAGAAAACAAGTCGTCTTGCAACTGCTCCGGCAATTTGTCTTAGTAATATTTCTTTTTTCTTCTTTGTACGAATTACCATACTTGTCCTTTCATTTTCTGTGGAAGATTTTGGATGCCAAGCAACAAGATATTTACCCTTAAAATATTTAAAATATTTTATAACACCACTGACAGGATACCAATTAATATGTACATTTAAAGGAGACATAAAAATTGAAATTTGTAAACGTTTTTCTTTAAAATATTCCTGTTCTTCTGTTGGTTCAATGACAACAACTTTTCCATCACAAGGACAAATAATTTTATTATCATCTATGATTTCTATTTTTCTCGATGGATAACGAAAAAATTGTAATGTAAATATAAACAAAATTATGGAGATAATTGCGATAAATACCTTTAAAAAAACACTATCTGACCAATAAAAAATTGGTGTATTGATGGCTAACAAAAATATAAAAACACCAATTAAAGTTCCATTTCCTTCTCTGTGAATACGCATTTTGATTTTTTTAAAATAATTTATTAATTTCTAAATATAAAAAAACTATAGGAGCTGCTAACAACATACTATCAAATCTGTCTAAAATCCCACCGTGTCCCGGAAGTATCCTTCCAGAATCTTTAACCCCAAGACTTCTTTTGTAAGCAGATTCAAGAAGGTCTCCATAAGTTCCCATAACAACAGTTATTATTGATATAATTATCCAATCAAATAAATTAATATCTTGATAAAAATTAGATAAAATTAAAGCTACAAGTATAGAAAATATTCCCCCACCTAAACTTCCTTCCCAAGTTTTTTTTGGTGAAACTCTTTCAAATAATTTTCTTTTTCCAATTGTTGAACCAATAATATAAGCTCCGGTATCACTTGCCCAAGTTATGAAAAAAAAACCAAGCAAAACTTCCGGATTAAAAATAACATTATTGTTTAAATCTGTAGAATGTACAAAATAATTAAAAAGAGAAAAAGGAAAGGCAAAATAAATAATTCCAAAAACTGCCTGAGAAATATTAATAAAAGGACGTTCATTACTTCTATAAAGTTCAACTATAAATAAAGATGATAAAAGCGGAATAAGAATGATGAAAATTTGAATTGGAACTAAATTTCTTGAAAAAAGATAGTTACAAATAAATAAAGTCATACCTATAAAAATACCAAAATATTTTGGTAAAACAATATCTTGATTTTTGCCGAGTTTATAAAATTCATACATTCCTAAAATAATAACTGTTAAAAAGGTTATTAAGAATGTTAAACTATTTAGTAAACTTCCAACAATTAAAATAAATCCAACGAAACTACCAGTAATTCCACGTTTTATTAGAGTTCTTTTTTTCAATTTTTTATATTTTCAATTATAGATTTTGCCTTTTCAAAATCCGTTTTTTTTACATACAATTCTATTGTTCCAAAAGCTAAATAAGAAGAATCTTTTTTATTTAAAATTACTGAGTAAATTCCATTGTCAAATAAAACATCTTTCCAAATTTCTCCTAAATAAACTTTATTTGTTTCTTGTATTTTTATCCAATCTTTTTCCATATTTTTAAATTTTAAAAATTAATTTTTTTCCAAAAAAAACATTTTTTTTTTAATTTTCAAAAAAATATTTTTTTTTATAAAAATAATTTTTTTTTATAATTAATAATATTAATTTTATATTTGTAATTTAATATTAATTTTTATAAAAATTTTATGAAAAAAACAGTTATTTTTTCTCTAATGTTTTGCTTGTTTTTTGTTTTTCAAACAAATGCACAGTATAAATTTAAAGATGTTAAACGTTTAAAAACAACATCTGTAAAAAATCAAAATCGTTCGGGTACTTGTTGGAGTTTTTCTACTCTTTCTTTTGTTGAATCAGAAATGTTACGCATGGGAAATCCTGCAACAGATTTATCTGAAATGTTTGTTGTTAGATATTGTTATTCTGATAAAGCAACAAAATATGTTCGTTTGCACGGAAGTTTGAATTTTGGTGGTGGTGGTGCAGGAATTGATCCAATTTATGTAATTGATAAATATGGTATTGTTCCGGAAGAAGTTTATAAGGGTTTAGAAATTGGCGAAGAATCACACGTTCACGGTGAGATGGATGAAATTTTAAAATCCTATGTTGATGCGGTTATTAAAAATAAAAACAAAAAATTAACTCCAACTTGGCATAAAAGTTTTGATAATATTCTTGACAGTTATCTTGGTGAAATTCCTAAAAATTTCAAATATAAAGGAAAAGAATATACGCCAAAATCTTTTGCTAAGGAATATGTTAAAATAAATCCTGATGATTATGTTACTATTTCGTCTTTTACTCATCATGATTTTTATAAGTCTTTTGTTGTTGAAGTTCCTGATAATTGGTTGTGGGCAGAAGCATATAATTTGCCTTTGAATGAAATGGTGGAAGTTATGGATAATGCAATAAAAACTGGTTACACTTTTGCTTGGGCAAGTGATGTTAGCGAAGATGGTTTTTCTTTTAGAAATGGTGTTGCAATAGTTCCGGAAGATGATTTGGACAAAATGGAAGGTACAGAAAGAGAAAAATGGGAAAAACTTACAAAACGAGAAAAAATGAAACAACTTTATTCTTTTGAAAATCCAACGAAAGAAAAAGAAATTACTCAGGAAATGCGTCAAAAAGCCTTTGATAATTATAAAACTACAGATGACCACGGAATGCATATTATAGGAATTGCAAAGGACCAAAACGGAAAAGAATATTATACGGTAAAAAATTCTTGGGATACAAATAATATTTATGATGGATATTTTTACGCGTCCAAAGCTTTTGTAAAATACAAAACAATGTCTATACTTTTACATAAAGATGCTTTACCAAAAAAAATTAAGGATAAATTGAAATTGTAAAGTTATTTTAAAATCCAAAATATTAATATTTTGGATTTTTTTTTTTTAAATAAAGAAAAATTTTTTTCAAAAAACGCCCAAAATTTTAAGATTTTCAATATATTAAATAAAAAAATTTTTTTTTCAAAAAACGCCCAAAATTTTAAGATTTTCAATATATTAAATAAAAAAATTTTTTTTTCAAAAAACGCCCAAAATTTTAAGATTTAAAAATAATTTGTTGGATAAAAAGCATTTTTTATATGCTTTATTTTATATATTTTTTCGTTTCCAACTATAGAAATTATATCAAAACGAACTTCTAAATCTATATTTTTTTCGTTTATATAAAAATTTGTTGTTTTTATAATTTTTTTTTGTTTTTTCAAATCTACGGATAAATATGGTTCTCCAAAAAAATTTGTTTTCCTAATTTTGACTTCTACTATAATTAATAAATTTTTATACTTTGCAATAATATCAATTTCATTTTTTTTATAAAAAAAATTTGTTTCCAAAATTTTGTAAGATTTTTTTTGCAAAAATTTTTTTGCAATATTTTCTCCAATTTTTCCTAAATTATAACTACTGTACATTTGAATTTGCATTAAATTTGTATTAAGATAAAAAATTTAATAACTTTGCAAAAAAAATAAATTATGAAAAATAAAATTCTGACATCTTTAATTTTATTAAATAGTTTTTTTATATTTTCACAAAATTTTGAAGGTATTATTTCTATGAAAAAAGAAAATTTTATTGATACTGCTTACCTTATCTTTTATTTTAAAGATCAATTAATTAGAGTGGACGAGAAAAAAGAAAATTGTGAAGAGAGAACTCTTTTGATAAATTTAAAATTAAACAGTTTAATTGCTCTGAGTCATTCGAGAAAAATGTTCACGAAAATAAAGCAAAAACCTTACAAAAAGAATATTGATACAAATTTTATTATTAATAAAACAAAAACAACAAAAAAGATTAAAAATTATAATTGTCGCCAATGGAGAGTTAAAAACAAAATAAAAGATACTGAAATTGTTTATTGGGTTACATCTGATTTTTATCCTTATTTTGAAAGAATTTTGAAATTAATTAATAGAAGTGAAGATTATCTAAGTTTTTTTCTAAAAATCCCAGATGTTGAAAATACATTTCCTTTACAAATTGAAGAATATACCATCTTAAAAGAAAAAAAGAATTTTATTAAAATAGATAAAGTAGAAAAAAAAATATTGGAAAAATCCATTTTTAGAATTCCAGATGGCTATATAGAATTCTAAAAAAAATTATAAATTTTTAAAAAAAATATTTTACATTATACTTTTTGCCTTTTTTTTGTAGGCAGCGGAAAAATAAATGTGCAAATCTATGCCATAGATTGTATAATATTTATTAAAAGATGCAAAAACAGAAGTTCCTAATCCAATGTCATAAATATATTTTCTTGTAAATTGTAAATCTATGTAAGCTCCTACAGTAGAGAAATGATAAAAATCTTCTTTATCATTTACTTTCATAAATGCGTCTCCATAAGACAAAGATGGTCCAATAAAAATTGCCATATCTTTTTTCCACTCGTCTTTTCTTATACCTGTTCCCAATCGGATTTCGTGTAAAGTTTGAAAAGAACGGTTTAAAAACCATTCATCGCTATTAGTGTGATATGCCATTTGAAAATGATAATTTTTTAAGCGAATATGATAAGCAACACGACCAGATATTTGTTTCATTTTTCTTTCTTGGTCGAAAACTCCACCTAAACCGATGAGTAAATAATTACTTCCGTGAGAAAAAACTTGTCCTCTAAAAGAAAAATTGCCATATTTTGTCGGAATAACAACCTTATCTTCTTTTTGAGAAAAAAGGAAATTTATTTTAAAAAAAAATAAAATATATAAAATCAGAAATTTCATCTTGTAATTGTAAATAATTTTTTGCAAAAAATAAAAAAAAAATAAAAAAAATATTATTTTTGAGAAATTTTTTTAAAATTAAAATTTTTTGAAAAAAAAAATTATAAAATATTTCAAAGGTGATATTGTCATTTGGATAGTAATTTTAATTATTTCTATTTTTTCGCTCTTAGCTGTTTACAGTGCATCTGGAACTCTTGCTTATAAATATCAAGGTGGAGATACAAGTTATTATTTTTTTAAACACACTTTTTTTTTAATTTTCGGACTTTGTATAACTTATATTATACATTTAATGCCTTATCGTTATTTTTGGGGCATTTCGCCTTTTATTTTATATATCTCTTTTCCACTTTTAATTTTAACTTTATTTCTGGGAGAAAATATTAATCAAGCTTCACGATGGTTAACTTTGCCTATTATTGGTTTGAGTTTTCAAACTTCTGATTTAGCAAAATTTGCTTTAATTATTTATGTTGCTCGTTTTTTATCAAAAAGAAAAGATAATAGGAAAATTAATAAAAATGAGTTCCTTTCGATAATTATTCCTATTTTTTGTATTACTTTTTTAATTTTACCTGCAAATTTTTCAACTGCAATAATTTTATTTATAAATACTTTATTTTTACTTTTCATTGGACGAGTTAGAACTTCTTATATTTTAAGTTCACTTTTTGTTCTTTTGATTGGTTTTATATTTTTTGTTCTTATTGCGATACAATTTCCAAAAACTTTTCGTGTAGAAACTTGGGAAAAAAGAATAGAAAATTATTTATCTGAAGACAGCAAAACAAATTATCAAGTTGAACAGTCAAAAATTGCAATTGCAACAGGGGGATTTTTTGGTAAATTTCCCGGAAATAGTACACAAAGAAATTTTTTACCACATCCATATTCTGATTTTATTTATGCAATTATTTTAGAGGAATATGGTTTATTTGGAGGAATAATAATTCTATTTTTATATTTATTTTTATTTTTCAGGACAGGAATAATTGTAAAAGAAAGCACAAGAACTTTTCCATCGTTTTTATCTATGGGCTTAACAATTAGTTTGGTTTTTCAGGCATTATCAAATATGGCAGTTGCGGTAAATTTAATTCCTGTAACAGGTCAACCTTTGCCTTTTATTAGTATGGGAGGAACGTCTTTATTATTTACAAGTGTAGCTTTTGGAATTATTTTAAGATTAAGTAGAATAAAAAAATAATTTTTTTTCAAAAAACGATAAATTTTAATGTTTTTTATTTAATGAAAAAAAAATTTTTTTTCAAAAAACAATAAATTTTAATGTTTTTTTATTTAATGAAAAAATTTTTTTTTGAAAAAAATAAAATTTTTATTATAATTTAATATAAAAAAAATGGAATTTAAAAATAAATTCCATTTTTTTATTAAATTATTTTTGATTTTTTATTTACCAACTGCAACAGAACTTTTTTTGTAAGAAAATTTAATGAAACCTTCTTCTCCTATTTTTACGTCAGATAAAATATCTATAGTATTTACTTCTGTAATTTTAATAGCACAAGTTTCGCCATTTCCTAAAAGAGCTAAATAAACATCATTTACAGCAACTCCACTAACAGAACTAGTAGCTCCTGTGAAAAGTGCTACAGCTTCTTCAACTGTTCCTGCATCATAATCAAAACCAGTTACTTTTACAAAAGTAGTAGTATTTCCTGTTCCAGCTTCCCAACCAACAACAAAATCTAAATTTTGTTGAGAAACATTTTTCATATCTTTATTTGCTTCATTGCCATCAGAAGCTAAAGAAGTTCCATTTACTAAATCAAAAGCAGCATGATTCGGTCCCCAAGTATGAGCAATAACACCATTTGTTGCTTCATTTCCAAAAGCTGTGCCTTCAGGTGTAGCTTCAACTATAGTAAAAGTTTTAACGTCTTCATTAAAAGTTTCAGAATCTGTTACTTTAAAAGTAATTGTAACATCACCAGTGTTTGTTGCAGGTACTATATAAGTATATGAAAGTGCTTCACTTTTAGTGCTTACATCTATAACATCAGTTGCATTACCATCATCATCAAGTTCAAAAAGACCTTCAGTAGTATATGTTAAAACAGTTCCTTCTGCTCCAGTAACACCGCTTACTGTAACTTCAAAATTTTTAAGTTTTTCATTAGAACTAATAACAATTCCATAACTTACTGAAGTTCCTTGCTCATAAGTAGCACCTGCTACTTCTGTAACAATAACTTTTGGCTTAATTACATCATCTGTTTCATCATCACTACAAGATGTTAGTAATCCAAAACCAATCAACATAAAAAAAGCCATTAACAAATTTAATTTTCTCATAATTTTTTCTTAAAAAAATATTAAAATTTAAAATTAATTATTAATAATTACGACAAAATTAAATAATTATTGTATAAAAAAAAATTTTTTTTAATTTTTTTTTAATTTTTTTTAAAATATTCTCAATAAGTTCTACAGAAAATGGTTTTTCAACAAAACCATCAAAATTTTCATCGTCTAAATCTAAGGATTTATGTGCAGAAATCACAAAAACAGGAGTTTTATTTTTTGGATATTGCATTTTACGAATATTATAAATTGCCTCTAAACCATCCATAACAGGCATTTCTATGTCCATAAAAATAGCGTCAAAATTTTCTTTTTCTAAAATATCAATACATTCTTTTCCATTTTTTGCCATTATGCATTCGTAATCAAAAATATCAATTATTTCTTTTAAAATCAAACGATTATAAATTTGGTCATCTACGACTAATATTTTCATATTTATATTTTTTCAAATTTTACAAAAACTTTAGGAAGTTTCTTTTTTATAATTAATTTTTCTTCCTCAGGAATAGGATTGCCTTCCAAATCAAGAATTTTTAAATTTTCTAAGTTTTCTAAACCGTCAGGTAAATTCTCAAATTTATTATAAGCAAGATTCAAATAACAAATTTTTTTACAATTTTTTATAGATATTGGTAAATTTTTAACTTGGTTATTTGAAATGTCAAGAATAAGTAATTTTTTTAAATTGCCAATTTTATTTGGCAATTTATTTAAAAAATTATTATTTAAATATAGTTCTTCTAATTCTGTTAATTCACAAAAACTTTCAGGTAGAAATTCTATTTCATTTTTTTTACATTCCAGACGATTTAATTTTTCTAAATTAGAAATTTTTTCCGGAAGAATTGAAATTTGATTTGCATTTAAATTTAATATTTTAAGATTTTTCAACTGCAAAATTTCTTCCGGAAACTCTGTAAAAGCATTACCATAAATACTTAAAATTTGCAAATTTTTTAATAAAATAATTTTTGGATGTAATTTTGTTAAAAAATTTCCCCAAAGATCTAATTCTTGTAAATTTCTTATTAAACCGATTTCTTTTGTTAATTTTCTCATTTTTTGAAAATTCAAATCCAAACGATAAGCCCTATTAATTTCAGAATACGCTTCTACTATAGAATTAAATTTTTCTTTTTCTTGAAGTTCTTTTAAAGAAAATAATTCGTTTTGTGAAAATGAATTTTCAAAAATAAAAAATATAAAAATTAATAAAAAATATCTCATATTTTGTAAAAAAAATTGTTAATAAAAAAAACAATTAAAAAAAAAAAATGAAAATTCGGTATTTTTTTAATTTTATTTGAAAATAAAAAATTATTATAATTAGATTATTAAGTTTTCCATATGCGTCATCGTACACGCTTTACGCATATGGAAAATTTTTTTCAAAAAATGACGAAATTTTAATAATTTGTTTTAAAAAAAAATTTTTCCAAAAAATGACGAAATTTTAATAATTTATTTTAAAAAAATTTTTTCCAAAAAATGACGAAATTTTAATAATTTATTAAAAAATTATTTTCCCCAAAAAACGCCAAAATTTTAATAATTTATTAAAAAATTATTTTCCCCAAAAAACGCCAAAATTTTAA